>CBDUKB010000022.1:0-22663 GCA_965367695.1 uncultured Putridiphycobacter sp.
TAATTGGCTTCCTATGTTACTCATTTGTACAATAGGTGCAATCATAAACCCAAGGAACATGGTAAAAGAAACAAAATCTCCTGCTGTCAGAGAGCCATAAATCATATAATATCCGCCGATTCCCATAATACCTGCAGATGCCAGTCCCAATAAAAAAGTTGATGAACTGGTCATTAATGCAGTAGCTGTTAAACTTTTCTTTACATTTTGAAACAAACGATCAGTTCCTTTTTCAAAGATTTCATTTTCTTGTACTTCAGCATTAAAACCTTTTATCACCCGAATACCATTCATAGTTTCAGTTAATCTTCCTGTCACCTCCGCATTAATTTTTCCACGATCGCGGAATATGGGACGAATAAACCCAAATGCTTTCAAAGCAATTACCGCAAATATTAAAACAGGCAACAAGACAAACAATGTCATCATGGCATTAATGTTAATTAAAAAATACAGCGCAACTATGGCAGTTATACTCCCTCCTATTAATTGAACCAGCCCAGTTCCAACTAAATTACGAACACCTTCAACATCCGTCATCACTCGCGAAACCAATGCACCTGACTTTTGATTATCAAAAAAACGTACGGGTAAAGTCAGTAATTTTTTTTGCACTTTTACGCGCAATTGAGCAATTAAATTTTGTGCTTCAACACTTAATAACCTGGTTAATGAAAAAGAGGTAACGGCCTGGATTAATATGGCTGAACAAACCAATACTAATAGTACTGTTAAGGCATCAAAGTCTTTGTTTGGAATGATATCATCTAATAATGTTTTACTTGCGTACGGCAGAATAAGACCAGACAAACTCCTAATTACAATTAAAAATAATCCAAAAGTCAAAATTCCCTTTCTAGGTAATATAAATTCCTTTACTGCCCATTTAAAGGATACATTTTCGTTTTTTTTCTTGCTCATGCACCCTTCATCTCGAAAACCGAGCCACTTTTAAAAGAATGACACATAGTCAGTAATTATCCGTGCAATTTATCCATAGCAGCTTTCATCCATTAAATTAGCGAGCTTAAACACTATTCATTTATGCATAAAAAATTATAGCTTTAAAATTTAAGTCGATTAAATTTTGCGCTTGCACAATGATTAATATTAATTTGTCGAATTTAACATCTTCTTATTCAAAATTTATTCTTTTATTCAAATACAGTTATTTATCTTTGCAAACGCATGAAAAAAAATGATTTATGTAAGACCATTATTGGAATTACAGAAGGATTTTATAAAGAGAAGGGATCTAAGTTTTTAGCATACGCTATGAATTGTGAAGAAGAGACTCATGCAAAAAAAATACTGGACCAATATAGAAAAGAACATCCAAATGCTTGTCACGTTTGTTATGCATGGCGTTTTGGATTTAATGAACCTTTTACTGATCGTTATTCGGATGATGGAGAACCTAATAATTCAGCAGGAAAACCAATTTTTGGACAAATTATTTCTTATGAAGTTTCTAACACACTAGTAGTTGTAGTGCGTTATTACGGAGGAACAAATTTGGGTGTTGGAGGCTTGATGAATGCTTATAAAACAGCTGCAAAGGAAGCATTGGACCAGGCAAAAACAAAAACAATTTATGATACTAAGCCCATGGAATTAATTTTTGATTATGACCATATGGGAACCATCATGAATTTATTAAATAAGTACAAAATAAATGACTTTGAACAAGGTTTTGTTGGAGCAAAAGGAAAATTAAACTTTAGCATTCGAAAATCGTTTGCCAAAAATATGATAAATGAGGTCGAACTTTTAAATAGTGTGACCTACAAAATAAACTAGGATTAAAATGAATACAGCATTTTTAGAAAAATTAATAGCGGTTCAAGGTGCAAGTGGAGACGAAAGTCGTATCAAAGAATTTATTCTCAATTACGTTGAAGAAAATAAACAATCTTGGAAAGTCCAACCAAAAATAATTCACGGAAAGGGATTTCAAGATACCTTATTACTGGTATTTGGAGCACAGCCGACTACCGCCATTTTTGCACATATCGATACAATCGGCTACATGATTGGATATGAAAATGAATTAATTAAAATTGGTGGTCCTCGAGCTATTGACGGTATGCAATTGATAGGAAAAGATTCCAAAGGTGAAATTGAAACTGAATTAATGATTATTGAAAATGAAAATGGATCAGTAAATTATAAAGCCGTTTTTGAACGAAAAATTGAAAGAGGAACCGTATTATCTTTTAAGCCTAATTTTAGAGAAAGTGAAGATTTTATACAATCACCTTACTTGGATAATAGATTAGGGGTATGGGCTGCATTAGAGGTTGCCAAAACTTTAGAAAATGGCGCCATTGCTTTCTCAACCTACGAAGAAACTGGCGGTGGAGCTGTTGGATTTTTAGGAAAATATTTAAACGATAATTACGATATTCATCAAGCATTAATCGCTGATATTACTTGGATAACTCCTGGTGTTACACACGGAAACGGCGTCGCAATCTCCATGCGAGATAAAGGAATTCCAAGAAAAGTATTTTTAGATCAAATCATTCATATTGCCAAAGAAAGTAACATTCAATTTCAATTAGAAGTAGAAAGTGCTGGAGGAAGTGATGGTACCGCCTTACAAAACTCCCACCTTCCTTTTGACTGGTGTTTTATTGGTGCAGCTGAAGATTATGTGCATTCACCAGACGAAAAGGTTCACAAACGTGATATCAAAAATATGGTGGCTTTGTATGAAGTTTTAATGAAAAAGTTGTAAATTGATTCATGGTACATTGGCTTCAACTATAAAATAAGGAGGCCAATTGAAAGCATTATGCTATGATTAAATTAAACTTTTTATGCCTCATGTTATATTTGGCGAATTGGGCATTCACTCAATCGACCATTCCAAATAATGGATTTGAAACTTGGACCAATACAGAAGTTAAAGACTCTTTAGAATTTTGGCAGACCTCCACAGTTCAATACGCCCAATTTGGCGTGTACATTGACAATGCAGTTAGTATTGGTAATGCCCAAGATGGCGCGTTGGCTATGCATTTAGAGACAGTAGTATACCAAGGAGATGGTTATACCGATACTTTATTTGGCTTTATGGTAGCTGCCAATGCTTCAGATGATTTTATTGGATTCCCATACAATGATAATATTGATGCCCTTAATGGTTTTTATAAAAACAATCACGTTGTTGGCGATTCAGCTATGATTATTGTCCAACTTCAAAGCAATGGAAATGTATTTAGCTATACAGAATATAAAATTTCAGGAAATCATCCAAATTGGACGGCTTTTAATATTCCCTTAAACAATGCCGTTTTAACACCTGATTCTGTTTTTATTGGATTTATCAGCAGTGATCCTTTTCAAACTACCAATCCACAACCCGGATCATGGATTGATATTGACAACATCTCCTTTTCTTCAACTGGGGGAAATACACCTGCTGCAATTCCTAATCATAGTTTTGAAAGTCACATCAAAGAATTTATTGAATTACCTGATAATTGGTGGTCTTTTAACGAGGTTTTGTATTTGATTTCAGGTACAGAATGTGTCACCAAATCAACAGATGCGTTTGAAGGTAATTATTCTTTAAAATTATCAACTACACAAGCAAGTATCGATCAAGATTTATTCTCTATTGTCACCAATGGACAATTTAACTTTGCATTCGGTGATTTGCAAGGAGGAATCCCATTTTCTGCACAACCTACTGAATTAAAAGGGAGGTACAAATTTGAATCACCAGCCAATGATTCTGCTTATATTTTAGTGGAAATGTTTTTAAATGGCAGTAACTTTTTAACCGATTTCAGTTTTTTACCTACCTCCTCATTTTGGACGCCATTTAATATGCAATTAAACCCTAGCCAAGCCCCCGACTCTGTGAGAATTACTTTCTTTTCTAGTGAGGAATTGGGCGCCAACTTATGGTTAGATGATTTAAACTTTTTTGGAGGAGATGTGGGACTGGAAGAAAATACTTCAGTAGATGAAATAAACATATATCCGAATCCGGCGAATGATTATTTTAATTTACAAACAAAAGCAGCAGGTACTTTCTCTGTATTCGATTTAAGTGGTAAACTAATTGAAAGCATTCAAACTATAGCACAATTAACGACCATCAATACAACATCATGGCAAAGTGGCTATTACCTTATTACTTTCCAAACTGAAAATGGTATTTCAAAACAAAAAATAAGTATTGTAAAGTAATAAAGTTATAATATTCAAAACTTTTATTAGCAATTAGATAAAGGTCAATTTAAACCATTCATTCAACTGCTTGGTTCAGCTTTCTAGTAAGCATGCTTCTAAATTCACACTAAAAACACTCATAGAGAAAAAAACCGCTTACTCACTATGAGAATCAAAGACTTATTTAGGTATTCAACCAAAGTTTAAACTTACCCCAAAGTGTTTTAGGTGCTGGTGCTTTTTTAATTGGAGTTTGTTTTTTTGCCGCCTTTTCGATTTCTTTTTTCTTCTTTTGTTTGGAAGTTTTTAAGGTCTTTTTTTGAACATGCTCATAATAATGCTTCTTTTTCTTTTCTTGACGTAATTGCTCAGCCTCTTCTCGTTTGCGTATTGCTCTTCTCTCTTCATGCGCTTTTCTATCGGCTTCTGTCAATGTTTTTCTAGGACGCTTTGTTATTTGCTTTGCTTTTTGTTTCTTACTTCTTTCAATAGCCTTCTTTTTATTTGCTTCCTTTTCAGCTTGGCGACGATCATAAATTATTTCCGTAATATCTTCAGTTTTTTCACCATTAGTCACAAAAAACTCAACACTTCTTTTAATGGTCGGTAATTCAATTTTACCTACCACTTTAAAGCCATCCAATTCAGGTTTTGGCGCTTTGATTACCCCGTCTTCCACAATTAATTCAGGTAATTCTTCACCATCCTCTCCTACTCTTGCAATTTTTTCGACCACCTGTTCAACTTCAGGTTCTTTTATTTCTTCTTCATCAATTTCCGCAACTACTGCAGCCGCAGCTAAATCCTCAATTTCAACTTCCGTGATTTCCGTTTCAACAATTGGTATTTCATCAATTTCAACTTCAATTTCTTGAGGGGCGATTGTTTCAACTTCTGGACTTGGGGTTCCAATTTCTTCAACTGATAATTCGTCTTCAACTGGCTCCGAAACTTCGATTGGAGCAGCTTTTTTAACTGGAGCTACTATTTTAAAAGCTTCCTTCACCAAATTAAGGGCCTCACCCTCTATTTTTGTGTTCAAGTCCGAATCTATGTTAATTTCATGCTCCTTCGCTAGAAAATCAACCAGTTCTTGAGGTTTTCTTTCTAATCTTCGCGCTAACTGTCCTAATCGCATAATTGGGGTTTCTGGATTTTATGCAAATATAATAAGGGATTTGAAGTTTTCAATTTATTGTAGACATTAATCTCCTATAATGTCTTTCAATATTTAACTGTGACTCAATTAAGAATTGAACAGTTTAAACTTGCTGATACAACAAAAATTAACTAACTAGCTTCTCAACTAAGCCACTTTTTCTCAATAAAGCCTTTGAATCAGGAGCCTTTCCTCTAAACGCCTTGTAAATTTCCATAGGATGTGCACTACCACCTTTCATCAAGATGTTTTCTTGATATTTTTTGGCCACTTCTTTATTAAAAATCCCATTTTCTTTAAAATATTCAAAGGCATCAGCTTCAAGCACTTCCGCCCATTTATAACTGTAATACCCTGCAGAATAACCACCTGCGAATATATGTGAAAAGGCTGTAGAAGTGATGGTATCAGTTTCTCCATCAAACAACTTGGTTTTTTCTCCCGATTGTTTTTCAACTTCCAAAACCGTTCCTGAAGGAATTGCAGTTACATCATGCCAGGCCATGTCCAATTGTCCCAAGCCAACTTGACGTACTGTTTGATAAGCACTTAAAAAATTCATTGAATCTTTTATTTTTTGGATCAATTCAAGGGGAATATTTTCACCTGTTTGATAGTGTTTCGCAAATAAATCTAAACACTCTTTTTCATAACACCAATTTTCCATTAATTGAGAAGGCAATTCAACAAAGTCCCAAAAGACATTGGTGCCGCTTAGACTTTCGTAATAACCATTCGCCATCATACCATGCAAAGCATGTCCAAATTCATGAAACAATGTGGTTACCTCATTAAACGTTAACAAAGAAGGCTTGGAATCTGTCGGTTTGGTAAAATTACAAACAATAGCGACATGAGGCCGATTATTTTTACCATCATATTTGTTTTGTCCCTTAAAAGAAGTCATCCAGGCACCACCTCTTTTTGAGGCCCTTGGAAAAAAATCTGCATAAAAAACAGCTAAAAAATCACCTTTACTATCAAAGACTTCAAATGTTTGAACATCTGTATGGTACTTTTGAATATCAGTTCTTGGTTTAAAAGTAATCCCAAACAATTTATTAGCAGTTAAAAAAGCACCATCAATTACATTTTCTAACTTAAAATAGGGTTTTAAGATCTCATCATTGATTGCAAATTTTTGCATTTGCAATTTTTCAGCGTAATAAGAAAAATCCCAACGCTCCATTTTCTCCAACAAATCTTCGGACTTTGCTATATTTTCAACTTCAGCTAATTCCTCTTTCGCTTTGGGCAATGCATAGTGTAACAATTCGTCCCATAATTCATACACAACTTTTGGACTTTTAGCCATTCTTTCCTCTAAAACAAAAGCCGCATGGGTTTTATACCCTAATAGGTTTGCTCTTTCAAGTCTAAGACTAGTGATTTCTTTTATTATTTCAGCATTGTTATTTTCATTGTCCAAAAAGCCACGAGTGCCAAAAGCTTCATAAAGTTTTTTACGCAGGTTTCTGTTTTCTGCATACTTCATAAAAGGAATATAACTCGGATAATCAATGGTAAACAAATAAGCATTTGACTTTCCTTTTTCCTTCGCACTTGCCTTCGCTGCCTCAATAGCTCCTTCTGGTAATCCTGCTAAATCAGTTTCGTCCTCAATCCACATTTCAAAAGCATTGGTATCTTTTAACACATGTTCGCTAAAAGTAAGACTTAAGGCAGAAAGTTTATTGTTAATCTCTTTTAATCGTTCCTTATCAGTTCCCTTCAGCTTTGCTCCATTTCGAACAAAACTTTTCATTGTTTTATCCAATAAATAAGCTGATTCCCTATCTAAAGTTGAATTATCTTGCTTAGAAACAAATGCAATACGTTCAAAGAGTTGCTCATTCAACAACAATTCTGTCGAAAAAGCCGTGACTAATGGAGATATTTCTTGGGCCAATGCTTGCATTTCAGGGGAAGTTTCCGCAGAATTTAAATTAAAAAATATACTCGTAATAGTTCCTAATAAATGCCCACTTCTTTCCAATGGTTCAATGGTATTTTCAAAACTAGCTATTGCTGTATTATCGACAATATCAGCGACTTCTTGTTTAGCTGATTCAATGGCAATTTTAATAGCTGGTAAATAATGAGATAGTTGAATTTCTTCAAATGGAGCTGTTTCAAATACAGTTTTAAAAGGAACTAATAATGGATTGGACATGTCTTAATTTTGGCCTAAAGATAATCACTATTCTACATTCCATTTATTAATTTATGTTATTTGCAATTTTATTTATCAATTTATAACACAGCTGTTCTTACAATCCATTGCAATAGGAATTACACTTTTAAAAATAAATTGAACTAGAAATTTGATAAAATTAACCAACCAATTGCTTCACTACTCTTCTTCTGCAAATAAATCTGGTTGGCTGTCGTCTTTGATGTCTTTAATCGGACTTGACTTCTTTTTATTCGTCAAATCCCATTCCATTTCTATTGGCCCTTCATCATCAACATCAACAGTATCTTCTTCACTTTCGGTTTCCTCTGCCTTTTTTACATCTTCTGGCCAAGGTTGTCCGCCATTTATTTCATGCGTCAATTCAATTTCTTTCACTTTTAATTTAGTCAACTGATTACCCAGACTCTTCATACCTTTTACATCAATGAATTCAGCTAAATTTACGTCCTTATCTGGTAAATCTTTGGTTTCTTTTAAACGCTTATTATAAACTATTTTAATAAGCGGTTCAAAACTAGTTGAAACTACATCTAATTTAGAATTCTCATGCTCAGAAATAAATGATACTTTTTTATCTGAACGGGTTTCAATTACAAAACGCTTTACATAATGTAATTCTTTTTCCCCATCAAAGTAAACCACACTTAGTGGTCTATCCGGATGCCACTTTTCCACATGAATTAAATCGTCATCAAAATGATTAGAAATATCAAAATTCGTCAAACGGTAAGCACCTGAGGCATAAAGACTCAATATTTTGTCGTCTCCTTTAAATTGACCTAAAAATGTACCTCTTTTATCAACATTCAACCTAGCGACAGTTGGATCAAACCAAATTTTTCGAGCTGCTAATGTAGAAGCCCCAACTTCCTTTTGGACTATTTTCGAAACTATTTCTTTAGTCACTCTATTTCCTGCTGACCCTCTTCCTTTTATCAACAAACTACCAAAATCAATTTCAAATTTAATACGCTTTAAATGGGGACGGGGACGTAAGTGTACTGTTACCACTTCTTGTTCTCCATTGGGATGGAAAGAAAAGTAATAGACTTTAGATCCTTTGCTACCTTTGGTTAAATCATATTCCTTATCCCTAGTGATTGATTTAACGTTAAAACGCTTCATCATGGTTGGGCCATTGGTACCATCACGGTATATTAAATGATAAATTGTTCGGGTATCATTCTTTTTAAATACTGCCGTATGAATAATCCCCTTACCGACAAACTTCTTGTCAGCAATTTTTGTGACCATCATTTTACCAGTTTCAAAAAATACAATAATATCATCTATATCACTACAGTCTTGAACATAATCATCTTTCTTTAGATTGTAGCCAATAAAGCCTTCCTCTTTATTGACGTATAATTTCTTATTAGCAACAATTACTTTTCTTGCAGCAATGTTATCAAAGGTTCTGATTTCAGTTTTTCGCTCTTTTCCTTCCGAGAATTTATCTTTCAAGTCCTTGAAATAGGCGATTGCAAACTCAATTAAATTTGCCAAATTATGCTCCACTTCTTTTAATTCATCTTCTAATGATTTGATGTAATTATCTGCTTTTTCTGAGTCGTGCTTTGTAATTCTTCGCATTCTTAACTCGAGCAGTTTTTTAACATCTTCATCTGTGATTGGACGTGCTAAATGCTTGATGTGAGGTTTTAACAATTCATGAGTGATTTCAATGGCTTCATCATATGTTCGACCGTCAAAATCAATGTATATTTTTTGTTCTATAAAAATCTTTTCTAAACTGGAAAAATGCCACAATTCTAATAATTCTGCTTTTCTTATTTCCAATTCTTTCTTCAACAAGTCGACCGTTTGATGTGTTGAAATTTTTAATATTTCGTTGACGCCAATAAAATGTGGTTTATCATCCCAAATTACCGAAGTATTGGGAGAGATCGACATTTCACAATTCGTGAAAGCGTATAATGCATCAATGGTTTTATCAGGTGAAACACCAGCTGCTAGATGAATTAATATCTCAACTTTAGCTGCTGTATTATCCTCTATTTTCTTTATTTTTATTTTGCCTTTATCATTGGCTTTTATAATAGAATCAATTAATGTTGAAGTATTCGTGCCAAATGGAATTTCATCAATTACGATTGTTTTAGAATCTTCCTTTCTAATCTTTGCTCTAACCCTAACTTTCCCTCCTCTTAAACCGTCGTTATATCCAGAAAAATCTGCCATTCCACCATTTTGAAAATCTGGTAAAATATTGGTTTTCTTCCCCCTCAATACATCTATTGAAGCATCAATTAATTCAATAAAATTGTGGGGCATTATTTTACAAGCCATCCCAACGGCAATTCCTTCTGCTCCTTGGGCCAACAATAAGGGAAATTTAACGGGTAATAATACGGGCTCATCATTCCTACCGTCGTAAGAAGGCGTCCAGGTAGTGGTTTTTGGATTAAAGACAACATGCTTGGCAAATTTGGATAACCTTGCCTCGATATACCTTGCAGCGGCAGCTGAATCTCCAGTCAAAGTGTTACCCCAGTTCCCTTGCATGTCAATCAACAATTCTTTTTGACCGACTTGCACCATGGCATCACCAATAGAAGCATCACCATGTGGATGATATTTCATAGTGTTACCAATAATGTTTGCCACTTTGTTGTACCTTCCATCATCTAATTCTTTCATAGAATGCATGATTCTACGTTGAACAGGTTTAAAACCATCCAATAAGGCAGGTACTGCTCTTTCTAAAATTACATATGAAGCATAGTCCAAAAACCATTCTTCGTACATTCCTGACAAAGGAATGACATTACTGTCTTCTTCAGAATTTGAATCCATGTCACCACTATTCAACTCTTCATTTTCATTAATATCATCAATCTCTTCTGCCATGTTTTTTTATTGAACGCGAACAAAAATAATAAACCTCTCCTATCTCTCCACAAATACACTTGGGGAGTTATTAACATGTTATTTTTATTTTTTCATGTTATCTTCGTCCCAATGAATTTTTACTTGCAAAAATATGGCTTTCAGAAGCCTGAACTAAAAGCGCCACCACTAAGTAACACAGGTATTATAGTTGTCATTCCTTGCTTTAATGAACCTGATATTATCACTTCTTTAAATGCTTTAAATAAAGCCGAAAAGCCAAATTCAACTGTTGAAATAATTATTGTTATCAATCATGCTGAAAATCATTCCGAGGAAATTAAAACAAAAAACATACAAACGCTTACAGCAATTGAAACTTGGAAAAATAAAACTGAATTAAACGTCGATTTTCATGTCATCAAGGCTTTCGACTTACCTATAAAACACGCAGGAGTGGGTTTAGCTAGAAAAATTGGAATGGATGAAGCGGTCTTTAGGTTTGATAAAGTTAATCAGGACGGGGTAATTGTTTGTTTTGACGCAGACTCAACCTGTGACGTCAACTATTTCAAAGCTATTGAAAATCATTTCAACAAACACACCAAATCACCTGGCGCAGCCATTAAATTTGCACATCCAATTGAAGGAAACGATTTTAATTCAAAGAATTATGAAGGCATTATTTATTATGAGCTTTTTCTTCGGTATTATAATCAAGGACTGAAATACGCCAAATTACCTTTTGCTTTTCACACTGTTGGGTCCAGTATGGCGGTTCGTTCAAGTGCTTATCAAAAACAAGGAGGCATGAATAAAAGAAAAGCCGGAGAAGACTTTTACTTCTTACATAAAATTATTTCCTTAGGTAATTTTACTGAAATTAACGCAACAACAGTAAGCCCTTCTCCTCGCATTTCCGACAGGGTTCCTTTCGGCACAGGAAAAGCAATCAATGATTGGATGGACAAAGAAGAGGATAACTACCTGACTTATGATGCCAGGATTTGGCAAATATTAAAAGATTTCACCGCGTGCATTCCGATACTTTTCCAGACAACATTTGATAAAATTGAGTTTTATAACGATCATAACAATCGACATTTTATCCGCTTTTTAAAAGCCAATAATTTTGAAGATGACTTGCTTGAAATTAAGTCAAATTCAACTGATCAACAATCATTCACCAAAAGATTCTTCGTATGGTTCAATGCATTTAGGGTGTTAAAATTGGTTCATTTTTTAAGAGATGAACAATTTCCCAATCAACCGATATTTAAACAGGCTAAAATAATGGCTGAAAAGCGTGGCTTTTATAGAAAGGAGAATTCCACTAAGGACTTACTTATTTCTTACAGAAAATTTGAAGCAAAAAATCATTTGTAAAGCTCCACAAAATTAATGATTGAATTTGCAAATTTTTGAGGTTCATTACTCATGGGTGAATGACCTGAGTGCTCAAAAATAATTAATTCTTTGTTGCTTGTACTTACTTTATTGAAGGCGTCTACTCCCAATACAGGAGGCACAACAAAATCAAACTTCCCCCAAAGGAATTGAGAGGGGATTGTTACTTTGTAAAGTAATTCACTGGTAGCATTTGCCTTAGAATCAGTATTCAAAATTCCATTTACCAAACTATTATTACTCACAATACTCAAACTATTACCTGGAGCATTAAAAAAAGAATAGCCCGGAGTTGAATGATCATCCGGATTTTCTATTTCTTCTAATTTTTTCTGTGCTTCAAACCCTTTTTGATTAAGGTATAATTCATCCTCAAAGGTAATATTTAACGTATCCATTTCCTTCACTTTATCAAGGACTTCTTCCCAAAATTCTACTTCATTATTTTTCGCCAATTGCGCTGCTCCAATAGTCATAAAAAGTCGAATGGCTTCAATATTATTTTGCTCAAAATCATTTACGCCATCTACTTCAATCCATCCTTTTAATTCTGCTTGAATATTTGTACTTACCAAGGCATGTGAAGAAGTAATTCCTCCCCAACTATGTCCTAATAAAAACAAGCTAATATCATCACCATACTTTAATTTCAAAAATTTTGACAATGCATAGACGTCTTTTGAATTTTGAGCCAAAGTTAAGTTGGACGCATCATAACTACCTTGAGAAGCCCCATTACCACGTTGATCCATGTAAACAATGGCGTATTTTTCTTCCAAAATCTCAGAATATATCCCACCATTATAGGCATTTCCACTTCCTCCTGGTCCTCCATGTAACAACAAAATAAAAACTTTACCAGCCATGTTTCCATTTACCTCCACAGCTAAATCAGCCCCTTCAGTTCTAAACATAAACCTTTCATAAGTCCTTGTTTTTTGTTTGGTGCAAGCAAGCATAATTATTCCACTAATAATTACACCCGTAAACAAACTTATTTTTGTCATTATCATTGTATTAAAAGTGATAAATAAATTCTAATTCAATTGCGCCATTAAATACAAACGAATAACTGTAGGCCATTAATTGAAGTACAGGTTTAATTTGGATTTTGATAGGTAAATTACTTTTTATACTAAAATCTCTTCCTAAATAAGGAGATAAACTATAAACAACACCACCGGAACCGCCAAATGGAACGATTTCAATTTTATTATTGTTCATTGTATAGGTTTCAATTTTATAATCCCGGAACAAATACCCTGCTTCAATGCATTCTCCAAATATCCATCCTGTTCTTTTACGTAAACGCTCATAGCCCAAACCTATATTTCCAAACCAACCATTATGGTTATTGGCAAAACTATATCCGCCCATAGAAATTTTTCCGTAAAAAGTTTTTTGCTTGATTTTGTTTCCTTTTTTTTCCTGACAAGCATTAAATCTCCTTTCTTTAGATTTTTCCTTTACATTCAAATCATAATATCCTCCTACTTTAAAACCTGGATGAATTGCATTGTCAGCATATAAACTAATAGAAACAGCTAATGGACTGCTAGTTGTGCTTTGAGAATAAGCAACAAGTATATATTGAAATATAAAAAAAATTAAAATGCTTTTTTTCATCCGAAAGACTTTAAAATGTAAACTTAATACTTTTATCAATAAATATTTCATTCCAAGGCATTTCAAACATTATATTTACCAAATGAAACAACATTGGGATAAAAATGAAGAATCCTTTTTTGGAGTTGGGATTTATCAACCAAAAACGGCCCATAACATTGGTACTTTATGGAGAACGGCATATATTCTTGGTGCCAGTTTCATCTTTATAGTCGACGGAAAATACAATCATCAAGGCTCTGACACTTCCAAAGCATGGTCAAAAATACCTTTTTATAAATACGAAGATTTTGATCATTTTTATAATTCAATGCCGCATTCCACCCAATTGGTCGGGATTGAAATGGGTGAAAAATCAACCGCGTTGAACCAATTTACTCACCCACCTCGAGCTTCCTATTTGCTAGGTGCCGAAGACAATGGATTACCCGATAAAATCGTGGCACGTTGTCATCATTTAATCCGCTTGCCGGGTAAAACTTCTCTAAATGTCGCTGTTTCTGGTAGCATTGTCTTATATGACCGTGTTGCAAAAAGAGAAACCTTTTAAAATGCACTTTTAACAGCAGCTTTGCCTTCATGTTCCTCAGTTAAATATTAGGATTGTAATCTCCACTTTTATTAGTACTTTTGTCCAGAATTTTGATACAATAAATGAGAACGGAAGCGGAAATAGAAGAAGAAAAACTAAATCGTAAAATTAAAAAAACGGTTTGGAATGCCATCAACGAATACAATATGATTGAAGATGGTGACAAATTAATGATTTGTCTCTCTGGAGGAAAGGACAGCTATACAATGCTAGATATAATGATGCAAATACAAAAAGCATCTGTTTTCAACTTTGAAATAGTAGCTGTTAACCTCGATCAAAAACAACCTGGATTCCCAGAAGAAGTCTTACCAAATTACTTATCAAAAGTAGGTGTTGATTTCAAAATTATCGAAGAGGACACATATAGTATAGTAAAAGAAAAAACACCTGAAGGAAAAACCACTTGTAGCTTGTGCTCTCGATTGAGAAGAGGTAATTTATATACTGCTGCCCAAAACTTAGGTTGTAACAAATTAATGTTAGGGCATCACCGTGACGATATCATTGAAACTTTTTTCTTGAATTTATTCTTTGCTGGTAAAATTGAAACCATGCCACCAAAGTATGAAACCAATGATGGTCGATTTGTTGTATTGCGTCCCCTTGCTTATGTGAAAGAAAAAGACATTATTCGATTAGCTGAAATCAGAAACTATCCAATCATACCCTGTAATCTATGTGGTTCACAACCCAATATGCAACGGCAATTAACAAAAGCTATGTTGTCCAAATGGGAAGAAACTTATCCGGGTAGAAATGAAATTATGTTTACCGCAATGAAGAACATTTCTCCGACACACATGCTTGACCACGATTTGTTCGATTTTAAAACATTAACACCAAAATTAATGGGTGAAGTAAAAGCAGGTAAGGAATTTGAATTGCTGTAACTTTATGAAAAAAACGCTGATCTTTCTTATTGCTTTTTATTCCTTATCACTTGTTGCTCAAGTAATACCGTCATATTATGATGATGTAAATTTGAACTTAACAGGTTTGGACTTAAAACAAGCCTTAAGTCAAAAAATAATTAGCACCCACAGTACCACACTCACCTATTCTCAAGTGTGGAATGTATTGCAAGAAGCAGACATCAACCCAAGTAATAATAACAATGTCCTGCTTATATATGGATGGGATGATACGGATACTGATATAACCAATGACCTAAATCGAGACAAATACGATAATGGTGGAAATGTAGGAGACTGGAATAGAGAGCATACTTATGCCAAATCTTTAGGAACACCAGACTTAGGCACAAGTGGACCTGGCGCAGACGCCCACAATTTACGAGCCTCAGATGTTCAAAGAAATGGTTCAAGAGGGAATAAAAAATTTGCAAATGCTACTCTTGGGACTCCTTCAGGAGCAGTTGGTGCCAATTGGTTCCCTGGCAATGAATGGAGGGGTGATGTTGCAAGAATAATCATGTACATGTATTTACGTTACCAAAATCAATGCAAGCCAAGCAACGTCTGCGTTGGAAACCCTGTGAATATTGATTTAAATATGGTTGATCTTTTATTAACATGGAATGCGATTGATGCGCCTGATAATTTTGAAGAACATAGAAATGAAATTATACAACAGAATCAAGGGAACAGAAATCCTTTTATCGATAATCCATATTTGGCGACATTAATTTGGGGAGGAAACCCTGCCTTGAATAAATGGAATTTATCACGCACTAAGGAAATTATTCCACAAATAAATATTTATCCAAACCCAATTCAAAACCAGCATCTATATTTATCGAACTTAAATATCGACAAAAATCAACACCTTGAAATATACAACGTGATTGGGAATAAAGTATTTTCAATAAGCACTGAATTTCAATCTGATATAAAAATTGAATTGCCTTCTTTACCGAATGGCACCTATTTCTTAAAAATTAATACTGGGGAAGCTGTACTTTCTAAAAAAATAATCCTTTTATAAGGTAAATTAAGCGCTTTAAATAATTTTCACCTGATTTTTAATCATAATTTCTGTACATTTAGTACAAATTAAAATTATGAAAGCTTTTATATTTCTTTGTTTTTTTTCAATTTCTACCTCCTTATATGCAAGTCCATTATGGCTCAGATACCCTTCAATTTCTCCAAATGGAGAATGGATTGCCTTTAATTACCAAGGTGACATTTTTGTAGTCAGCTCAAGTGGAGGAATCGCGCGTCAAATTACAAGTCATGAATCATATGATTATAACCCGATTTGGTCACATGATAGCAAACAAATTGCATTTGCAAGTAATCGATTTGGCAATTTTGATGTCTTTTTAACTGACATTGAAGGAAATACACCAACAAGATTGACCTTCCACTCTTCAAATGATATTCCAAACGATTTTACAATTGACAATCAAAGTGTAATTTTTACTGCTGCACGATTAGATAATTATCAATTTGCTCAATTTCCTTATCGGGGGTTAAATGAAGTATATCAAGTCGATTTAAAAGGAGGAAGAGAAATTCAATTTTTAACTATTGCAGCCGAAAAAGTTAAGTTTAATAAAAAAGGTGACGAGATCATTTTTCAGAATAAAAAAGGCTATGAAAATGAATGGCGAAAACACCATCAATCTTCAGTTACCAGAGATATAGTTACTTATAATTTGTTGAATAAAACATTCAATCAACTTACTAATTGGAACGGAGAAGACCGTGATCCTGTTTACGGTGAAGGCGAAAATTTTTATTTTTTATCTGAAAAAAGTGGAACATTCAATATTTGGAAAGGCACTATATCGAACCCATATCAAACACAAGTTACCGAATTTAAAACCCATCCAATCCGTTTCTTAAGTCGTTCAAACTATGATATTTTAAGCTTTTCTTATCAAGGTGAATTGTACACACATATTGATGGTAAAAGTAAAAAATTAGAAATTAGCATTCACAAAGATTTGGCAAATTTGCCGTCTCATTTAATAAAAGTAAATAAAGCTAGCGGAGACTTTGCCCTATCTCCAAACAATAAAGAAATGGCTTTTATTCACCGAGGTGATGTGTATGTTACTTCAATAGACTACAGTTCTACAAAACAAATCACAAATACGCCTGGCATGGAAAGATCAGTAAGTTTCAGTCCAGATGGAAAAAAAGTGCTTTATGCTTCTGAAAGACATGATTCGTGGAATATTTATGAGTCAGAAAAAACCAGGGAAGAAGAAAAGTACTTTTTTAATGCTAGTCTGATAAAAGAAACACCCTTAATTTCGAATGATCAAGAAACTTTTCAACCTGCTTATTCACCAGACGGAAAAGAAATAGCCTTTCTTGAAAACAGAACTGCCATTAAAGTATATAACATAAAAAATAAAAAGTCCCGCACCATTTTAGCGGGTAAATATAATTATTCCTACTCTGATGGTGATCAATATTATCATTGGTCACCTGATTCTAAATACATTTTAGCTGCATTTTTCGAATATGATAGATGGTCAACTGACATTGGCCTTATTGATGTGAATAGTAACGCGGCACCTATTAACTTGACAAAAAGTGGTTATGGAAATGACAATGCAAAATTTGCAATGAATGGTAATATGGTGTATTATTCTACCGATAAATATGGTTATCGATCTCATGGTAGCTGGGGAGCAGAAAATGATGTGGAAGCAATATTCTTAAATGAACAAGCCTTTAAAAAATTTACACTTAACAAAGAAGATTACGAGTTTTGGATGGAAGAGAATAAAAAAGATTCCACACTAAAAGAAATAATATTCGAGCCTAAAAATTTATTTGATAGAAAAGTGAGGTTAACCATACATTCGTCTAATTTGATGGATTTTTATGTCGATAATGAAGCAACCAAAATTCTATACTTAACTAATTTTGAAAAAGGTTTTGATTTATGGCAAACCGATTTTCGAGAAAAAGAAACAAAAATAGTAGTAAAGTTAGGCGCTTCTCCTTCATCTATTATACTCGATTCATTGGAAAAAAACATCTATCTACTCAATAAAGGTAACTTGATGAAAGTAGATGCTAAATCATTCAAGCCTACACCTGTCAAAATTAATGCCGAATCGAATGTGAATTATGCGGATGAACGGAAAGAAATGTTTTATCATGCATGGCGTCAAGTTAGAGAAAAGTTTTACGTTAAGAGTTTACATGGCGTAGATTGGAATGCTTTAAGAAATAACTATGCACAGTTCTTACCTCATATTAATAATGGATATGATTTTGCTGAATTACTTTCAGAAATATTAGGAGAATTAAACGCATCTCACACTGGTGGTATGTATAGAAATTATAACCCAAACGGGGATCAAACAGCAGCATTAGGCTGTTATTTTGATGAATCATATAATGGTGATGGATTGAAAATCATAGAAATTATGGACAAAAGTCCATTAATGACAATCTCTAATAAAATCGAAGCGGGTTGTATTATTGAAGCAATTGATGGCGTGAAAATCGAAAAAAATAAAAACTATTACCATTTATTGAATCGAAAAATTGGTAAAAAAGTATTGATTTCATTTTTAAATCCGAAAACGAAAGATAAATGGGATGAAATAATTATTCCAATTCACCCCGGACAAGAAGCTGAATTAGCTTATGAACGTTGGATTAAAAAAAGAAGTGAAATAGTGGATAAACTATCTAATGGTAAATTGGGATATGTTCACATTAAAGGAATGAACTCAAGTAGCTTCCGTGAATTATACGATAAAGCTTTAGGTGAATTAAACACCAAAGATGCTCTAATTATTGATACAAGATTTAATGGTGGTGGATGGTTGCATGACGATTTAGCAACGTTTTTATCTGGAAAATTATATATGAAATTCATGCCTCGTGGACAGACCAATATGGGTGGAGAACCAATTTCTAAATGGCAAAAACCTTCTTGTGTACTAATGAGTGAAGGAAATTACTCTGATGCTCATCTATTTCCATACACGTACAAAGCTTTAGGAATTGGAAAATTAATTGGAATGCCTGTACCTGGCACCGGAACTGCAGTTTGGTGGGAAACCTTAATAGATAACAAAACTGTCTTTGGAATTCCGCAGGTTGGAATGCAAAGTATTTCTGATCAGGTATTGGTCGAAAACCAAGAATTACAGCCGGACATCAAGATTAATAATACCTACAAGAAAATGATGGAAGGAATTGATGAACAGTTAATTTCAGCAATTAATGAACTTCAAAAATAAGTCACTAAAAATATTTCCTTTTTTTATTTTATTGGCGTTTTCTTCAATTCAATGTAATAGCCTTTCCGTTTTAAATAGGAATAAGAAAATTACAAAAATGAATTTGAGTCATAGAAATTTGACAGAAATTCCATCTGAAATATTCAATTTAGAAGATCTTGAAGTGTTGATTTTACATCATAATAAAATTAAATCAATTCCTCCTGAAATCGCGCGCTTGAAAAAGTTAAGGAAATTGGTCATAAGCCGAAACGATATTCAAACAATTCCTCCTGAATTATGCACATTAAAAGATTTAACTTGGTTATCATTAAAAGCTAACAAAATTGAAAAGCTACCGCCAGAAATTCAATTTTTAAATTCATTAGAAGTGTTAAATCTAAATTTTAATAAATTAAAGCAATTACCAGATGAAATTTGCAAACTCACATTGCTTCAACAATTAATGCTAGGTTATAACGATTTAACTGATATTCCTCAAAACATTGATTCACTTGTCAATCTAAGAGAGCTTTATATTAATAATAACCAAATTAATGCCCTTCCTGATTCTTTTTATGAGCTATACTTAAACCTACTGGACATGGCTTTTCTTGGACCTACTTTCCTTGCTTCAGATAAAATTTGTAACATGAATCAAATTGAAAGTTTGATTATTGATAAAAATACTTTTACTTTTTTGCCAATATGCGTTCAAATTAGAGCGAACAACAACACAAGATTCAATATTATTTTTAAAGACTGAGTGAATTGGTTTATTTAACACCCCGCCAAAAAAACGTAGCCTCTACTATGATTTTTTGTTTACCCAAATAATATGATGACAAGATTGGGTTGCGGGGACTTGTTAAATAATAAAAGTAATTTAATTTCTCACTTATTCAAAGATACAAAATTAAATAAACTTTAGTTGCTAGTAATAACGTCAATCATCATGATATTGTTACGTTTTTATTAATAAAAAAACATTTAACATTAATTATCAACACATTAACATTGTGTTAATTAATTCTAAAAAAAATGACTATTTATTGAATTCCCAAATAATGATTTGCTTATCATCACTGCATGAAATTAAATTTTTATCATTCCATAAAAGTGCATTTACAGATGCTTTATGCCCTTGTGAATTTTTTAAATCTATTTTTTTCTGAAACTTTAAATCGTTTTTTCTCCAAATTTTTATGGATTTATCACGACTTGCCGAAGCAATATAAATGCCATCTGGAGAAATTTTAAAATCATATATTGCAAAATTATGCGCTGGAATGCGCGCCACTACAGCTAAAGATTTCAAGTCTAAAACTCCTATATGTCCATCTCTCGAACCACTGAGTATTATTGATTCTTCCTTTAAATATAATAACGTGTAAATTGAATAATTTTCTAAATGCAATTCTTTAACTTCTCTTTTTATATTTAAACCTGTACTATTTAAAATCAACAAACTACCTGTTCCACACCCAACATATAAATCATTTTCAATAATTGCTATTGCCCTAACTTTTAATGAATATAAATTGTTTGATACTATTAATTCCAAGCTTTCCAAATCCCATGCAATTACAAATCCATCTTCAGCACCACTATAAAGTATACTTTCGTCCTCATTGGCATTTAACGCATAGACCATTCCTTTATGGAATTGAAGAATTTTCACCTCCTTGTTAAGCTGTAAATCTAAAATTGAAATATTTCCATTTGCTTGTCCAATCAATAGCCAATTTCTTTTTGATAAATAAACAATTGTAATCGGTTTCGATTGAATTTTTGCAATTAAATGAGCAATCTCAGGATTGTCAATATCCCATGCTATTACCTGGTTATCAAAACTACCTGAATATAATAGATTTTTATTTGCATTGAATGCTAAATCATAAATAGCTCCTGAATGTCCTGTTAAAGCATATTTTTTACTGATTAATGTTTTCATTCTTTTATGAATAAAGCGACTGCTTCAATATGTGAGGTATGCGGAAACTGGTCCACCAAACTAAAACTTTTAAAAGTATATCCATATGCTACGAGCTCTTTTGCATCTCTTGCTTGTGTAGCTGGATTGCAACTAATATAAACTATTTGAACTGCATTTAATTCCATGACCATTTTTAATGTCTTGGGAGCAATACCTGCCCTTGGCGGATCAAGAAATATTGTATGAATCTTATTGTTATAATCGGGATACTCCTTTAAAAATTTTCCAACATCTGAAGCATAAAACTTCACATTTTCAACCTTGTTTCTTTTAGCATTTCTTTTAGCATCTTCAATCGCTTCTCCAACAATATCTACCCCAACTACTTTAACATTTTCTAACTCGTTAGCAACAATTTGGCCAATGGTACCAGTTCCACAAAACAAATCCATAATAACCTTTCCGTTCAAATCAAAATTTGCTTGTGCGTAATTTATCGCTTTCGAATATAATTTTTCAGCACTTTTCGGATTCGTCTGGAAAAAACTTTCCATACTTATTTCAAAAAGTAAGCCTTTTAACTTTTCTAAAATAGTAGGTGAACCATAGAGTAATTCATTATTCCCATTTTCAATTTTTGAACGATCGGCAACATCATCATTTATGGTATGTTGCAATCCTGCCAGACGATCTCCTACCAGATTAATCATAAACTCCTTAAAAGCGTCTCTGTCGAAGGATTGAATACCCTGAGAAGAAGTAACTAGGTTAATAAGTAACTGATTTGATTGAAAAGATTTTCTGACGACTAAATGCCTGAAAAATCCATTTTTTTGTGGCGGATGCCAAGCAGGTAATAGAGTATCCGCTAAATAAAAACGAATTTCCTTTAATTTTTTCTCAAAGTCAGCATCAAATAATCCATCAGGACTGTCTAGGTTTTCAACTTTCCACCAGGTACCTCTAGTTTTAAATCCCAATGCAAATTGATCATCTAATTCTTCTCCTGTTTCAAGATCTTTTCTGATTGTTGAGAAAGAATATTCCATTTTATTTCTGTAATCAAAAATTTCAGGAGATTCAATAAACTCATCAAATAATTCAGTATTATTTTGAAAACCACCTAGTTTTCGATAAATATCAATTGTCGCTTCTTTTTTGTAAGCTTGTTGCTTTTCAATTGGTAGATTTATATAAGGGGCGCCTGAAATTGGTTGATACGCTAATTTTACTTCTTCTTTTGAAGGTATTAATACTTCTAATAATTTACATTCAGCATGCTTCTTTCTTTTCTTAGCAATTTTTGCAGTAACTTTTTGACCAGGTATGGTATTATCAACAAATATAATGTACGGACCATTTTCATTTTCAATTTTAGAAAATCCTTTTCCTCCAAATGCATAACCTGTAATATCAACTTCAATTATTTCACCTCTTTTCACTTGAATATATTTAAGCAACAAAAATACTCATTCTGATTAAGAATAAGATTTAAATGCTAAATTTTACGCACAAAAAAAGCCTCATTAGATTAACTAATGAGGCTTTAA
>CBDUKB010000023.1:0-22176 GCA_965367695.1 uncultured Putridiphycobacter sp.
CAATAACAGATTTAGTAGCTGGAGATTATTCAGTAATCATTGCAGATGGATTGAATTGTGACACTGTCCTTAATTTTACAATTACAAGCCCAATAGATTTAATTGTAAGTACTGTTGATGTTATTCAAGTGACATGTAATGGGGTATGCGACGGACAAATTTCTGCACTTCCATCAGGGGGTAGCCCAGGCTATAATTTTGAATGGGTAGATTTTAATAGCAATGCAATAGTTAGTGTCGATTCTATCGCAACAAACTTATGTGCTGGCACTTATTATTTAAGAGTGATTGATGCAAATGGCTGTATTGATTCGAGTGCAAATGTTGTTATTGTAGAGCCAACCCCAATAATATTAAATGCCCAGGCTTATTCAATTTCATGTTTTGGAATTTGTGATGGCGCAATTAGTGTGTCGGTATCTGGTGGAACGAATCCTTATGGATATGCTTGGCGAGATATAGCAAGTAACTCTATTGTTGGATCATCTGACTCAATTAGTGGCTTGTGTCCTGGATTATATGAAATTATTATCACTGATGCTACTGGATGTATTACAGATGCTGATACTGTTGAAGTACTTGATGTATTGCCATTGGGTATTACGCTAGTTGGCACGAGCCCAACATGTGTTGGACTTTGTGATGGAAGTATAGCCGCAACGGCAATCAATGGAGTTGCACCTTTTACTTGGTCACCTGCTCCAACTTCTGGGCAAGGAAATGCAAACGCACAGTACGATAATTTATGTGGCGGTTTTTATACAATGATTTTGGAAGATGATAATGGTTGTGTAGTGCAAGACACCATCACATTGCTCGAACCAGATCAATATGACATTACTGTAATTGAAAATCACCTCAATTGTTATGAAGATAATTCTGGTAGTATATCTGTGACTGTGAATGCTGGTGGATCTGGAGTATACACATACAATTGGCTACCGCCAGGACTAACGGGTGCAGGTACACCAAATGTAACAAACCTAAGTGCGGGTCCTTATCAATTAGTTATTTCTGATGGTAATTGTGATACCACAATGACATTCAATATTACACAACCCGACTCTTTATCGGTGGATGCAACTTTGATCGCTAACTCTTTTTGTGCTGGCGATTGTAATGGGTCAGCTGATGTAACAATTTCTGGAGGTACACCTTTATATACTATTTTATGGAATGACCCAAATAATCAAACTTCAGTAATTGCTACAAATTTGTGTCCGGGAACTTACCAAGTGCAAATAACAGATGCAAATGCTTGTGTAAAAACAGATGATATTATTATTGATGAGCCGGTCGGTTTTAATTTTAACACCATTGTGAATCCAGTAATGTGTTTTGGTGGTTGTGATGGTTCAGCTACCATTGATATGTTGACTGGAGGAACTCCAAATTATACCATCCAATGGAATGATCCCAATAATCAAACTGGACCCAATGCTGTTGGATTATGTGCGGGGACTTATCAGGCAACAATTACTGATGCTAATAACTGTGATAGTATTGTAACAGTAATGATTACTGAGCCTTCAGAAATTTTGTACAACACTACCATAAATGATACTGCTTGTTTTGGTTCATGTGATGGTGAATTAGCAATTTCTGCAAGTGGAGGTGGTGCACCTTATGATTTTAATTGGTTTAATGTCAACAATAATATTAGTATAGGAAACGGAGCTATTTTAGGTAATTTATGTCCAGGCAGTTACTATGCCGAAATAACAGATGCAGCTGGATGTATAGTGATTTCAGACACTTTGGAAATTGTTGAATATGCAGAAATCATTGTGACGGCAAATTCAATTGTCAATGCCACTTGTGGATTAAATGATGGTTCAATTTCAATTAATGCAAGCGGGGGTGGGGGTACCTTAATTTATGATTGGAACCCTGCACCGATAA
Organism: uncultured Putridiphycobacter sp.; assembly: GCA_965367695.1. Classification (GTDB taxonomy): domain Bacteria; phylum Bacteroidota; class Bacteroidia; order Flavobacteriales_D; family Crocinitomicaceae; genus Putridiphycobacter. The sequence continues at coordinate 1,903 of CBDUKB010000023.1, forward strand.
CAGGTCAAGGTACAACTTCAGTCAGTCAATTAAGTGGTGGTATTTATCAGGTAATCGTTTCAGATATAAATGGCTGTAGCGATTCATTGACAATCCCTTTAGAAAGTGGAGCACAAGAAATATTAAATTTGGATTCAACTGACGTGTCTTGTTTTGGTCTAGTTGATGGTGGTGTAAGTGTAACCTATACTTGTATTGAACCGAATTGTACAATTGAATGGTTTAATGAAGGAGGACAATCATTTGGAAATAATAATGTGTTGACAGGATTGCCTGCTGGAATTTATTATTTACAATTAACAAATGGACTTGGGTGTACAAAAATTGATTCGATAATAGTGAATGAACCAGCTCAAATATCCGGTACAATTTCGAGTACTGATATTTTATGTAATGGTGCAAATACCGGAACCGCAACAGTCCTAGCAAGTGGTGGTCAAGGCGCTTTATTCTATACTTGGAGTCCAGTGCCAGGAGGTGGACAAAATACACCGAATGCTCAAGGATTAAGCGCAGGAATATGGACTGCACATGTGGAAGATATTAATGGTTGTTTCATTGATTTATCAACAGAAATTCAAGAACCAAATGATTTAATTATCACCAGTACTAATGCAACAGCAATTTCTTGTGCGGGACAAACTGATGGGACAGTAAATGTATTTGTAAGTGGTGGCACACCTATTATTAATTATGAATGGTTTTCATGTGCAACGGGTACAAGTGTTGGAAATACACAATCGGTGAACAATTTAGCAGCTGGAGATTATTTTGTGGTTGTTACAGATGGGAATGGTTGTATCGAAAGTTCTAATTGTATCACTGTAGGAGATCAATTGCAAATTACAGGAATTACTGGCAATACAAATGTGTCATGTTTTGGTGATTGTAATGGTTTGGCTTACGTAACAGCAAATGGGGGAACAGGTAATTATTTTTATCAATGGCAAGATGGATTGGGTAATAATTTACTCGGTCAAGTAAATGATACTATTAGAAACTTATGTAGGGGATTATATTTTGTTGTGGTAACCGACGATAATGGATGTACAGCTACTTTCGGACCAATTGATTTAACTTCGCCTGATAATCCTTGGACTGTGGCGGTAACAACTACTGATGCTTCTTGCTTTGGTGTTTGTGATGCATCTGCGCAAGTGACTGTGCTTTCTGGTAATACAGCACCTTATAATTATCAATGGAATGATCCAATAAACCAATCCGCTGCGACTGCCATTAATTTATGTGCAGGGACTTATCAGGTATTAATTACCGATCAATCGAATTGTGATACTACACTAACCGTAATGATTCAAGAACCTGCTCCTATGGCACTAAATCAAGTACAAACGGATGTAGATTGTTTTAATGATTGTACTGGTGCAATCACCATTAGTCCTTCAGGTGGAACAGCACCTTATAGTGCAAATTGGACTGGTGGATTAACCGGATTAGCAGTGAGTAATTTATGTGCAGGACCTATTACAGTGAATGTCTTAGATGACTTAGGCTGTACAGTTACACAGAATTTTACCATTGGATCACCTGCTTCTCCACTAAGTATACAATCTTCTTTCACTAATGTTACAGAATGTAATCAATGTAATGGTAGTGCAACTATTAATGTTACTGGTGGAAGTCCTGGCTATACTTATGTTTGGAGTCAAGCTGGAGTAACGGGTCAAGGAACGAATCATGTAAGTGGTTTATGTGCTGGTTTTATTAGTGTAACAGTTACTGATTTAAATGGTTGTACAATTACTAAATCATTTGTAATTGAAGATGTAGAAGGTGACGACTTTACTTTAAGTCATACAGATGCATCATGTTTTGATGATTGTGATGGAACAGCTATAATTGTACCAACTTGTACTGTACCAACTTGTACGCAGCAATGGATTGAATCGGCAACAGGAACAATATTGGCAGGCACTGGTACCAGCATTGCTAATCTTTGTCCAGGTGAATATCTTGTTCAATTAACAAATGGTGCAGGATGTATTTCAGCAGATACTTTTACAGTGATATCACCAACAGAACTAATCTTAGATGCAGTGATTTCTGAAATTTCTTGTGCAGCTGCTAATGATGCGAGTATTATTGTAACACCATCTGGTTCTTCAGGTTCAGGTTATACTTATGTTTGGTCCCCCGTTCCTCCTAATGGCGCAAATACTAATTCAGCTTTAAATATTGGACCAGGTTCTTATACCGTTACAGTAACAGACGATATAAATTGTGCAGTAAATGAAACTTATACAATTAATGATACTTTGCCAATAGTGATAACAACTAGCTCTAATGACGCAACCTGTAATGGTGTTTGTGACGGTAATATTTCGACTAATGTGACAGGTGGTTTTGGAAACTATACTTATCAATGGTATTTGAATGGAAACCCAATGCCAGGAGGAACAACTCCTAATTTATTTGATTTGTGTCCGGGAGATTATACTTTAGACGTAACAGATATTAACGGTTGTACAGAAAGTCTAAGCACGCCAATTACGATCTCGGAACCAACTGCAATTACAGTTTCTATTTCAGATACAGATATTAATTGCTTTGGAAACTGTGATGGAACAGCAACAATTGTTCCTGCCGGAGGCGTAGGCCCATATATCAGTAATTGGTATGCTTCACCTGCTAACAACTTGATTGGTCAAACAACAACGACTGCGAATAATTTATGCGCAGGTGATTATTATGCTACCGTAACAGATGATAATAATTGTACTGTCACTTCTTCGTTTGCGAACATTTCTGAACCGGCAGAACTACAATTTACCACTAGTTCAACCATAATTGATTGTTTTGGAGACTGCTCAGGAACAGCTAGTATAACTGTAAGCGGAGGTATTCAAAATTATATATACACTTGGCTAGATCAAAATGGTTCAAATATTGGAAATACCGATAATGTGGCAAACTTATGTGTTGGTGGCTACACAGTAGAAGTAGTAGACCAAAATGGTTGTACTACTGGAATTCAAAACTTTAGTATTGAGAGTCCATCTCAGCTAAGTACCACTGCTGTAACAAATAATGCTGAGTGTAACGTGGCATCAGGAAGTGCTACAGCTACTGCTACAGGAGGTTTACCTACTTATAATTATCAATGGCTTGACAATGCTCAAGCTCCTTTACCTGGAGAAACAAATGCAACATTAATGAATGTTTTAGCAGGCACTTATTTTGTTGCAGTAAGTGATGCAAATGCATGTTTAGATACTATTGAAGTAACTATTATCGATAACCCAAGTACTACTTTAGTTTTTGATGCTGTAAATAACCCTTCTTGTTTTAATGATGATGATGGTAGCATTCAAATCACAGTAGTTGGAAATAATTTACCTTTAAATTTCTTGTGGAATCCAGGTGGATTAACTGTTGAAGACCCAAATAATTTAACGGCAGGTGCTTATCAATTAACAATTACCGATAACTTAGGTTGTATTTCTTATTACGACACAGTTTTAACAAATCCAGCTGAATTGCAATATACAGCAACAATTATTGATCCTACCTGTGGAGCATGTGATGGTGAGTTGAGTATTGCTGTTACAGGAGGGGATGGAAACTATAATTACTTATGGAATAATGGAAATACAACGAATTCCCAACAAAACTTGTGTGCAGGAATTTATGAATTAAATCTTACTGATGGTAATGGATGTGAAGCGGCTACACAATATGCATTAGGTAATTCTGATGATGTAACGGCTAGTGCAACTGTCACACCTATTACATGTACAGATGCTTGTGATGGTGAAATAACAGTGAATATATTAACAGGTACAGCCCCTTTTACTGTGACTTGGCTTCATGATAATTCTAATGGATTAAGTAAACAAAATTTATGTGAAGGAACATACTTTATTGAAGTAGTTGATTCTAATGGATGTTTATTTCCTTTGGTCGTGGAGTTAAATAATCCAAATGAAATAGTCATATCAGAAACACTTATACTTCCATCATGTGGACTAACAAATGGTGAAATTTCCATTGTATCTGAAGGAGGTATTTTGCCACATACCTATTTATGGAATACAACACAAACAACCCCATTGATTGACAATATTGGTGCTGGTATATATTCTGTAATAGTTACTGACAATAATGGGACCGGCTGTAGTAAGGAGTTTACAATAGAATTGAGTAATGTAACCGCACCAATTATTGAATTAAGTAAAACAGACTTAGTTTGTAATGCAGTTTGTAATGGCGTCATACAATCAACAGTTACAGGTGGAACACCAGGCTATATTTATCAATGGTACACCGGTAATGGGACGAGTATTAATCCTGGAAATTCACCTGATATTTCGAATTTATGCGCAGGAGAATATACTTTAGAAGTAACTGATTTTAATGGTTGTATAGTATATGCAAGTGAATTAATTGATGAACCAGACAGTATTATTTTAAATTCACCAATTGTCAATAATGTAGGTTGTAATGGGGAGTGTAATGGTAGTATTGATGTAATAGTGCTCGGAGGCGTAGCACCGTATAATTTCTTATGGAATGATCCAAATACACAGAATACTTCCTTGGCGAGCAGTTTATGTATTGGTAACTATGAACTAACAATAACCGATCAAAACGGATGTATCGTAACACTAATTGATTCCATTATTGAACCCGATCCGCTAATGGTTACTATTGATAATATTGTAGATGCTTATTGTAAAGAGTCTTTAGATGGAGCGGTTGACATAACAATTTCAGGTGGTTCACCAATTTATACAATCGAATGGGTTTCTCAAACGAATGAAATCTTTAATGATGAAGATTTATTAAATGTCTTACCTGGAAACTATTATTTGACTGTAATAGATCAAAATGATTGTACAGTGCTAGATTCAGTAGAAATTGATACTACTGTGATTGTGAAAGCATTTGCTGGATTAGATACTTCACTTTGTTATGGCTCAGATTTATTATTGATAGGTACGGCCAATCAATCAGATGTAAATTACACTTGGTTCGATATAACTTCGAATGTGCTTTCAGATACGAATGAGTTATTTCAAACACAATTGGAATCTGGAGATGCTTTTTATGTACTTTATGCATCATTTAATGGATGTGATGATTATGATACCATTCGCGTAACCACATATGCTGATTTAATTGTGGATGCAGGACCTGATGTTGAAATTCAAGCAATTGGCTCTATTGGAATCGGAGGTGATCCAACAGCTGCCAATGGCATTTCATTTGTTTGGTCTCCGGCCATTTATTTGAATGATACTACCATCACGAATCCTACTGTAATCAAACCAAAAATAGATACTTGGTATTATGTAGAAGTATTGGATTCAAATGGTTGTTCAAAAATTGATAGTGTATACGTTGAAGTGATACCTGAATTAAAAGTGCCAAATGGTTTATCACCAAATAATGATGGTAAAAATGATGTTTGGAATATTAATTTTGTGGATGATTTTCCTAATTTAGAAGTTTGGGTTTATAATCGTTGGGGGGAATTATTATTTAGTGATTCTGATGGATATAAAATTCCTTGGGATGGTCAATATAAAGGAAAGCCATTACCTGTAGGTACTTATTATTATGTCATTGAATTAAACAATAAATTTTATCCTGACCCATTAACAGGACCAGTAACCATTATGCGATAATGAGAATAATTTTAATCATATTATCATTTTGTACCTATTCGGTTTTGTTCGGACAACAGCTTCCGCAACAAACCCAATACATGTTCAACCAATATGCATTTAATCCTGCTTATGCAGGGGTGACTGATAATTGGGAATCAGTGATGAATACCAGATACCAATGGGTGGGCCTAACAGATGCGCCCAGAACAGTTACATTTACTGCGCAAGGACCATTTAAAAATGAAAAAATGGGCATTGGTGGATTAATCTACAATGATATTGTTGGACCAACACGGCGATTAGGGTTTCAAGCATCTTATGCTTATCACTTGAAACTAAATCAAAAAATTAATCTTTCCATGGGGTTATCTTTTGGTTTTAATCAATGGATAGTTGATGCTGATAAAATATATGTGTTGGATGAAAATGATCCATTTTTCTCTAGTGGATTGATTAAATCTTTTAGTCCAGATGCAAAATTTGGATTGTATTTGTACCACGAAGATTGGTATGTTGGTGTAGCTTCTCCACAATTATTGCACAATAATTTAAAGTTTAAATCCCTCGGTCTGAGTACTGATAGTTATTTAGAAGACCATATTTATATCAATGCAGGTTACATTTTTAAAATCGGCAGCGATATAGAATTGGAACCTACAGCTTTGTTAAAATTTGGATTTCCAGCACCATTAAAATTAGATATTGGCCTAAAAGCCATGTATAAAAATGCTGTATGGTTGGGGATAGGATACCGGACACAAGATGCATTGACAACTATGATTGGTTATAACCATAAAAATAATTTGAGTTTTGGCTATGCCTATGATTTTACAACAACCCTTTTAAAAGGGTATAATTCGGGGTCACATGAATTATTTTTTGCAATCAAATTTGGGTCAACCAAAGGAAATAGTTCGACTGACTTAGAATAAAATTCAATCAATATAAATACTTTTTTATGATTGATAATTTCAATAGAATCCATAATTATTTGCGAATATCTTTAACTGAAAGATGTAACCTTCGCTGTTTTTATTGTATGCCTGAAAATGGAATAGAACTTCGTCCTAAGCCAGAATTTATGACTACGGAAGAAATAATCGCAATTGCGAAAATATTTGTTTCACAAGGGGTAGATAAAATAAGAATTACTGGAGGAGAACCATTAATTAAAAAGGACTTTGAAAATATTATAACACAGCTTGGGCAGTTAAAAGTGAAACTTCATTTGACTACAAATGGAATTTTAGTTGATAAATATTTACCTGTTTTTAAAAAGGTTGGTCTGCGTGATATCAATGTAAGTATTGATTCCTTAGTTGAGACAAAATTTAATGATATTACCAAAAGAAATTACTTTAAAAAAGTAACGGATAATATTCAATTATTGATTCAAAATGATTTCAATGTAAAATTGAACGTTGTACTCATGAAAGGGATTAACGAAGATGAAATCATTCCGTTTATTGAATTGTCAAAAAAATCAAATCTTTCAATCAGGTTTATTGAATTTATGCCATTTGATGGGAACGAATGGGACACTTCAAAAGTTGTTTCCTACGATTTTATCATGGATAAAATTCAAGCGCATTATCAACCACAAAACATGATTCAAATTACACCTTTGTTAAACGATACGGCTAAAAATTTTAGTATAAAAAACTATCAAGGTTCATTTGGTATTATAAGCGCTGTGACCAATCCATTTTGTGATTCTTGTAATAGATTGCGATTAACGGCTGATGGAAAATTAAAGAACTGTTTATTTTCAGCACAAGAGACTGATTTATTAACTTCATTCAGAAATCAAGAAGATATTATTCCTTTGATTCATCAAAGTGTAAAAAATAAATATGCTGCACGAGCGGGTATTGGTGCATTTAATAATGAAAATAAAAAATTATTTGAAGCCAATAGAAATATGACATCAATTGGAGGCTAATATGATTACTGTTGAAGAAGCCATATCTATTGTTGAAAAAACTGATTTTGAATCGAGTGAAAAGATAGAAATACCTTTAAAAAATGCAATTGGTTTTGTCTTAGCTCAAACAATTTATTCGCCCATTCAAATGCCACCCTTTCCACAATCGGCTATGGACGGTTACGCAATCAATTATGATGAAAATAAGCGTAAATACTGTTTGATTGGTGAAGTTGCTGCTGGTGTTGATACAGTATATGAATTAAAAGCAGGGGAGGCAGTCAGAATTTTTACTGGAGCAGCAGTTCCTTCATCTGCTAACATGGTGGTCCGACAAGAAGATGCAAACACAATTGAAAAGGAGGTTAGTTTTTCCAAGTTTCCCCCAATTAATGCAAATATTCGTCCTGCTGGAGAGCAGATAAATTTGAATGATGAAGCTTTAAAAGTCGGCCATGTTTTAAACGAAGGAAGTGTTGGTTTTTTAGCGAGCCTTGGAATTTTGAATGTAGTTGTTTATCAACAACCACGCATAGCAATTATTGCAACAGGTAACGAACTAATTGAAGCGGGTAATCCTCTAAAATATGGACAGATTTACGAAAGTAATGTTAGCATGCTCAAAGCTGCTTTCAGTAAAAAAAACTATCATAGAATAACAACATTTCATATAAAAGATAATTTGGCAAGTACCGTTCAAATTTTAAAATCATCCTTGAAAACTTTTGATTTGATTGTTTTTTCAGGCGGTATTTCTGTAGGCGACTATGACTATGTGAGTGAAGCGCTTAATATAAATAGTGTGGAATCACTGTTTTATAAAGTAAAACAAAAGCCAGGGAAACCATTGTTTTTTGGAAAAAAGGGCCAAGTTGCCATTTTTGGACTACCCGGAAACCCAGCTGCCTGTTTAACTTGTTTTTATATCTATATTTTACCCTTGATTGAAAAATTATCTGGAAAGCCATTTAAAGGTTTACGGACTAGTTTAGGACAATTGAATAAAGAATATGAACGCAAAGGTGATCGGGCAGAATTTTTAAAAGGAAAGGTAGAAGAGAACGGATTGGTCCATATATTAGAAGGACAAAGTTCTGCTATGCTAAAGGCTTTTTCTGAGGCAAATGTACTTGTTTACATTCCAATTCATAAAAGTATCGTTTTAAAAGGTGAAGAAGTAGTGTTGTATAATTTATAATGGGAATTACAGATGCATATTTAATTGGGTTGCTATTTGCTGTGCCATTTGTCGCTTTTTTGTATGCGAGTGTTGGTCATGGTGGTGCCTCAGGATATATCGCCCTTATGTATTTGTTTACGGTAAATGAACTTACTATAAAACCGGTGGCCCTTGTCATGAATTTATTTGTAGCCGCAATTGCCTTTTTTCATTATTATCGGGCGGGTTATTTTAAAATGAACCTTTTTATATATTTTGCAATTGGTTCTATACCGTTGGCACTATTGGGTGGGTATTTTACCATTGGGGTAGTTTTTTATAAAGTGTTATTAGGTTTGTTTTTGCTTTTCGCTATGTTAAAATTGGGTGGTCAATTAAAAAATCCAGCGATAAAGGTAATAGCTTTCCACCCACTTGCAGCAATAGGAGTAGGTGCTATAATTGGGTTTGTTTCTGGTTTAATTGGAATTGGTGGAGGCATTATTCTTTCTCCAATTTTGTTGATGTTACATTGGGCAAACATGAAAGAAACGGCAGCCATTTCAGCCTTATTTATTTGGGTGAATTCTGCCGCTGGTCTTACAGGTCAACTTATACAAGGTGTGCAAATTCCAAAAGAAGCATTTTATTTAGTGCTGGTAGCCATCATTGGTGGTTTCTTTGGTAGTTATTTAGGAAGTAAAATTTTGAAAACTAAAACTGTTCAAGTAATTTTATTACTCGTATTGGGCATGGCATTTTCTAAACTTATTTTAAGCTTATGAGTCAAGAATACGGAATTATAATGCTTGCAGGTGGAAAAAGTTCCCGTATGGGAACTGATAAGGGATTGATTAAGGTCAATGGTATTCCATTAATACAATATTTATTAGACCGATTAATGAAGGTTCATAAAAATATTTATATTGTTGCAAACAACCTAGCATATGAACAGTTTGGTTTTCCAACTTATCCTGATTTGATTTCAGATGTGGGTCCAATAGGTGGATTATACACGGGTTTATGCTTGAGTCCCTTTGAAAAGAATATTATTTTGTCCTGCGATACCCCTAATGTCAGTTTAAAAACAATTCAAGAACTGCTGAATGAAAGTAAAAAGGATACAAATGTGGTGGCCAAAACAACAAAACTTCATCCATTAATTGCTGTCTATCATAAAAAATCCATTCCAGTGATTAAAACTTGTATCGATCAGGGAAATTATAGATTGAGTAAGCTATTAAGTCTAATCAATTCAAAGGAAATTGATTTTACTGGGGAAGATGAAAAAGAATTTATAAATTTGAATACACAAAGGGATTTAAACAATTTTATAAACCAACAATAATGGTGATTTTATACTTTGGTGTTATAGCTGAAATTACAGAGAAGAAGCAAGAAGTGTTTGAACATCAATTTTCTGATGTGCAGGAAATGGTACTGATTCTAAAAAACAAATATAAACGTTTAGAAAACGTTTTATTTAATGTTGCGATAAACCAAAGAGTCGTCGATCTTTCTACCGTTGTAAATTTGAATGATGAAATAGCAATTTTGCCGCCCTTTGCTGGTGGTTAACAATAGAAAAAATGAAGAATGTATTTGTAAATGGGCCGATTTTACCTGAAAAAATAGCAACATCAATTGCGAAACACCAAGTGAAAACGAATATAGGCGCCCATGATATTTTTTTAGGACAAGTTCGTGCAGATGAAATAGAAGGGAAAACTGTTCATGCAATTGAGTATACTGCATACGAAACAATGGCAAATCAAGTGATGCATGAAATGAGAGAAGAAACTTTCGAAAAATTTGATCTATCATGTTTGCACATCTATCATTCATTAGGCATGGTGAAGGCTGGTGAAATTTGTCTCTTTGTATTTACATCCTCGAAACACCGAAATATGGCCATGGATGCTTGTCGATATTTAGTGGAACAAATTAAAGAAAAAGCACCTATTTTTGGGAAAGAGATATTTGAAGATGCATCTCATCAATGGAAAGTGAATCAATAAGTATGGTAGATATTACAAATAAATCAAACACATTAAGAATTGCCATTGCACAAGCTATTGTAAAGGTGAGTAGTTTGGATACTATTACTGCTATTCAAAAGAATGAAGTTCCAAAAGGGAATGTGTTTGAAATGGCAAAGGCTGCCGGTTTTTTAGGAGTAAAGCAAACACCACATCTTTTACCCGATTGTCATCCAATTCCAATTGAAAGTACAAAAATTGATTATTTTGTTGAAGGGATGACCATTCGTATTGAAATGGAAGTGAAGACCATATATAAGACAGGAGTGGAAGTGGAAGCCATGCATGGCGCTTCGGTGGTTGCATTAACCATGTACGATATGCTAAAACCGATTGATAAAGGAGTAGAAATACACAGTATTAAATTGCTTTCAAAAAAGGGAGGTAAATCTGATAATAAGGAAAAACTCCTAACTACCGCTTTGAAATTATCCGCGCATGTGGTGGTTTGTTCCGACACGATTTCTAAAGGTTTAAAAACAGATAAAGCAGGCAAAGCAATTGTAGCTAATTTGAATAATCATCAAATAAAAGTTAATGATTATTACATTATCGCTGACGAAAAAGCTGAGATTGAAAATGCGGTGAAAAAAGCTTTAAAAGAAAAGGTTTCCTTATTGATATTTACAGGTGGAACCGGTCTTTCAGTAAGAGATGTTACCCCAGAAACTTTAATTCCCCTTTTGGACAGAAGGATAGCTGGTATTGAAGAATCCATTAGAAATTATGGACAATTGCGTACACCTTATGCCATGCTTTCTCGCAGTGTGGTTGGCACTATTGACAATACATTGGTCATGGCTTTACCTGGTTCAACAAATGGGGCTAAAGAGAGCATGGAAGCTGTAATGCCTCACCTTATTCATGTGTTCGACATTTTTAAAGGAAAAGGTCATTGAATTAATTCAGGTAATAACAAAAATAATCAGCTTGACCAGGAATTTTATGATCGGCAATGGGGTTCAGTTTATATCCCATTTTTTGAAGATACGCTAGGCAGTTTTCTTCAACATTGGGCACATGACAATTATGTGTTGCCAATAAAATAGCTGGATGGAAATTTTTAATAAAATCTTCCCCACCCATTAACACATCTAATTCCGCACCTTCCACATCTATTTTTATCAATGTATTCGAATCTAATTGATATTTAGCCATGAGGGCGTTGAGGGTAATCGTTTTTACTTCAATTGTATTTTTACAATAAATACTTGATTCTTGTTTATAGGTATTCGCTGCCAAATTACCTGAGTCTGAAAATTGAATGGTTCCGTTTTGATTTGAAATAGCAACAGCTTCAATGTTGTACTTCAATATTTTATTCAGGTGAAAGTGAGCTTTTAATAATTGAATGTTTTCTGGATTGGGCTCAACAGAAATTGGTTTACGGTTTTCTTCGCAAAGTTGATGACCTAAAAGGGAAAAATAACCTGCATTGGCACCAATATCTACAAAGCGAACCCCATTTTTGAGGGTGTTTTGAATAATTTTAGTCATGGCAGACTCATAGTCACCTAAAATATATCGATTGTCTGGTACTGAAGTTTTCCAGAGATACCCCTTCAAAGGACCGTTTTTTATTTTAGCCGTTTTAGCAATTCCCATTTTACGGATGAGCTTATAATATGCTTTATAGATAAACCGCATCATTGTATTTTGTTTACAGTGAAAATAAGCATTTATTACAGGATAAAAAATTGATCTTTCAATTTTGCTTTATAAATGTGACTATTGGGCTAAATTAAATCTCAATGCAATTCCAGCTCGGGTATTGGCTGTTTTAAATGCCGAGGAAAGTGCGGGCACATTTACAGTTCTATCAAAGTATGCCCTTACATTTAAGTTTTTACCTAAATTATAATCGACTGATGAACGAATTGAATACATCTCTTGTCCAGAAGTAGGTGTAACTGAGTTTTCAGTAATACTTCTACTTACAGTCAACGTGTTTCTTATTGATAAATCGAACCTTATATTGATATCACTTTTCGGTTTTTTACCCATGAATTCAAAAGGTAACTCAACTTGAGAAAATCTGTATCCCGATCCAATAACTATTTCTTTTCCTATCATTTCAATGATTTGAGAATTAGCAATATTCAATGATAAACTTCTGTCCTTTTTATATTCAAATTTAGTAATCAATCCATTTTTATTAATGATCCAAGTCGCATCAATTCCAAATAAAGGTGCAAACTGTTCAGATATAATCACACTTTGGAATTGTTCATCCGCAATAAAATTTAATGAATTATCCAATTGATGAACGCCATCTTCATCCCTTGCAGCTAAATTTGTTGAGAAATTTGAAATAGAAACATTGGAGCGATAACCATGTTTAATAGTAAAGTTTCGCACGTATTTCTTCATAAATTCTATTTTAGATAAGCCATCATACCTGATGTCCCAGTTTGGTAAAGGAATCATTGAGAATACACTGGTTATTTTATTAGCAGAACGATTGCCAGTATAGGTGTTCAAGAATGACGCTACTAACACGTCTTGTTGATTGGCACCATATCCTTGATAAAAACCATTACTGTTTTGTGCAGTTCCTGCTTCTTCGCCAAATAACTGAGAATACTCCACCCTGTTGGCTAACATTTCATTAAAATTATTTGAAGTTTTGGTGGAATCATTTAAGCTTTCAAATGCAGTTCTCCAAGTTATTGTACTGAAATTTATTGTACCTGTGTTCAAAGGGTTTTGATATTCATGTCGGCCTAATTCTTCATTAAATCTAAAATTACTGTTTTGATTTTTTGTCAGTGTTCGGTTGATGGTTAAGTTAATTGATAAATCTTTGATTGGTTCCAAAGTTGCCCTTCCACTAATGTTTTGTGTATGCATCACATTATGCTGAATATTTAAACCTTGTTGTTGTACTAACCAACCTTTATTTGCAGCATAATAAGCATAAGATGAATCGGCTCCCCAAGTACTACTTTGTCTACCCAATAAATCATAATTTTGTGCCCCTGTCACAAATGCAAAACTTGGAGCACTGAATCCTTCATCTAGGCCAAATAAGTTGTTTGTAGGGTCAAATCCTGGCAACAACATACCATCTGTTACAGAATAATTCATGCTCACATTTCTTAAAGTCATAATTAACTGTGCGATTGATTTGCCAACTGGATTCATTTTATTATCATCTTTTTTAGGCTTCTTACTGTCGGTTTTGGCCGCATCATCTCCATCTGTTTCCCTTCTTGCTGATCTTCCTGTGGTTTGTCTTCCTCTCCCTGAATTTCCTCTGTTTACTTTTTGAAAGTAAGGGACCTTATTGTATAAAGAAATTAAATTGAACTGACCATTTAATGAAAAGTTTCTCGCATTTTGAATGGTGTTCCCTAAACTATCTTGCCCAATAGGTGCACGCATCCAATCGTAATTTCCGCCATAAGTAACGTTGGCAGTTATCCAATCAGTCAGTGGAATTTTATCTAATGGTAGTTTATAGGTAATATCAAAATTTTGTCCAAAGTTCATATTATAACCACCAAATGAAATGGTATCAATCGAATTCGAAAATGGATTGAATGTTTCATTGACAATGTTTAAGAATTGATTGTAATTTGTTAAACCTATAGAACCTTGTTCGGCAGTTTTATTTATTTCACCTTGTGGTTCTCTTATAATTGAGGCATTGATTGCGTTGTAATTAAATTTTAAATTTTTTGAAATATCGTATTTAAAAGTATAAGCACGGCTCCAGGTAAAGTTTTTATAGTAAGTAGGACTGAATATAAACTCAGGAACCAATGCATTTCTGTTCTGCAAAACGTTATACATTCTTTGAATGTCATTGTTCATTGAAAAAGATTTAGGTCCTAAATAGAAGTTAAAATCTTTTACAATTCTTAACCATTTAGACTTATTTACAACCCCCATTTTTTTAAAGGGCTCAATGAGTTTTGGTTTGGCAGAAAAAGCATAGTTGATACCTGCTTTATAATTTCGAGTAATATCTCTGGTCGTATTAATATCTCTTCTGTATAATTCATTAAATGAATAGCTCAATGATACATTTTCCACATCCCAAAATTTGGTTTCCTTACCTGGTCTTCTTTCTTTTCTAACATTGGTAAAATTGTAGGATTTTCTGATGGATAAAGCTTTGGTGTATTGTTCTATTTCTTTTTTAGTTTCAGGATCGTATAAGGACATTTTTACATCAGGTGCCAATGGGTTATATTCTGGATTAATAGCCCCAACAGAATACCCAAAGTATGCAGGTAACCTAATGGCTATTTTATCTCCAAAAAATTGTCCCAATTCAAAGTTTGAGTTAAAAGTCAGATTCGATATGGTTTCTCTTTGTCTTTCTGCCACTTTTGATTCAATTGAGCCCCAATCTGGTGTGGAATAATTACCTGATACTGCCACATTACCAAAATCAGCCATTTGAACATTCACTTGGGCTGTAGCCGCATAGCCACCATTTTGTTTAAAGTTGGTCATCCTTAATTCGTTCACCCATATTTCTGCACATTTATCCAACCCGTCATCTGGTAATGGATTGGTCTGGTCATCTGGATTTCTAACACCAATCATCACCACCTTCACTTCAGAAAGATTTGGATTACCTTTTACTTTTATATACTTATTAACTTGGGTGGTATCTGAATATTCTGTTGCGGTAGAAGCCAAACCAATTTTTACTTTTAAATCTCTTTCTAACTTTAAGGCAATTAAATCATCCAAAACAATGGTTACGTTATTTTCTTCTGGCCATATTAATGCTGGTTGGGCTGAGTTGGTTCCCCAAGGAGTTAATTTTAAAGGAACTTCATATTCATAATAGTTTTCTGTGAAGTCAGTCCCAAGTCTTACAAATACATTTAAATCATAGTCCTTTAAAAGGTTTTCATTATTAGTTTTAAAGTTTGTTTCTCCATGGACAAACATGGCGATTTGACCGTAATTTCTAATGTCAATATTTAAGTTTTTATAAGCCGCTTTTGAATCACCATCTTTTAACCCACAAACCTCTAAACTCATTGACTGCTCATTCAATTGTCTGGTGTTAATACTACTGAAATCATTTTCTCTTTGAATTCCATCAGGAATAGCATAGTTAACAGGAGTTTTACCTTCATTTTCTTCCAGATTTACTGCGCCAATCACAAATTCTGTGGAGTTAGGGTCGTCTAATAATTGCTCACCAGATTGTAAATCTTGTGCAAATTCACGCCATGTTCCTCTAATTAATTCTAAAGTCGCAAACCTAAAAACCTTTGGGTTTTCAAAACCTCTCATGTACATTCTCATAAAACGAATAGACCTAAAATCTGAGATGTTATTGACAATTTTATCGGGATCGTTAATTGGAATTTTAAACTGGTACCAAGTTTCAGAACTACCATCTTCTTTAGCAATAGTCTGTCTATTGGTGATGTAATTTTGCCCTACTACAAAATTGCCTGGAGATATATCAACTTTATATTGAAAGTAATTTTCAGTTTCACCTAAGTTATTATCTTGGTTAATGTCTTCAATATCTGGGGTGGTGGTTCCTTGTGTTGGATAACCATCAGCATTTAAATCGAGTGACATTTCTGAAGTATTTGAATTTCCTTCATGCCCATTGTATTCTTTGTATCGTTGAAGAATGTCATAACGCAAAAGATCATAATCATCATCTAAATAATAGTTGTAGGCGTCTGAAGAAATGTCACTTAGTAATTTATTTTTTGCTTCTTGTGTTAAGTTACTATTATTGACCCAAGCCGTATAAAAAGCAAAAAAGGAAAGTTCTTGTTGGTTATTTAATCCATCTAATCCAATATCTTGGTATTGTCTCGAATCATTGTTGTTGTCAAAAGCATTTACAATAACTTGTTGATTCGGGATAATCCCCCAGGCGGTACTATCATAATCTATTGGATTAAAATCAGTACCTGTTGGTAATCCATTTTCATAACTTTTCCTTGAATCTGGTAAAATGTCTTCAGAAATATTACCTAAGTTAAAGTAAAGCTCTCCTGGATCCATATTGATTTGCCCGGAATCAGTGGCATTATCATTATAAGGATCCAACATCCAAAACTGAATGTACTGAACATTTGCATTTTCAAAGTTCGTAGTGGTTAATGCCCGCATTATTCCAGCCCACCTGTCTTGAGGGTTGTTGAATGTTCCATCTTGATTGATGAAGGCGGCAGTTGTATCATAATTATAAGGACCTCTTTCTTGTGGATAATAAGCCAAATCAAATACTTGAATGTTATTAACGGTACCAGTTGCCGGTTGGGTTTGAGGAAATAACTCTTGTTGCAATACCATTCTCATTCTACTGTCATTTAAAATGGTATCATTGTCTCTAATATTGTCTGGGGTTCTTGAGTTAGGGATGTAGAATGATTGATCAATCGTATACCAAGCTAGTTTTGATCTGTTAAAACCTGGCTTGGTACCAGGGTTATTGTATTCAGGGAAATTGTCTAGTCCTTGAGGAATAGAAGCTAGTTTCCATGAAAAAGTAGAGGTTAGTGTAATTCCACTCTGGCTCCCTTCAAAACCATCAATATAAGAAATACCACCTTCTCCAATCGCTCTTTGTGTGCCTGGAATTAAATAAGCAAACTCTCCAGTTGTAGTGACATAGGATTTTTCTTTGGTACTAATCATAGGCAAAAAGTCGACCATTTTTGTAATAAATGGTACTTCGGTCCGGTATCTAATATCGGTTCCTAATACGGTATTACTTACCGGTTCACTACCAATGTTCACTTTTTGTGTAACCGGTTTTTCAGTCAGGTTCATCACCGTTGCGCCCAAATTAAAATCTTTGTTAAACTCATAATTAAAATGTGCGCCAACTAATGATTTTTGTTGAAAGCCAAACCCAGAATTACTTTCAAGAGAAACTTTAATAGGTGTTTGGGATTCTAAGATTCCTTCATTTAAAATTTGAACCCTTCCTAAGTTATAATCTACTTGATAATCTACGCCTTCAATTAATTGAGCGCCACCAGCTGTTACTGTTACACTACCTTCTGGAATGTTTAATGCATTTAATGGAATGTCTGAACTTACCGAAGATTCATAAGTTCCTTTTATTTTAAACCTGTTTTTATCAGGTAATTGTTGCGCAGCAGTTCGGGTGGAATCGTATAATTCTTGATAAATTATTTTTTCTAAAGCATAGGGGGGAAGTGGGTTTGTTACATTGTTCAATTTTTCATTTAAAGTTGTACCAAATGGTTCTATGGTAGCAAAGAATATTCGCCCAGTCCGTGCATCAATGGTACCTCCATTTGTGGCCCGATTTCCTTCATAAACGAAAGGAACAAAATCAAAACGACCATCTTGTGACCTTTCGGTATTTAAATTCAATCGATCTAAATCAAGGTATTGAATTAACATTTTGTCATCAACACCTTCGTATGGTAAGTAATTTACATCAACACTTGTTTGAGGGTTGTTATACCAAACATCTAATTTAAAATTTGTTTGTCCAACTTGATAAGCACCAATTGAATAAACGTTTTTCATCATCAAATCCCACAACTTATTCTTAGGATTAACAATGGTTGGTTTAATTAACTTTAATATCAAAGCACTTTTTGAACCAGCCTCAACTGGAACATCATTTGAAAATTCACCCACTTGGTATGTTTTCCCTTGATAAGTATACTGATAGGCGACAGCTAATACTTCATCTTGATTCAAAGATTGACGTAATGAAATAAAACCAAGCAAAGCATTATAGGTAAATTCTTGATCTGTTAATCGTCTCGCATTCTCCACTTTTTCGTAATGAAAAGACTGGTTAAATGGGCCAATTGAAGTAGTCCCTAATGATATTAAGTCTTCTACTGCCGAAGTAAATGAACGCACATTCGTTTGGTCGATTATTGATTGGTATAAATTATTTGCATCATTGTCTGGAAAGTCAGATCCAATATTCGCAACTACTGGATTTCCTTCTAAATAGGCTTCATCATTTTCCCCTAAATCGGTAAAGGCTACAAAGTTTCTGGTGTTTTCAACATTGTTGTTTCTGTTCGTCACATAAACTTCAATTTTTGTAATGTTTACCCCTGAATTAACGTAAGGCATGGATGCCATTGCCTTGTTGTAGTTTTCTCGGTGATAAAAGTTTAAAAAGTAGTGCTTGTTTTCTTCATAACTATCAGCCTTTACTTCAAATTCTTGTTGTTGGGCGCCACCAGCAACATTTATTTCTTGCCTTTGTCCTCTTTGTTGAGACAATAGCGTGTTTACAGTTAATTTTCCGAATTTTAAATCTGTTCTAATTCCAAATAGACTTTGAGAACCTTGAATCAAACTTGTATTTAAAGGAAGCGAAACGTTACCTGCTTCAATTTTTTGGATGATTTCATCTTCGTATCCAGTGTAGCCAATTTTAACTTGATTTTGAAAGTTAAAAGTAGCACCACTTGTGTTTTGTGCAATTTCTAATTTTAATTTATCACCGATTTGTCCGACCAAATTCAGCTGAATTTGTTGGTCAAAATCAAATTGTGTTTGTCTTTGACTTCGAATAGGTAGCGCAGGGTTTTCGTATTTGGAAATATTTACACCAAAAGATAATTCTGCAGAACCTTGTGGACGGATGCTAATTTCATCACCACCGAAAATCAAATCAAATGCCTCGCCTTTTACATTTAAAGTGGGGATGATATTTTGATCTGCTGAATTTTCACTGGCGACCTTTTCGGTAAAATAATCGTTTAATGCTTTTTGTCGTTCATAAGCCATGTATTCCGATTGGGTCATGGCTGTTGGATTCCTATAATATAGGTTCCCAATTTTCTGATACACTTCATACATTCCTGTTTCTGTATTGTAAACAATTTTTGTATCAATATTGGAAGGTAAATTTAAATCTAACCTGGAATTTGGTTTAGATGTAAAGTCATGATAGTCAGATATTGGGTACGGTAAGTTAACTTTTGGGGTATCTGCTTCTTCAATGTAATAACCCAAATAGGGCATTGGATTGGCCGATAAAATTGGACTTGCATTTAAACTAAGTATACACAGTATAAGTACTGAACAGGTTATGTAAAATCTTGTTTTCAAAATTATAAAATTCTTAAAGCTTCTTTAATTAGTTGTTCAACTGTTTGGTCCTCTCCTATTACTTTTTGTATGGCCAAATCAGCTTTTTTCTTATCGAAACCTAATGCCGATAAAGCACTTAACGCTTCAAATCGCGTTGTATTGTTTGTATTGAAAATATTTTCTGCAGAAAACTCAACTTTTTCCATTTTTGACTTTAAATCAACAATCACTCTTTGCGCTGTTTTTAAGCCAATTCCTTTAATACTTTTTATGGTATCTACATTTTCAGTAACAATGGCATTTGCAATTTCATCTGCAGTTAAAGCCGATAACATTAAGATTGCGGTATTGGCACCAATTCCGGAAACAGAAACGAGGTGATTGAACATTTCTCGGTCACTTTTTTGGTGAAAACCATAAAGTGTATGCGCATCTTCTCTGACTTGAAGTTGCGTAAAAATTAATATGTTACCTTTATCTGGTAGTTGA
>CBDUKB010000024.1:0-22167 GCA_965367695.1 uncultured Putridiphycobacter sp.
TGTGCGACTTCCAACCAAAACTACTATACTGAACACGGTTTTTGCCAAACTCTTGTTCTGAACCTTGATAGAATTGACCATATACAAGGCTAGGGAGTAAGCATGTTGTTAAAAAAATAATAAAATGGATAATTTTATTCAAAACCATAATTTACGAGGTAAAGATAAAAAAAAGGAATGGTTAATAAAGGGATATCATTAAATTTGTAACATAAAATAACAACAATGATTCAAATCGAAAAAATGACCTTTAATCCTTTTCAGGAAAACACTTATGTTTTATATGACGATACCAAAGAATGTATCATTATTGATCCGGGTTGTTTTGATAAAAACGAGCAGCAAAAATTGGTGAACTTTATTGAAAAGAATGATTTAAAGCCCGTTAAAATAGTCAATACCCATGGGCATATCGATCATGTTTTGGGGAATTATTTTGTACATAAAACTTTTGGAATTGATTTAGTGGGCCATAAAAATTTAACAAAACAATTGGCAGCTGTGCCAACATATAGTAAAATGTATGGTTTTGGCGCTTACCAACTTTCTCCAGACCCTGTTCAGTTTTTAGATGAGGGTGACCTTTTAAAGTTTGGAGAAAGTGAATTGGAAGTTTATTTTTGTCCCGGACATGCCCCAGATCATTTGGTGTTTTACAATAAAAAACAAGGCTTTGTAATCAATGGAGATGTTTTGTTCAAAGGAAGTTTTGGTAGAATTGATTTACCCGGGGGAGATTTTGATACCTTAAAAGATTCGATTTTAAATACCATGTTTAAGTTCCCTGATGAAACCATTGTGTACACTGGTCATGGTGAAGAAACAAGTATTGGAGCTGAAAAGAAATCAAACCCAATTCATTACGCTTCTTTCTAAAACCAGTCTTTGCAATTTGCTTTATAGTGGTTCTTAAAATATTTTGTATTTTTAAGCAAAATAACCCACCATGAAATTCAATTTAATCTTGTACATAATTTGTGTATTATGTAATTCCTATGCTTGGTCAAATACGCAACCTGAAGTAGTTTTTACTACAGGTCATAACACTCAGATTAACGCCATGGTCGTTTCTGATGATACAAAATTTTTAGCGAGTGCAGGTAATAATAAATTGATTAAAATTTGGGACATTGCATCAGGGAAGGAGTATAGAACCATGACTGGAAGTGATGGTAGGGTTGGGTTTTTAGCCTTTAAAGATGATGGTAAAACGCTTATTGGTATTTCATCCGAAAATGAATTGATTGGTTATAATATTGTTACTGGTGAAAAACTATTTGAAACACCAGCGCATGGAAGTATGAAAATTGCCGCTTATTTTTTACCCAAATCTGATGATATTTTATTTGTAGATGATAATTCAAAATTAAGTCTTTTTAATACTGTTTCAAAGCAAAAAAAAGTACTGAATGAAACGGTGTATTGCATGAGTTTGAATGTTGATTTCAAAGGGGGACGTGTGATTGTTGTCAATCATTTAAAAGAGGTGATTGTATTGGATTTAAATACATTCAAGGAAGTTAAAAAAATTCCAACTTCTGAAACTATGGCCAATGTGATCATTCCCGCTCAATTATCGCTCGATCAGCGCTTTTTAATTCAGGTGTTGACCAACAATGCGGTTAGAATTGTTGACCTCCTTAAAGGAAAGGTAGTGATGGAAAAGGATTTGTTTGGACAACACTTACATTCCTTGCTTGCAGATACTAAAAAGCCTTACGTGTACATAGGCGTGTCTGGCAAAGGAATTGTGGTGTTTGATTATTTAAATAAAAGAATTGTAAGTGAAATTAAACAAGATAAGAAAAGTGGAGATTTCGATTTTAATGGGGTCGCAAATTATCCTCAAAATGAAGTCTTATTGACGGCTAGTTTCAATGTCATCCAGTTATTTAATTTAAAGAATAATCAATTTTTTAAAACTTTTGAGCCCAGGGCAAAATCTATAATCGACATGGCTTATGACCAAAATGACAAATATTTAGCCATTGCAAGGGCAAAAGGAACAGTAGAAATATGGGACCTCAGTCAAAATAAAGTAGAAAAAGAAATCAATGGGCTATTTCCTTGTGTGTTTAGCGCAGATGGAAGCAAATTGGTGGTGATGAACTATACCTTAAATATGGTTGAATACGACACCGATACTTGGAAAATTACGGGAACTTATAAAACAAATGGAAAGATCAATAGTTTGTTGACTTATTCAAACGACGGAAAATATATTGCCATGGGAGGTTATATGCCTAACACCATTATATACGACACTGATACCAAAGAAGCGTTATACACAGTCGCTCACCCAGCTGGAATTCGTTCCTTCGATTTTCATCCCAATAAAGCATTGTTGGCCTATTCCGATTTGATGGGGGGATGCACAGTTGTTGATTTTAAATCAGGCGCGGTAAAAATGAATTATACAGAAACGGCCTCTATTGTGGGGGGCGTTAAGTTCAGTAATAATGGCAAACATTTTGGAACCGTTTCTTGGGGTAAAAAAATAAAATTATTTGATGCTAATACATTTTCATTAAAAAAGGAATGGTCGGGCCACAACGGTGATATCAATGGATTAGACTTTAATGAAAAAGGGGATGTGTTAATGACTTATGCCACTAATCAAAGTGTTTTTAGTACCGATAATTCAATTATTTTTTGGACCTTAAACGGAGAACAAATCACGCAAATTGACCAACATAAATCAGGCATTAACCAAGCTTTCTTCGACTATAAGGCAGATTATGTTTTTTCAGGTTCAGATGATGGTTCCATCATGATTAATTCATATCAACAAAAGAAGGTGTTAGCCACCTTGATAGCCACAGAGGATAAAGAGTTTATTATTTATACCTCCGATAATTATTACATGGCTGCAAAGTCAGCACTTTCTTCTATCGCTTTTAGAGTGGGCGAAAAATTAGTCCCTTTCGAACAGTATGACATTAATTTGAATAGACCGGATATTGTTGCGAAAACAATTGGAAAAACTCCTCAGAATTTGATTGATGCATATCATTATTTATACAAAAAACGCCTCCGGAAATACAACCTTGATGAAGGAAGTATTCAAATGGATTTTAACCTACCCATTACACAAATTGAAAATAGCATTCCCCTTACGACGGAAAAAAATGTATTAGAATTTTCCATCAAAGCATGGGATGAAAAATATCCAATCAAGCAAATAAACGTCTATGTGAATAATTCACCTGTTTTTGGTGAAGAAGGGATTCGACCAAAGGCAGGAACCAATCCCTTGTCGTTTCGATATGTAGCAAATGTGGCCTTATTGGAAGGTCTCAATAAAATTGATATTTCTTGTATCAATGCCAATGGAACTGAATCACTTTACGCTACCAAGGAAATATTAAAAGCTGGAGAACCAACTGGTAAGGACTTTTATATTGCAGCCATAGGGGTTTCGAAATATAAAGATGAAAGATTTAACTTAACCTATCCTACAAAAGATGCAACTGAAATTGCTGAAGCTTTGCAAGAGGACAATAAGCAGTACGAAACGGTTCATGTGAAGTACTTATTAGATGAGCAGGTGACGGTGGAAAATATAAGGGCTTTAACCCAGTTTTTTCAATCATGTAAAGCGGGTGATGTGGCAGCTATATTTATTGCTGGGCATGGTTTGTTAGATGAAAACTTCGATTACTATTTCGGCACTTATAATATTGATTTTGATAATCCTGCCACCAATGGCTTGCCTTATGCTGAAATCACCAAATTATTAAATAGTATTAAGGCATATCAAAAATTGTTGATTATGGATACTTGTCATTCTGGTGAGTTAGATAAGGAAGAAGTAAAAAAGTCAACAGATGTTGAAGTAGAAGCAGGTGATATACAATTCCGTGCAGTTGGGACCGCTATTGCTGTTGAAAATGCATTTGGGGCTCAAAATATGAACAAGTTGTCAGCCGATTTATTTTCGGACACCAGAAAAGGAACCGGGGCCACTGTAATTTCTAGTGCGGGTGGTGCAGAATATGCTATGGAAAGTGATCAATGGCAGAATGGCTTATTTACCTATAACTTTATCCAAGGATTTAAAGCGCATAAAGCAGATGCCAATGGTGATGGACTGATACAGATCTCAGAAATCAGGGCTTATGTGAATAAGCAAGTTGCAGCCATGTCAAACAATAAGCAAAAACCAACTGCGAGAGAAGAAAATATTGCAGTTGATATCGTGATTTATTGATAAAATAAAGCCAAATCTTCAAAACTGTCAAAACTCATATCTGGATAGCGGATATTAAGGTCTTTTTATGACTTGTGTCAATTTTCAAACTATTAATTACCTATATCTTCGTCCTGTTTAAAGAGATGAACTTTTTAAAATTTAAAATTAAAACTTAAATTATAACTACATGAAAACAATTCAGCGATTCGCATTACTCTTCACTTTTGGCCTTTTAATTAGCTGTGGTGGAAATGAAGAAAATCAAAAAGAAGAAACTTCAACAAATCAAAATACGAGTGTTGAAACAGCAGTTGAAGCAACGGTTGAAACTGAAGTACCAGCTTCCAAACGTAAAACGCTCGATAATAAAGGTGTTGGGTCAGTTAAAAATATTGAGCTAAGTGCTACAATTGATAACGAAATGGTTGAAAGAGGTGCTGAGCTTTTTAAAACTAATTGTACTGCTTGTCATAAAACTGATAAACGTTTTATTGGACCAAATCCAACAGGGATTTTAGAAAGAAGAAGTCCAGAATGGATTATGAACATGATTTTAGATCCAAAGTTGATGACCGAAGAAGATCAGTGTGCGAAAGATTTGTTAGTTGAGTTTAATGGAGCTGCAATGGCAAACCAAAACATGACAGAGGAACAAGCTCGTGATATCTTAGAGTATTTTAGAACCCTTAAATAATATAAACTATGAAGACTATGAATTTATTAAAATTACTTCCCATTTTATTAGCATCATTTTACTTAACAAGTTGTGGAAATGAAGAGAGTAAAGATGATTCTGCTAATCAAAGTGCTGTAGAAGCATCTGAAGATGTGGCTTCGGGCCAAGCTTTTATAGAAGATGATGGTTCAACGCCCAATGTATTACAAATAGCCATTAGCTCTCCTGATCACACTACTTTAGTGGCAGCAGTGCAAGCAGCTGAACTTGAAAACTCATTAGTAAATGCTGGACCTTTAATGGTATTCGCACCTACTAATGCGGCTTTTGATGCCTTACCAGCAGGTACCGTGGATGACTTATTAAAACCAGAAAATAAAGAAAAGCTGGCAACAATTTTAAAACATCATGTAACTGCAGGAAACTACGATAAAGAATTTATCAAAAAGTTTAAAAAACTAGGTCAAGCAGATGATACCAATGCTGCTGTTGAAGTAAAAGGAGATGATGTGTTTGTTGGTGGCGCAAAAATAGTTGCAAGTATCAAAGCTGGTAACGGTATTGTTCACGTAGTAGATAAAGTAATCTTACCTGAATCTAAATAATAAATAGCTAAATAAAACTTAAATAAAAAAACATGAAAAAATATAAAATTCATCTTTTATCACTGTTTGGAGCAGCATTATTGCTGACGAGTTGTGGTAATAACAATGGAAAAAATAAATCGAATGGAGCTTTGAACTCCAGTAAAGCCGAACAAGTTTATGTTGCCCCTGGTGAGCATGACGAGTTCTATGCTTTTATGTCTGGTGGTTACAGCGGTAACATTACTGTATATGGTTTGCCTTCTGGTAGAATGTTTAAAGAAATTCCAGTATTTTCTCAATTTCCAACATCTGGATATGGGTATTCTGAAGAGACTAAACCTATGTTAGAAACATCTCATGGTTTTGTGCCTTGGGACGATTCTCACCATCCTGATATTTCTCAAACAAAAGGAGAATTAGATGGTCGTTGGATTTTCATTAATGGAAATAACACCCCTAGAATTGCAAGGGTAAGCTTAAGTGCTTTTGAGACAGAAGAAATCATTGAAATTCCTAACAGTGCAGGTAACCACAGTTCTTCTTTCGTTACAGAAAATACAGAGTATGTAGTAGCTGGAACTCGATTTTCAGTGCCTATTCCACAACGTGATATGCCAATTAACGAGTATAAAGGGAACTTTCAAGGTGCCTTATCTTTTATAAGTGTTGATCCTGAGCATGGACACATGGATATTAAATTCCAAATTATTATGCCAGGTTTTAACTATGATTTGTCTCACCCAGGTAGAGGAAAGTCTCATGGTTGGTTCTTCTTTACTACTTATAATACTGAGGAAGCAAATTCATTACAAGAGGTTAATTCTTCTCAAAATGACAAAGATTTTATTGCTGCTATCAACTGGAAAAAAATTGAAGAGTATGTGAACAATGGAGGGGGGACTAAAGTGCCTGCTGAATACGCACATAACATTTATGATGAGTCAACGCATACAGCAACTTCAACCATTAAAAAAGAAGTATTAACAGTAAATCCATTGGATGTACCCGGTGCAGTATTTTTCTTGCCAACACCTAAATCACCACACGGTTGTGATGTAGATCCTACAGGACAATATATTATTGGTAACGGTAAATTATCAGCTGACCTGACAGTGCACTCTTTTGATAAAATGATTGCGGCGATTGAAGCTAAAAAGTTTGATGGAGAAGCATATGGAATTCCAATCTTGAAATTTGAAGAAGTTCTTGCTGGAACTGTAAAAAGTGGTGGCTTAGGACCACTCCACACAGAGTTTGATGGAAAAGGTAATGCTTATACTACTTTCTTTATTTCTTCGGAAGTTGTGAAATGGGAGTTAGGTACTTGGGAAGTGAAAGATAGACAACCAACTTACTACTCTGTTGGTCACTTAATGATCCCTGGTGGGAATTCAGCAAAACCATTTGGTAAATACGTGGTAGCTATGAATAAAATTACGAAAGATAGATACCTTCCTGTAGGTCCAGAAATGGAGCATTCAGCACAGATTTATGATATATCTGGTGAGAAAATGGAACTTTTATACGATTTCCCAACTCACGGAGAGCCTCATTATGCTGCTGGTATACCTGCTGACTTAATAGCACCAAAATCGAAGAAAATTTATAGACTTGATGAAAACAAGCATCCATATGCTGTGTTGAGTCCAGACAAAGCGCGTGTAGAACGTAAAGGAAAAGAAGTACATATTTATATGTCTACTATCCGAAGTCACTTTACACCTGATAATATAGAAGGAGTAAAAGTGGGAGATAAAGTGTTTTTCCACGTGACGAACCACGAACAAGATTTTGATGTGCCTCATGGATTTGCTATGATTGGACAAAATACATCTGAGCTACTAATTATGCCAGGACAAACTAAAACCTCAGTATGGGAGCCTAAAAAAGTAGGTGTTTGGCCATTTTATTGTACAGATTTCTGTTCAGCATTGCACCAAGAAATGCAAGGTTACGTGAGAGTTTCTCCAGCAGATTCTGATATTGAAATCAGTTGGTCTTTGGGTGGTGATTAGTAATAAGTAATAAGTTAAATTAAAAGCAGGTAGTTTTCATCATTCAACTACCTGCTTTTTTAAATCATTTTTTTGAAAATTAAAATGGATTGAATGGTACGAATATGCAACTGCAGTTATAAAACAGGTGCAAGACTAAAAGTTAAAAGTTGAGTAGTAAACATGGTCAGTTTTACCACTCAATAAATATTATTATTATGAAAAAGGCGAGTATTCTTATGATTATTGGTGTACTGCTGCTAGCAGGCTTGTTTAAATTTCCTTTGTGGAATATCATGCTTGGTGCACCGCAATATCCTGAACCCTTAGGAATGAATATCTATGTGAATGGCATTCAAGGAATGAACGAGTTTGATATTCAAAATATAGATGGATTGAATCATTATATTGGAATGAAAACGCTACCGAAACCTGAGCAAATGTGGGAGTTTACTGTATTCCCAATCATTTTAGCCAGTATGATCGCCCTAGGTTTAATAATTGGTATTTTGGGCTTTTTTAATAAAATAACCTACCATTGGTTTTTGGGATGGCTTGTGTTAATGGCAGTATTAGGCGTGCTGGGTATGTATGATTTTAATTTATGGATGTTAGATTATGGAACAAATTTAGATCCACATGCGATTATGAAATTACAAAACCCTGATGGCACCCCAATGAGCTATAAACCACCCCTGTTTGGACATAAAAAAATGCTTAACTTTGATGCATTTTCTTATCCTAGATTAGGAGGGTATTTGATGGGAGCCGGTATGTTTTTGACATTCATTGCTTTCTTTGTAGGGAAACGTTCAAAACTAAAAAAATAATGAGAAAAGAAATTCAAATATTATTGACTTTATTGGTGTTTGTTACAATTACTAGTTGTAACACTGGACCGAAAGTAATAGATTATGGAAATGATGGCTGTCACTTCTGTAAAATGACAATTGTAGACAAAATTCATGGCGCCCAGTTGGTAACAGATAAAGGCAAGGTTTTTAAATTTGATGCAACTGAATGTATTTTAAATTACTTGAGTCAAGAAACTGAAGTGCAAGTAGGGGGGATTTATACAAATTTTTATGAATCACCAACTGAATTTATTGCTGCTGCAGATGCTACTTTTTTAATTAGTGAGAATTTGCCCAGTCCAATGGGTGCAAATTTAACCGCTTTTAAAACAAAAGAAAGTGCTGCAAAAGTACTTTCTGAAAAAGGAGGAAAACTATATAATTGGGATGACTTAAAAGTACAATTAAAGTACTAATTATCTTCATGATTCTGAATTCTAACTTATGAACTTTTTCAAGGCATTTCTTTTCGCTTTATTACTCTTAATTAACACCAGTTTAATTGCAAAAACAATTACGGTTTGTAATACTTGTACTACTAAAACCATTAAAAACGCAATCAAAAAAGCCAATGCATATGACATGGTTTTAGTGAAAAAGGGGACTTATAAAGAGTTTAATATTATTATTGATAAACCCCTGACAATAAAAGGGGAAAATTTCCCAACTGTTGACGGTGAAGATCAAGGAGAAATCATTCGAATTATGTCTGATAGCGTAACCATTGACGGGTTATTCATCATAAATGTTGGCACAAGTTATACCAGTGATCATGCCGCAATACGGGTTGTTAGAAGTGAATATTTTCTAATACAAAATGTAGTACTCGAAAAACTCTTTTTTGGTATCTATATTGAAAAATCAAAAAATGGTAGAATTTATAATAACAAAGTAATTGGAGATGCACAAGATGAATACAACTCGGGAAATGGTATACAGTTGTGGTATTCAAAAAATGTAGTGGTATCGCATAACATAGTGCAAAAAGTACGAGATGGAATTTACCTTGAATTTTCAGATAGCATTACCATTAATGAAAATGTGAGCACAAATAACTTGCGATATGGCTTGCATTTTATGTTCTCCAATGATGATGTTTACAGTAATAATACCTTTGAAAATAATGGCGCAGGTGTGGCGGTCATGTTCTCAAAACGTATTAAAATGTTTAATAATATTTTTAAAAAAAATTGGGGCACAGCCGCTTTCGGATTGTTGTTAAAAGAAATAAATGACGCTGAAATAACAAACAATGTATTCGAAGAAAATACTGTGGGTATTAACATTGAAGGTTCCAATAGGGTGGTGTATTCAGGTAATAATTTTATTCGAAATGGTTATGCCATCAAAGTGCTAGGAGCTTGTTATGAAAATGTATTTGAAAAGAATAACTTTTTATACAATTCATTTGATGTATCCTATCATAGTAAGATCAATAATAACGTTTTTCAATATAACTATTGGAGTAGTTATACAGGGTACGATTTAGATAAAGATGGTATTGGTGATGTGCCGTACAGACCCGTAAAACTATTTTCATATATTGTTAATAAAACACCCGAAACCATTATTTTAATGCGTAGTTTGTTTATCGATATTATCGATTTTTCAGAAAAAGTTTCCCCGGTTTTTACCCCTGATAATTTACTTGACTTGACACCAAAAATAAAAAAATACTGATGATTAGTATAAAACAATTACACAAAAAATTTGGTAAAAATGAGGTGCTTAAAGGCATTGATTTAGATATTTCGAAAAAAGGCATATTTGCTATTTTAGGACCAAATGGCTCTGGTAAAACAACTTTGTTAAAGTCATTACTAGGAATGGTAATTCCCGACAGTGGAACTTTATTTGTAGGAGGCGTGCCCATTAAAAAGGAATGGAAATACAGAGACCAAATCGATTACCTACCACAAATCGCTAATTTCCCTGGGAATTTAAAAGTAAAAGAATTGATTGCAATGATCAAAGATATTCGCAATAGAAATGGAGCGGATGCAGAATTAATTGCATTATTCAAATTGGAACCATTTCTTAATCAAAAATTAAGTAACCTTTCTGGTGGAACCAAACAAAAAGTAAATTTAGTACTCACCTTTATGTTTGATAGTCCGATAATTATTTTGGACGAACCTACAACTGGGTTAGACCCAATTGCATTAATTCATTTAAAAGAATTTATAAAAGCAGAAAAAGCCAAAGGAAAAATTATCTTAATTACTTCCCATATCATGAGTTTTGTTGAGGAAATGGCTGATGAGGTGGTTTTTTTATTAGAAGGGAAAGTTTATTTTAAAGGAAATATTGAAGCCCTTAAAACCGCAACAAATGAATCCAATTTCGAACATGCAATCGCTAACCTTTTAACCCAAGAAAATGTTTAAGATATTAAAATATAGTTTTTTTGATTTAGTAAGAAGTAGATGGAGTTATGTTTACCTATTTTTCTACTTACTATTAGGATTTGTCTTGTTATTCTTAAATAACGACCTTTCTAAAGCAGTCATCACATTAATGAACGTGATTATTATTTTAGTGCCATTAATCGGGACCATTTTTGGCGTCATGTATTTTTATAATTCGAGTGAGTTTACAGAATTATTACTGGCGCAACCTATTAAACGTTCTTCCATTTTTATTGGCCAATACCTTGGTGTTGCTCTGTCTCTTTCTTTAAGTTTAATAGCTGGACTAGGCATACCATTTATGTTATACGGTTTGTTCCAATCTAACGAAATATGGGATTTTGGTTTATTGCTTGTAACAGGTACATTTTTAACCTTAATTTTCACTGCCCTCGCTTTTAACATTGCATTGTACAACGAAAACAAAATTAAAGGATTTAGTTATGCAATCTTACTTTGGTTATTTATGGCAGTGATATACGACGGTTTGTTTTTAATGTCACTCATTGCGTTTCAATCCTATCCGCTTGAATCATTTTCAATTGCGGCTACCATGTTTAATCCAATTGATTTATCACGTATTTTAATCTTATTAAAGTTAGATATTTCAGCTTTACTTGGATATACAGGTGCTGTTTTTCAAAAGTTCTTTGGAACTGGGTTCGGACTCTTTACCTCTCTTGCTGCACTCTCGTTTTGGGTGGTATTGCCTTTGTTAAACATTTATAGAAAGAGTAGAAAAAAAGATTTTTAAAAAGTTAAAAAAGCGCACCAGATTAAACCTAGGTGCGCTTTAATTTTTATAGTTTATGCTTTTTAGAATTATTTATTAAAAAGTTAAATTAATTCTCGCAAAAACATATCTTCCTGTATAACCAAATTGTGAAGTTCTTCTTGAATATACAAATTGATCACCCGAAGTAGAGGCAGGTCTATTTTCATCTGGATAAATATCCAATAAATTGTTTGAACCTACTGTTACGTTCAAATTTGCAGTAAATGAATATGCAACTGATAAATCAGTGATTACTTTTCCACCATAAACAGTCAAATTTTGTGTGCCATCAGGATTAACATCAGCATAAGAATCTGGATCAGTTACTTCACCAAAATACACGTTTCTCAACATAAAACTCCATTTATTCATTTTAAGAATATTCGTTAAGTTAAATTTAGCACGTGGTTGTGCTTCTTCTAAAAATAACCTTTCTCTTTCACCAAAAAATGTTTCGGCTTGGTCACTTAATTTTTCTGTCGTTTTAACTGCTCCTACCTGTTTAGTTTGCGATAGTGTAACGGAAAAATTATTCTTTAAAATACCAATTTCTTTAATTTTCACTCTATTAGAAATAACTATATCGATTCCTTGAGATTTAGTGTCAATGGCATTTGCGAAAAACCTTGCATTACTGGCTCCTGCAGCGTTAAAAATATTAATTAATTCAGGATCGGTTCCAGCAGAGAATGCACCAGTATATACAATTCTGTCTACAATATCAATTTGATAAACATCAGCAGTAACTGTGGTCGAAATGTTAGGGAATCTTGCGGTTACCCCTGCACTCAAGTTTTGAGAAGTTTCCTCTTTTAATTGTGGGATACCTAACAAATCGGCTGCTCTACTATTGTTTGCAAAGGTACCCGACTCTTGTGCTACACCATTTGCATCAAATACAGTACTACTTCTACTAAAGTACTTTTGATGTAATGAGGGTGCTCTAAATCCTGTACTATAGGCAGCTCTTAAGGCAATGTTTTTGGTAAACGCATACCTTGTTGCAGCTTTATAGTTAAATGTTCCTCCAAAATCAGAATAGTTCTCCACTCTTATTGCACCATTTAAAGTCCATGCTTTGGTGACATCTAATTCTAAGTCTGCATAAGCAGCAAGACTGTTTCTATATTTGTCTACTTCGTTTTGTTCAGTAAATCCTCTGAAAACTTGGGCACCTCCGCCTAAGTTATTTCCAGTAAAATTATTCTTTACCAATAATGAATCAGGTGTCACTACAGTTACAATATTCCCATTAACATCATAATCGGCCCAAGAAGTTTCTTCCCCACTTAATACTTTAAAATTATCAACTCTGTATTCAGTTCCTAATGCAACGTTTAACCCTGATAGTATATTTTTGTAAAAATTACTAAAATCTAAATTAGTCGTGTTTTGCGTAAATGAATTAGAACCTGCATAAAATTCTCTAGGTGTAGCAACACCCATTGTTCCATTACTTGAATTATATACGGTATAAGCAAAACTATTGCTTCCCCAAGTGTTTGAAAAGTCAACATCCCATCCACTTAATTCACCTTTAATTCCTATCACAGCTGACTTATCCAAAATATCTGATCCAATTTCAGGTAAGAATCCATTCGGGAATGCAATGGTGTTTGCTCTACCATCTGATTGTGCAGGTCTTCTATAAAATCCAGCAGCCAATCCTTGACGGTAACTTAACCCCCCAAAACTGTAAAACTCTGCATTTTTTGAAATAGGAACAGCCATGTTCACGAAAAACTTACCTTCTCTAAGTTGCGATTGTCCTACTCTAAAGCTAAAATCCTTTCGAGTTAGTCCCCTCGCTGCTAATTCACCATCATCAGCATTTGCACCTAAAATGGTTCTTAAAGTAGCCACATCATTATCGTCCGAAACATCTAAACCAGCAACCGTTGCTTTGTCAGCATCACTTAAATAGCCTAGACTCGCTGCGGAAGATTGATAATCTGATAAATTCATATCGGCGACTATACCGCCGTTTGCGGCAAAAACTCTTTCAGCTCCATGATAAGCATTAAAGATGTCACCTCCATATGCTCTTGCTCTTGAAGAAGGGGCCCTGAGTCCTAAATTTCCAGTAAAATTTATAAAACCACCCTTGTCACCTACATCTAGCCCGTAATTAGCACCAATGTTCAGTTTCTCTCCATCTAATCCACCTTCAAAATTGTTGCCATTTGCACTTACATTTGCACCTGTATTGACATAAAAATCGAATTTGTTAGTTCCTTTTTTTAATACAATATTAATCACACCCGCTATGGCATCTGATCCATATTGTGCTGCTGCTCCATCTCTTAATACTTCTATTCTTTCAATTGCAGCTGTTGGAATTGAATTCATATCTGTTCCAACACTACCCGCACCAACAGTTCCGTTAATATTAATTAATGATGAGGTATGTCTTCTCTTACCATTAATTAACACTAACACTTGATCTGGTCCCAAATTTCTCAAGGAGGCAGGATCTATGTGGTCTGTTCCATCTGAAACGGTTTGGGGCTGAGAGGTAAATGATGGTGCCACCATATTCATAATATCATTCACACTTGTTTGCGATCCTAATGCCGATATTTCATCCATGTCAATAATATCGACTGCTACCACACTTTCAGTTACAGTTCGGTTTGGATTTCTAGTTCCAACTACTACCAATTCATCCAATGTAATGTTCTTTGAAACTAATTTAATGTTAATTTCAGTACGATTATTAATTCCAATTGTTTGGGTGCTATAGCCTACAAATGAAACGACAATACTGTCTGAACCCAATGCCTTGATTTTGAAGTTGCCATCAAAATTGGTTATTGTTGCTTGTGACATTTTTCCTTTGATGTACAACTTGCAACCAACAATGGCTTCACTTGTTTCTTTGTCAATTACGTTACCTTTAATTTCCTGTTGTGAAAACAAGTTTCCAAACCAAAAAAATACAATCGCCAAAAGCAATACTTTTCGGGGATTAATGCAATTTTTATTTTTTTTCATAATGTTATATTTTGTTTAATGTAGTCATAAATACTGTCTTTTTTAACAAATATTATGATTTTACAACAGGCTCAAATAATGAAAGGACTTTGGTATTTGCTTATTTTAAACGCAATGTTTTCTGTTTAAAAGGTTTAATTTCTATTTAACTGGTTAAATAAAATGAAAGAAAATTATCGACTCAAAGTAAAATTATACTTTATGGACACCAATTTGAGAAATAATAAAAAATAATCAATTAGATGATGCTGGCTAAATAACTGTTATTTTTTTCAACATATTGCAGCTAGACTAGTTGAAAAGTGAGTCAATTCATTTACTGTTTAAAAAAAAAGAATATCTATTCTATACAACGTAAATAAAATACGCCCTTATTCCCTAAATTTGAGCATTAAGTCAAAAAGCTTGTTTTATTATGAATCAATCAAAAATTGAATGTCCTAATTGTGCCCACATTTTCAACGTTGAGGATACAATTTCAAAAAATATTGAAGAAAGATTAAGAAAGGAACTTCAAAAAAAACAACAAGAAATAATTGAAGAACGCAATCAGCAGCAAAAATTATTTGAAGAGCAACAGGCTCAATTCCTTAAAAGTCAAGCCGAATTTGAAAATAAAAGAAGACAGGCTCAAGAAGAATACAAAATAAAAATTGAAGCTGACCGGGCCCAAATTAGGAAAGAATTATTAGAGACTGCTGAAAAAGAAGCGGCAGAAAAAAATGAATTAAAATTCAAGCAGTTAGAAGAAGATGCCCTTAAAAAGAAAGCAGAAATAAGAGCCCTACAAGAGAAAGAGCTGCTTTTTATGAAAAAGGAAAACGAACTCAAAGAAAAACAAGAACAGCTAGAGTTGAAAATTCAAAAAGAAAGAATTGAGACTGCCCGTTTGGTGGAAGAAAAAGTAAAAAAATCAGAAGCTGAAAAATTTGAAATGCAAAAAAGAGAATTTCAAAAAAAAATGGATGATCAACAAAAGTTGATTGATGAAATGAAGAGAAAAGCAGAACAAGGTTCTATGCAAATGCAAGGAGAAGTACAAGAACTTGCCATTGAAGATGATTTGAAAATTCAATTTCCATTCGATATCATTGAAGAAGTATCAAAAGGAGTAAGAGGTGCCGATTGCATTCAAACTGTCAGAAATAGTGTTGGAGTGCTGTGTGGTAAAATTATTTATGAATCAAAAAGAACCAAAAATTTCTCCAATGAATGGGTAGATAAATTAAAGGATGATATGCGCTTAGCTGGTGCTGATATTCCAGTATTAATCTCAGAAACTTTACCAAAAAACCAAAAAAGCTTTGAATTAGTAAATGGTGTTTGGGTATGTTCATTCTCTGAATTTAAAAGTCTGGCCACTGCTTTACGTGAAGGACTCATTAAAGTGCAACAAGTAAGCGACTCGAATGAAAATAAAGGAGATAAAATGCAAATGTTGTATAGCTTTTTAACAGGAAACGAATTCAGAAGTCAAGTTCAAGCAATTGTAGAGGGATTTGAAATGTTAAAACAAGACTTAGATAAGGAGAAAAAAGCCATGATGAATATTTGGAAGAAAAGAGAAAAGCAAATTGAAAAAGTAATGTATAATACCACCAATATGTACGGTGCGATTGAAGGCATTGCTGGAGCAGCCATTCAACCAATAAAATCACTTGGATTTAATGACTTGTTAGAAGATATAGACAACGATTGATTTTAAAAGCAGTTATAAATCCAATTTAAGCTTAATTATAGAAATTGAAAAAGCGATATTTTTATTAAATTTGGCTCAAGCGAAAACATTATGAAAAACTTTACTTTATTGATTGCCTTGTTGCTTGGTACACAAACAATGGCACAAGACACTATTTCGGTACAAACATTTACTTACGATAGTATTGCTACCCGTCGTGCTACCTTTGATTTTCCAGCCGAATTACAAGGACAGACTTTTGAAAAAGTATTGATGTATTATAATTTAAAATGTTCTCCGTTAACTCCATGGGATAGCTATAATTGTGGTGAGTGGGATTATTTAACCAATACCACCATTTACGACCACACCGGTGAATATGATTCTGTTCAAGTGGATGGAACCCAGTTTTTAGTAAATGGAGAAGCTGTTCCTTCAATTTCATACGTCTCAAACCCTTACTATCATTATTACCAAAACTACCAGTATTTTATTAATTACTTAAGTCAGGTTGACAATGATTTTGCAATTGGGAATGGCAGTTTAGCAAGTAATCAACCTTTTGGATCAGCCAACAAAGTGCAACATACACAATTGTTATGGTCTGCTGCTGAATTATCAACAGCCGGTGTTACGGCAGGGGACATTGCTAAATTAAGATTCGATTTGAGTGCTTTAGGAGCAGACTTAAATAATTTGACCATTAAAATGAAGCATACTACTGCTAATGTGGTAACAAGTTTTGATGAAGATGGTTTGTCAACAGTATACCAATTTAACACTACTTTTTCAGGAACTGGAATACAAACCATAAACCTGACAAATGCTTTTAATTACAATGGAACGGATAACTTGTTAATTGATATTTCATTTTCAAATAGCAGCACCGGAAATAATTCGGTACTCAATGCCAGTAATACCAGTAACAATACAGTAGTCACAACTTCAGAACAATTAGGGTATTTAAATATTTCTCCCGGTAATTATGTCGAAGTCGATTTAGATGATTATGATTTTCAAGATGAAATCACTATTTCGTTTTGGGCAAATGGTGACGCCACCTTTTTACCTGCAAATACTTCCGTTTTAGAAGGTCTCGATAGTGTGAATGCAAGAATGTTGAATGTTCACTTTCCTTGGAGCAATAGCAGAATGTATTGGGATGCCGGAGAAGGGAGTGGGTACGATAGAATTGATAAGTTAGCGACCACAAATGAAATAGCAGGGACATGGAACCACTGGGCTTTTACAAAAAATACAACAAGTGGAGTCATGAATATTTACAAAAATGGTACGCTTTGGCACACGGGTTCAGGTCTTACAAAAACAATTGGAAAGGTAAATAAATTCCGAATCGGGACTTCAGGAAATGGCAATTATGATTACGCAGGAAAAATAGATGAGTTTAGGGTTTGGAATGCGGAGTTATCTCCAAGTACAATTAATACTTGGATGGGACAAAAAATAACTGCTACCCATCCAAATTATGGAAATTTAGTATTGTACTACGATTTTGACAATTCTCAAAATGTAGAGGACAAATCAATCAATAATAGAAACGGAATGACAACCAGCCCAGGGATGATTCAAATGTTCCCTGAAGCGCCGCTTGGCTATGAATTGTCCACACTTCGTCCTAATATCACCTTTGTGCAAGGCGCTTATACCACTTCCTTAGATTCTGTTCTAGTACTAGATTCAACTTTAGCAGAAACCGTTGATATTGCTGAGTTTGGAGTTGCAGGAAGAAAATTTGTAATCAACAATATCGTCAATGCTTTTGTTCCTGGTTACAGTTATACTTATAACCATTTGGGTGCAAAAATTGACTCAGTTTTAATGAGTGCAACAACCACTGTTCCAAATGATACAATTTCATATTTTAAAGCGCCTTTTGAAATTACCAATCAATACGAAATTGGCCGTTTTATTACCCCTTATGGTATTGGTTTTGATTTAGGTCCAAACGGGTTTACTTGGGTGTATGAGGTAACCGACTATCAATCTTTACTGCTCACTGATTTAGTAGATTTGAGTGCACATAATACACAAGAATTGATTGATGTACGTTTTGATTTTATTACGGGTACCCCCCCAAGAGATGTTAATAATATTGAGGTGTTGTGGCAAAATTATGGCAATCATATTTATGGGAATATAGCAGCTAATACCGATTTAACACAAATTGCAGTCGATTTAGACCCGAATTCAACAAATTATAAGGTAAAAACAAGAATTACAGGACATGGGCATGAAGGAAATGGAAACTGCTGTGAATGGCAAGATAAAACCTTTTCTTTAGCAGTTGATGGCACCACGCAACACAGTTGGTCGATTTGGCAACCAACAGAATGTGCCGATAATCCAAATATTGGACAGGGAGGAACTTGGCCATATGCACGTGAAGGTTGGTGCCCTGGAGACAAGGTGCCAGAATATGATTTTGAACTAACACCTTTTGTAACACCGGGTACAACGGTTAATTTAGATTATGGTATTTCAAATGTACCAACAAGTGACCCAGGACAATCAAATGGTAATTATAGAATTTCAACACATTTGGTTTCTTATGGAGCACCTAACTTCACTTTGGATGCAGCTGTCATTGATGTCTTGAATCCAAACGATTGGGAGTATTATAGTAAGTGGAATCCTGCATGCAGAAACCCTAGAGTGATTATTAAAAATACAGGTTCAACCAACTTAACTACTGCAAAAATTAAAATTTGGGTCGGACAGCCTGGTTGGCAAGATGTGACTTATGAATGGACAGGTGATTTGGCATTTTTAGAAGAAGAAGAAGTAGAAATTCCAATCCAAAATCACTTTTGGTACGAAGACATGAGTGGTGCCCTAGAATTTCATGCGAAAATAATGGAGCCAAACGGAGGAGTTGACCAATACCCAAATAACGACCAATACAATGTGACCTTTGAAGCACCAGATATGGTTGATGGCCCCTTCTACATTTGGTTGAATACAAACAATAAGGCTTACGAAAATAAAATCTATCTAAAAGATGTAAATGGAGATGTAATTTGGTCAAGGGAAACCCTTGCTAATTCTACAACATATCGTGATACTTTTGATTTAGCACCAGGTTGTTACTCTGTGGAATTATACGATTCAGATGTAGATGGCTTGAGTTTTTGGTATTCAGCCCAAACACAAGGAGAAACAGCAGGCTTTCTGCGTTTAAGAAAAGTAGGAGGGTTTAATATTCATACTGTTGACCCAGATTTTGGTGGCTATACTCGTTTTGATTTTACCGTAGGATATGGGTTAGGGGTAGAAAAAGAAAACAAAGAGACATTTGAATTTAATGTTTTTCCTAATCCAACAGATGGTAATGTTAAAATTAACCTCGACAATTTTAAAGGAGAAAATCTTGAAATCAATGTTTATTCATTAACTGGAGATTTGATAAAAAACATCCCTTTCAATCAATCAAATATTGATGGTTATTACAATTTGGACGTGAATTTAACTTCCCTTTCAAAAGGAATTTATTTTATCAAAGTAATTGCTGACGAAAATACAGCTACACGACAATTGATAATTCATTAATAAATAATCGTATTAAATAATGTTAAAGGTAGTGGAAACACTACCTTTTTCTTTTAAAATACGCAACTATAAGTCATTTCTATCGTTATAAAAATAGATGGTACAAGACTTGATGAATTACTTTATAATAAAGTAATTTTGTATCCGTTATACAGTGCAATGAAACAAGTAAAAACATTAATGATGTTCCTGTTTATGACCTTATGCAATTTATTTGCCTGGTCAAATAATGTGCACTCATCTGTGTTTTCAATGCCTGAGCAACAACAGGGGCTTATTGTGCCTCCAGTTGACATGACCTGCATTAATGTGCTCGCCAATGGAGATATCAGCATCAACTGGACGCCTTCCGTAGCCGGAACCGGCAATTTTATCGAGTATGAAGTTTATTGTCTAGAATCAGGCCCACTTCCAATTGCAACCATTGCTAATATTAATACTTCCACATATACCCATGTCGGGGCAAATGGAAACCTAGGCATAAAAAACTATGTGCTTGCAACAAAATCTGACGATAATGGGGTGACTGCAATCACTTATTCCGACACCATTAGTTCTATTTTTTTAGAAATTAATGATTTAGGAGATGGCAGGGTTTTAATTGAATGGAA
Organism: uncultured Putridiphycobacter sp.; assembly: GCA_965367695.1. Lineage (GTDB taxonomy): Bacteria > Bacteroidota > Bacteroidia > Flavobacteriales_D > Crocinitomicaceae > Putridiphycobacter. The sequence continues at coordinate 20,337 of CBDUKB010000024.1, forward strand.
TCCAACACATACTCCACAATTATCAGGTGAAAACATTGATTATACAATTTACAGAGAATACCCAGCAGGAATTTGGACAGCGCATAAAAATATTCCTTATGGTACTTTTGATTATCGAGATACCATTGATATTTGTTCGGCATTTATTAATTACCAAATAGGAGTGAACCACAATACCGGCTGCAGCTCAACTTCAAATATTGAAGGAGATTTTTTCACCGATATCATGAACCCATATATTCCAACTATTTCATTGGTCACGGTTGATACAGCGAATGATGTGACAAATATTTTTTGGAATGTCAACCAATCCTCCGATACTTACGGCTATATAATTTTAAAAATAATTAATGGGTTTTGGGAGAATATCGATACAGTTTATGGCAGATTTAATACTTCTTATACCGATTTGAATGCCTTACACAATTTTAAATCTGAAACTTATGCGGTTGCAGCTTTTGATTCTTGTTTGGTTAACAACATTCCCCCTAATTATCAAACTTCTGCTGCCAGCGAATCGCATGCTAGCATTTATACCACAACGAAAGTAAATTTATGTAATTTAACAATGGCAATCAATTGGACATCTTATAATGGTTGGTCCACGGAAGATCCCCTCGTTGAATACCAAGTTTTATTGCGTGTCAACAATGAACCTGTTCAAATGTTAACCACATTAACACCTGATAAAACAAGGTTTAACTATGATTATTTAGACTATAATAATACTTATTGCTTTTACATTAGAGGCCTTTCTCAATCAGGAAAAATGACCTATTCAAATGAAATATGTCGAACTATTTTGCCGCCTGCAAATCCGAGTTTTCATTATTTGTCGAATGCTTCTCATAATTTAAATGCCGGAATAAACGTTGAATGGTATACTGATGTACAATCATCTATTCAGGCATATGAGGTTTCAAAAAAAGGACCCAATGATTTTGGTTTTACAGTGCTCACTTCGGTGACGCCTACCAGTAGTAATTTCTATCAAATCAATGATACTGAAGTTCAAAGTGATGGTGTATACCAATATCAAGTTACCATTATCGATTCATGTGGGAACAAAGGAGCAGCGACTGAAATTGCAAGTACCATTGATTTAAGTATTCAATCAGACATGGATAATTTGATTAATACCTTGTCTTGGACGCCTTATATTGGATTTGATGAAGGCATTGATCGGTACGAAATTTATAGAGGTATAGATGGGGTCTATGATCCTGTTCCAATCGGAGCTACGAATCCAGGAGTTCGTTCTTTTGTAGATAAACTAGAAAAACAGTTTAATCAATCAGAAGGAGGTTATTGTTATAGAATTGCAGCGGTGGAAACATTGAATCAATACGGTTTTATAAGGCGTGCATACTCGGATGAAGAATGCATGAATTTTGACCCGGTTATTTGGGTGCCAAATACCATCATACCAAACAGTGGTATAGTTGATAATCGAATATTTTTTCCGGTCATTAGCTTATATGATTTTGATACCTATAACTTGCAAATTTTTGATCGTTGGGGCAAAAATCTATTTGAATCTTCAGCCATAGAAATTGGTTGGAACGCCAGGTTAGCGGATAATTCATTCGTGGAAGAAGGGGTATATGTATACCGCATTACATTCAATGATAAAGCAGGTAAGATATATGAGCATACAGGAACTGTAAATGTGTTATTCAAATAACAGCGTTGGCTTTTATTCCTTTTTCTTCTTCTTTTTCGAGGCTTTAGCATGGGGATTATATGCCAAGCAAACATCAATCCAGTAGCTTAATTCTTCCTCCTTAATGATGCCTTCAGGATGAACATAAATATAGCCTTTTAAGCTGCG
>CBDUKB010000025.1:0-21596 GCA_965367695.1 uncultured Putridiphycobacter sp.
ATCTGCAATGGCTTGCGCGTCTATGCAATATTTGTCATCACCTTTTAAATTCCATTCCCCCGTTTTTTCGATATAAAAGCGAACCGTTTTCTCCACCACAGCAGCATATCCGCCAAAGGACTTTAACATACTTTGGACTTCACTGATGTATACATTGCTACTGATTTCCTCATTCTGCAACATATTCCACAGCTTTTTAATGTAATTAGATTTGTCTTTATAGTCTTCGTTTTTTGTTTTGTGTGCCATCAAAAAAAGTGAAAGTGCTTTTGCTTCAGGTGATGGTTTTTCTATATTTTCATCCATGCGATTGCTTCTTGATTATTTTGTATTTGTAAATGTAATTTAATAAATTCATTCGATTCTTTTTACAATGATTTTTCTGCCATTAAGCCATTTTAACGATTCTTTAATACAAATGCAGTATTGATTTGATTGTTTTTAAACCTTATTTAAATCATTCATTGTTTATCCAAATCACAATAGATTTGTAAAGATTGCACAACTTTAACGTCTATTATAATGAATGAAAAAACGAACCAAAATAATATGAAACGACTACTTATTTTTTCCATCTTAACTTTGGTCATTGTGCTATTAATTAGTGCTGTATTTTTGAAAGATAAACAAGGTCTTACCATTGAACGAACAGTTGATCCTGCTGTAAAGGCATATTGGTTTGACGGACAGGCTGAACTATCTAGTTATAATTTAACACAAGCCAGATACGGAGAAATTCATGAAGGAACAGCGGTATTAATATATGTAACAGAACCATTTTCAAAACTCGCCAATACCAAGGCAGACAAGGAGAGTAGTAGTAATATCCCAGTGTTGAAATTAAATACTGACAAAAAATTCCGCACAGGTATTTATCCTTATTCAATGATGAATAGTACTTTTTTTCCCTTAGAAAATGGGAATTCATCCTTAAAAATGGCGACCTCAATTCAAGAGTGGTGTGGCATGTCTTATCTAGAAATGAAACATAAGGATCATTTTATATTTAATCTTCATTCCTATTTTGAGGGCCAATCTTTCTCTGATAAAAAAGTAGATAAAATAATGCTTGAGGACGACCTATGGTCTTTAATTCGTTTAAACCCTGAATTATTGCCAACTGGAGCGCATCAAATGTTACCTTCAATGTTTTATACGCTATTAATGCATCATGATATAAAACCTGTTACAGCGAATATCAGGTTATATGATGGTGCTGCCGGTGTAAAACATTATGAAATTAATTATCCAGCTTTAGCGCGTTCAATTACCATTATGTTTAATGCAACGTTTCCCAATTCAATTGTAGGATGGGAGGAGCGCTACGAAAGCGGTTATGGTTCCAATAAAAAAATGTTGACTACAAAAGCAACACTTATTAAAACAATTAAAACTGATTATTGGAATAAACATTCAGTGCAAGACAGTGTTTGGAGAGATACATTGGGACTTTGATTATATGAATCATCAAAAAAATTAAATGGTGGATTACTTGATTCAATAGGATGATATCAATTATTCACGTTCAAAAAACGCAATAATTTCCTTATCCATGATTAATTCATTCGTATAGGTCAATATGTCTGCTGAAGTTAATGGTGGACTTTTTATTTGTAATGACCTTAAGGTGCCGTCTTTTTGCGGTGAAATGAGAATAGTTTTACCTGCATTCAAATCAAAAATTCTTGTATTAACAATGGCGTAAGCATTTTGCTCTGCAGTTTGGAAAGCCACATAATCGATTCTCATTTGCTTTGTTAAGATAAAGCCTTGTGCTAAATAGTCTGGATGATTTCTTGAAATGGTAACGCTTTTATTCAATTGATAATTTTCATTGTCAACCGTGTCGGACAAGACTAAAATTTGAAAAAAAGCTTCATCTTCTAAATCTTTTAAAAGCGCTTTATTCAATTCATTTTTCCCAACAAAGAAACTATTCATGACTATGTGTTGATTTTTAAATGCAAAATCTTCATTTTTATTGGTCAATCCTTGAAAACTTCCTGATCCGACCAAATCATAAGTTGGATTTGGAAAAACACCTATTTCAAATGGACCAATGTCGCCAATGCCAATCATTTGCTTGTCGCTTTCAAACATTGCTAGGTCCCAAGTACTGGCATCATTTCTATTTTTTAAATAGGTCGCTCTATCTTGTTCACTCCACGAGGAGTTAATTTCTTTTATTGAAGAATGTTCTGTGCAACTTATAAGAAGAATAATCAAAAGTAACCCTGTTATCGTTTTTTTCATTGTCATTGTTTTAAATATTCACCTATTAATGAAGGCTTTTGAATCGATTGAAATTCAATGGAAATTTAAGTTTTTATTTGAAACAAATGCAAAATATTTAATGAGTTTCAATTATGTTGAATGATTGCAGGCTGTCTACTATATTCTTGGTCATTTTTTTAATTACCGATATAAAATACTTTGCACATGTTTAAGTTTTAACCTTTATAATTTAAAAAATGCTACTCATTTTTACTAAACTTTTCGACTAAAAATGCTATATTCAGTATTTTAATTTTAAAGCCTATTAATTTGTAAATTATTTATTTGAATAGAGATTTTTCGCTACAATAGTTAGATGCGTAAGTTGCAAATTGACGTATTAATATGGTTAATAAATTTTGAATGTCAAAAGAACAAGAGTTTAGAAATTAAATTTACTAATTTTGAAGATTGATGACAGAAGAAGAGTTTAATAGTAATAATTTATCTAAGAATTTAGCCGAAAGGGTAAAAGAGCTAGAGTGCTTGTATAATATTTCTCGCATTGCCACTATTCATAAAAATAATTTGGAAAAGGCATTGGCATTAATTATTGAAGAAATACCCAATGGGTGGCAATATCCTCAATATGTTAAAGCCTATTTAAAATATGGAGAAAATGAAGTGGGAAATGTTCCAATTCGTGAAAAGTCTCAATCGGTGATGTTTCAAATTGGACTTGAAATGAAAGGAGAACTTTTTGTATATTTTAGAGATCCAAAGCAAACTGATGTACCAGAAGTGTTTTTAAGAGAAGAGCAAGCTTTGTTGAATAAAATTGGGTTCGAAATAGCAAGTTTAATTGAATTAGAATTTAAAAAACAACAAGAAGTCATTATTCAAGAAAAGTTAAGATTTAACGACCGATTAAACTTATTGGGTGAACTTACAGCTGGAATAGCCCATGAATTAAATACACCCCTTGGAAATATTATCGGTTATTCTGAATTATTACAAAAAACTGAAACTGATTCTTTAAAAAAGAATGATTTAGAAAAAGTATTAAAGTCAGCAAAACATGCGAGAGAAATAGTTAAAAAGCTTATGTTTTTTTCATGTGAAATGCCTACTCAATTTAAAAAAGTGGATTTAAATAAATTAATACTCGATTGCCTTGATTTGTTAAAGATTCAATTGTCTGAAAAATCCATTCAAACGAATACCAGACTGACTAAAGTTTTACCTAATATTAGTTTAGATTCGATTCAGTTTACACAAGTTATTTTTAACATTGTATTGAATGCTATTGATGCTATGGACAATGGAGGTCATTTAAATATTTCAACAAGTATTGCGCATAAGGATGTACGCTTAAGGATATCTGACAATGGGAAAGGAATTCCTAAAGATGAACTTGACAGACTTTTTCAACCTTTTTACACCAATAAATCACATAATGGTACTGGTCTAGGACTAGCTGTTTCACATGGTATTGTCCAGGCACATAAAGGAAGAATTGAAGTTGATTCTACAATCGGGAAAGGTACCATGTTTACTATAATACTCACCATACCTAATGAATGAAGGCATATCTATATTAGTAGTAGATGATTCCAGAGACATGTTGGAATTATTAAGAAGGCAACTCAAAGCGCTTGGAATGAATCCCTTTATTTCTGATAACGTATTGGATGGAATAGAAATCTTGGAAAATACAGCAATTGATTTGTTGATTACTGATTTAAATATGCCAAAAATCGGGGGGGAACAGTTGATTCGTTACAGTGCAGAAAATTTTGCTAAAATGCCAATTTTGGTCATAACGGGGTATCCAAGTGTAAATTCTGCAATTAATGTGATGAAGTTAGGAGCTTTAGAATATTTAATCAAACCATTTACAGCTGATGAATTAGAAGATGCGCTAGATGGTATTCTTCAAGCAACTGAGAGTAACGAAGAAGTGATTACGGCAGAAAAAATAGAAAATTTCCAGGGAATTATTGGTTCTTCTTCAAAAATGCAAAATCTTTTTAGAACCATTCAACGGACAAAATCAAATCGAGCTACAATTCTGGTAAATGGTGAAAGTGGAACTGGTAAAGAATTAGTTGCAAGAGCCATTCACTACAGTGGCGATTATTCTTCTGCGCCTTTTGTACCTGTTAATTGTGGTGCAATTCCAGATCAATTACTAGAAAGTGAGTTGTTTGGCCACTTAAAAGGGAGTTTTACAGGGGCAATTACTAATCGGGTTGGATTTTTTCAAGCTGCAGATGGTGGAACTTTATTTTTAGATGAAATTAGTAATACTTCTCTTGAAGTACAAGCAAAATTGTTGAGAGTAATTCAAGAAAAAGAAGTAACCATGCTGGGTGGAACTAAGAGCCAGAAAATAAATGTCAGAATAATTACAGCTACAAATGTTAACCTTCAAGAATTGATTTCTCAGGGCAAGTTCAGAGAAGATTTATATTATAGACTAAATGTTATTTCTATTGAAATTCCACCTTTAAGAGAAAGAGAAAATGATATTGTAGCGTTGATCAGGTTTTTTAATAAAAAATTTAGCACAGAACAATCAAAGCCTAAGTTAAAATTCGATAGGAATGTTATTGAAGTCTTAAATAAATACACTTGGCCAGGGAATGTTCGTGAATTAGAAAATTTTATTCAAAGATTGGTTGTCATGCATGACGATACCATTTCATTAAGTGATCTGCCCGACTACGTAAAATCTAAAATACAAGTTGAAGAAAATACTACATTGTCTTTAAAAGAAATGGAAAAAAAGTATATTCTAAAGGTTTTATCTGCAAATGATAATAATAAAACAAAAGCTGCAGAAATTCTTGGGATAGATAGAAAAACTTTGAGAGAAAAGTTAAAATAAACAACGATTCATTTTTACCCTTCTGGGGAATTTCTCCCCGAAAAAACTGTACCATTTTTTAAATCATTTTTCAGTACTAATTTTTAAATAGTTGATATTCAGACGTTAATTCATGACTTGGCATGGGTGATTTTTTTATGGCATTCTCATTGCCCTATTGTTTTCAAAATGAATAAAAATGGAAACAGGAATTTTAAAAGATGACAAATATTGGCTTTACGCATTAAGTATTGAAGATGAATTAGATTTATTTTCTGAAGCTTACCAATCCGAACAACGAGTTATTATTCCAGATCATGGGAATAAAAGCATCATGGATAAGCCTTTTGAGGAATACTGCTCAACTTCTGGTCATCCAAAAATCTGTAAAAATTCACTTCAAATTCCAGTTTGGAAAAATAAAAAATAATAAAATTATGGAAACGGCAAAAAGAGAAGTACTAGAACCAAGCATACAACAACTTGGTGTTGGAAATGACTTGAACCTTTCACCTGATATGCATCAAGAGAAAGAAACTAAAACAAGCACCATAGCCTTATTGGAAAAAGGCCTATGTTTTAACTGTGAGCATGTTGCTAACTGCTCTTTAAAAAGCTTTGAACACTTTGTTTTACAGTGTGAACATTACGAATAATAAAAACAAAATTATGGAAACAATAAAAAAAGAAATGCCTAAAACAGGAATGTATGAAAATGTACTCAGTCAGTACAATCAAGCTGCAGATATTATTGATTTGCACAAAGGAATTAGAAAAATTTTAGTAAGTACTAACAATGAAATAGTAGTTCACTTCCCTGTGAAATTAGATGACGGTTCTATTGAAGTATTTACAGGTTATAGAGTACAACATAACAATGCACTTGGACCATATAAAGGAGGTTTGAGATATCACACGACTGTTGATATTGATGCTGCAAGAGCGCTAGCCATGTGGATGACATGGAAATCGGCAATTGTTGGTTTACCATACGGTGGCGGAAAAGGGGGGATTCAAATTGATCCAAGTAAATATTCTGAGTCGGAATTAGAAAGAATTACCCGAAGATTTACTTATGCCCTTGGTGACAATATTGGTCCTGATTTAGATATTCCAGCACCTGATGTTAATACAAACGCTAAAATTATGGCGTGGATTGCTGATACTTATTCTTCAATAAAATCACCTTCAGTTCGTCAAAAAAATATGCACGTTGTAACAGGTAAACCGGTAGGGTCTGGTGGACTAGAAGGTAGAGATAGAGCAACAGGATTTGGTGTAGTAACAAATATAAAAAAATGGGCTAAACATGCAGGGAAAGACCTAAATGGCATGACTTTTATTGTGCAAGGATTTGGTAACGTTGGCTATTGGGCAACACATTTCCTTACTAAAGAGGGTGCACGATTAATCGCAGTGCAAGATGCAAGTGCTACTATTGCCAACGCTGATGGAATCAATCCTGAAATTTTGCAATCACATTCAATTGAAAACTCAGGTAAAATTGTAGGATTCGAATTTGGTTCTGAAATTGACCCAAAGTACTTTTTTGAAATCGATTGTGATATAATTATTCCTGCTGCATTAGGTAACCAAATTACTGAAGACAACTGCAGAAATATTAAAGCCACTTTAATTGCCGAGGGTGCAAATGGGCCAGTAACAACAGGTGCTGAAACTATTTTATTAGAAAATGGTATCGATATAATACCTGACATCCTTTGCAACTCTGGTGGAGTTATTGGAAGTTACTATGAATGGCTTCAAAATAAAAGAAGTGAAAACTGGAAAATGTCGACTGTACTAGATATGATTGCAGAAAAACTTGAAGATGCATTTGATAGGATTGTAGAGGTTTCAGAATCATACAATGTTGGCTGGCGAGTAGGAGCTTACATAGTAGCCTTAAAAAAGCTAGAGCAAACTTATATAGAAAGAGGTGTATTCCCATAAGGTTATGAAAATATTAGGATTATTAAAGGAAAATTCTGGTGTAAGCGTGGTAGCGCTTACACCAGATAATGTAAAACATTTGGCTGAACATTATACTGTATTAGTTGAAAGTGGAGCTGGAGAATTAGCTGGATTTTTAGATCAGGCATATGTGAAGGCAGGTGCTGTAATTGAAACAGATAGGGAATTGTTATTAAGAAAGTCTACTTTGTTAATAACACTATCGAGTAAGATTAATTTTGCGGGTATTGAAAAACAAAAAACAATTATTGGAGGCTATAGTGTGTTAGATGAACTAGAATCAATACTTCAATTTACCAATAATCCCATTGATTTTTATTCCCTATCACTTTTGCCTCGAACAACAAAAGCGCAATCCATGGACATTTTATCAAGTTTGGCTGCCCTGTCAGGTTATCAGGCTGTAGTACATGGCTTCGATAAGTCCATGGTTGTTTCTCCAATGATTTCTAGTGCGGGTGGAACGATTTACCCTGCTAAAGTATTGGTGTTGGGAGCTGGCGTTGCAGGACTTCAGGCAATTGCAACAGCAAGGCGACTTGGTGCTGTAGTGACTGCTTTTGATATTAGAAAACAAACCAAAACAGAAGTAGAAAGCTTAGGGGCAGATTTTATTGAGGTAGAAGGTGCAGTAGAAGATGCGTCGAGTGGAGGATATGCAATTGAGCAAGATGAAGACTTTATGACAAAAGTAATTGATTCAATTGCTAGGCATGCCAAGGATGCAAATTTGATTATTACAACGGCAAGAATACCAGGAAAAAAAGCTCCTAAATTAATCACTGGTAACATGTTAAAAAGCATGAAAGCGGGTAGTGTGATTATTGATATGGCCGCTGATACTGGTGGGAATTGTGAATTTTCAGAAAATAATAAAGCGATTATAAAGGAGGGAGTTCTTGTATTGGGCGCATCAACAATTTACAATAAAGTAGCGCACTCAGCTTCTGTTTTATTAGGAAATAACATTACAACTTTTATCGATCATTTTAGGAACAATGAAGACTTAGCTTTTCAAGATGAAATACTGGCTGCTACATTAGTTACAAGAAATGGTAAAATAGTGCACGAAAGAATATGTGCCGAAGTAAATAAATATTAATTATGGAAAATGCATTTAGTTTAACACCAATAGATGGAATCTATATCATTTTATTGTGCACACTCGTTGGAATTTCAATTATAAAAAATGTCCCAGCTGTATTGCACACCCCCTTAATGTCCGGATCAAATGCTATTAGTGGGATCATCATTCTAGGTGGTACCATTCAGCTAATGCAGCAAGGCTTAGGTTTTAATTTAATGACCGTTATTTCAGCCATTGGTGTATTAATTGGTAGTATTAATGTTGCAGGAGGATTTTTTGTGACACATAGAATGCTAAAAATGTTCAAACCAAAAAATAAATAATGATACTAACAGGAAATATTGGAATTTTTGCGGCTACAGCGTCATTTCTTATGGGAATGATGATTATGGGAAACCCTAAGAAAGCAGTTATGGGCAATTTACTATTGGTCATTGGAATGATTGTAGCTATTTTAAGTACTATTTTCTTACAAAGTAGTTTTACTGAAAATATTCAATGGGGTAGCATTCTGTTTATAATTGGATTATTAGCCATAGGTACATTGATAGGAAATAGAATTTCATTTGGTTTCCAATTGACAAAAATGCCCGAACTGGTGTCCTTATTTAATGGCTTTGGTGGTTTGGCGGCAGGCTTAATTGGACTGGTAGGAATTATGAGTTTTAAATTGGTAAATGACCTAATGAACACTTCAATTTTACTCGTTTCAGTCGGTTTAGGTTTCCTTACTTTTTCAGCGAGTCTAATTGCTTTTTTAAAGTTGGGTGGTAAGTTCAAAAAGTACATACCAAATAACCGTGCTTATAGCTTAATTACACTTTTAATTTGCGTACTACTTATTATTAAGCTATTGTTCTTTCCACATGTCGATACCTACATGTTAACTGTTTCTTTGTTAATTATATTTAGTTTATTGCATGGAATTTTCTTTGCAAATGGCGTTGGGGGCGGTGACATGCCCATCTTAATCTCAATTTTAAATGGATTGACTGGATTGTTAACAGTGATATCTGGAATTTACTTTGAGAGTGCAATCATGATTCTTTCAGGTGTATTTGTTGGTGCTACTGGTATTATCCTCACTGTTAAAATGTGTGGAGCCATGAACACTTCCCTTTTAAAAGTCTTTTTGGGTTCTAATGTACAATTAGGCTCAGCTGAGGATGCAAGTAACTATTCTGTCCTTCAAGAAACAAATACCGTCAAGGTTGCAAGCGACTTAACCCTTGTAAAAAAGGTTGTTATTGTTCCTGGTTTTGGTCTGGCGGTCGCAAAAGCACAAAAACTTTGTCGTGAATTGAAAGATGAACTGAATGCAATGGGAGTAGAGCTGAAATTTGTAATTCATCCTGTGGCAGGTAGAATGCCTGGCCATATGAATGTATTACTAGCAGAAGCTGGTATAGAATATGGAGATATTCTTGATTTAGATAAAGGGAATATTTATTTGAATGAAACAGACTTATGCCTTGTAATTGGTGCTAATGATGTTGTAAATACTGCTGCAGAAAATGATACTAGTTCTTCAATTCATGGAATGCCAATTGTACAAACTTACAAAGCAAAAAAAGTAATAATTGTAAAAAGAAGTCTCAGCCCTGGATATGCAGGAATTAAAAATCCACTTTTTGAAAATCAAAATTCAGCAATGTTATTGGTAGATGCGAAAGATGCAATCGAAAGAGTTTTATCTGAACTTAAAATGCAATCTTAATTATAGTGTATGTAATGTTCATCATAAGGTGAAAAAAATGGAAAATATAAAGGTTAAATTAAGAGAAAATCAACGTAATTATCTATTAAAAAGAATAATGATAGAAAAACCTGTTGAGGATGTTAAAATACAAAGTCGTTTATGCTTGCAAGAAAAGTTAAGATTAGGCGAAAGCGTTGAACAAGATGAATTATTGAAAGATTATGTGGAGTTAAACTCAATAGTTAGCCTAAGAACTTCTTTTGGATTTAAACACGGTCTAAAACTAGTTTTACCAGAAGAAGCGGATATTCAGAATAATAAATTGTCAATTTTCTCCTCCTTGGGCAGCGCATTATTTGGTAATAAAGTGGGAGATATTGTTAAATGGTTTTTTCTAAATGAAACAGAATTTGCTGAAATAATAAAAGTTTCTAAATCAAGTAATCGTATACCAAAATCTTTATGGTTAGTTGAATAAACAAAAAAAATGATGTTATGAAAAGAATAATTGTACCTACAAATTTTTCAGCAACTGCGTGGAATGCCACAATGCATGCAATGGAGTACTGTGAAATATTTTGTTCAGAACTACTTTTGATTCATGTTTTTGAATACACTCCCAATGATCTCAATACAAATGCAAGGTCATTAACAGCTGCCATAACTGAAAAAGAAGAGGCATTGAAGCAATTGATAATTAAAATTAAAGCAAAAAAAACGCCGAAAAATTTTAAAATAAGTTATTTATGCAAAGCAGGCTCTTTGTTTGGTTCAATTGAAACACTTGTTTCAGACTCAGATTCTACATTATTGGTCATGGGTACAAAAGGTCGAAAGGGAATGGTTGGAACTTTGTTTGGAAGTAATACAAGTAGGCTGATGAATGCTGTCAATTGTAATATGTTAGTGGTACCTACTTCAGCTGAGTTTTCACTATTAAACCCAATAACCTTGGCACTCGATTATGGGACAGAATTAAATTCGTATGGATTGGATTTGATGGAGAAAATCATTAAAGCAAGCAATGATTATCCAATTAAATTAATTCATGTCATGAAAAACATGAAAAATAAACCTAATCTTTCACCTTTAAATCAGTTTTGTAATTTTAAATTTCAATATGATATGATACCGTCAGAAAATGTGCTAACAACGATTGAATCACATGTAGAAAACAACAAAACTAAGTTACTTGTATTGACTCGGATAAAGCAAACGTTTTTTAAAAATATCTTTCAAAGATGTATTACCACAGTATTAACAGTGAAGGCGAAAATGCCAATTTTAATTTTACAAACTAAATAGCATGAACTAAAGCACAGTAAAGTATATGAGAGTTTGATGATTCGTTTAAATATGCATGATTGAAAGCTTCGTACTATACATTAATTTTTTTATATACTTTCAATTCAATATAATGTTTCGGCTTGTTTCTTCTCAGGCTTACTGGTAAGCCTTAAAATAGTATATCCGATAATTCCAGCGATTAAAGAGCCAATAATAATTCCAACTTTACCTGAATTGATACTGATCAAATCGCCATCAAAGGCTAAATTGTCAATAAAAATAGACATGGTAAAACCGACTCCTGCAATTGCTGCAATGCCCAGTATTTGCTTAAAGTTAACACCTGAAGGTAATTCTGTTATTTTTAACTTTATACCTACATAAGAAAAGAGTGTTACTCCGATAAACTTCCCAACAAATAAACTGATGGTAATGTTGCTCATTAAGGTAAAATTAAAATCATAATTTGTGCTGATAACTACACCAGAATTAGCTAGGGCAAAAACAGGTAAAATAAAATAGGCTATCAATCCATGAAGTTTATGCTCAAGGTGTTGTAAGGGTGATCGAACCTCGAAAGTCAAATCATCAATATCATCTAAGCAATTCATTTCTTTTTTGGAGAGTAAATGCTTTTCCTTTACCTCCGGAACATGTCTTAAATTATTTGAAATAGTATGCAGTTTTTTTGAAAAAGTTTTTACATTCAATCTTCTCTTAATCGGTATGGTAAATGCCAATAGAACACCAGCTATAGTTGGATGAATGCCTGATTTTAAAAATAAAAACCAAATGATTATTGCTAAAATTATTCCAACAGTGAATGAATATCTTTTTTTGTAGTACAGCAAACCTAAAAATGCGATTAGTAAAAGGGCATAAAGAATAAAAATCCAATTAATACTACTGCTATAAAATATGGCAATCACAAGTACAGCTGCAATGTCATCAATAATGGCAAAAGCGGTTAAAAATATTTTTAAACTTAAGGGAACTCGTTTTCCCAAAGTACTTATTATGGCCAAGGCAAAGGCAATATCTGTCGCCATGGGTATGCCCCATCCTTTTGTGGTTTCAGGATCTTGATTTAATACCAGGTATAAAACAACTGGTATTAATACCCCACCTAATGCAGCGACCAATGGAAAAGCAGCTTTTTTAAAAGTATTAATCTCTCCAATTAATAATTCCCTTTTTAATTCTAAGCCAATCAAAAAGAAAAATATGGCCATTAAGCCATCATTAATCCATAAAATGAGTGGCTTTTTTAAAGTAAATTCTTGAAAAGAAACTCCAATTTCGTACTGCCATAAACTTTCATAAGATGTACCAAAAGGAGAGTTCGCCCAAATTAATGCAATGATTGCTGCGCCAAATAACAGCATCCCAGCCAGACTTTCGGTTTGAACAAATTTTTGAAATGGGGTAAGAAATATTTTTCTAATCATTATTTTTAATTCAGTTTAATTTAGGATACAAAAATTGTATTTAAAATTCGGTTTTAAAGGTATACAATCGCTTTTTTTCAAGGGACTAAATTCTTATAAAAAGTCTTAAAATTCATTGGATTGTGTCTGTTTTTCTGCTGTTTTTTATCTTGAATATCAAAAAATTTATAAATAGATGGTCTTACTTAATGGACTAAAATAACATTCATTTAGGATAGTAATGGTTAAGAAGTTTGTAATTAATTTTTGTCCAATTTAGGACAAATGTGTTATCTGTAAAAATCTAAAAGATTAGCACCATGTTAATGGTTAAAAATTGCTAAAAACGTATTGATAGTTAAAGTTTTAGTTGTTTTTCTTCTGATATAATATTATCTTGTTGGAAAATCCAAGAAGATGAAAAACATAGTTTTAATAGACTTTACACCTGAATCAATTGATGCATTGAATTATGCTATTGGCTTTACAAAGGCAATGAAGGGAGAGCTTGAACTTCTAAATGTTTCAGATACAGAAAATAGGGATGAATCAAAAGAAAAGTTAATTGCCCTTAAAGATGAATATTCTAGTGACTCGTTAGAAATTAATGTGGTGAAATTAATCGGTAATATGGAAAACGAATTGCCAAACTATATTAATTCTGATAAAGTTGGTTTTGTATTCAGTGGTACACATGAATTAAAAGTGATGGAACAGTTTTTTTCAAGTCGAACTTTGAACTTGTTAAATAAAGCGAGAGCAAATTTTATTTTCATTCCGCACAGGTTGAATAAATATCAACCAATCAAGAAAGTGTTGTTACCTGTTTTTGAAGACACCCAATCCCTTCAAAATATTTCAGAATTAAGATTCTTACAGCAATTTATGAAATTCGATATTGTATTAGGTACTTTTAAAACTGAAGATAATGTTGTGAAAAACAATTTGATTATGGCATCAAAATTACTGAATACTGCCGGGATAGATTTTACATTTGAAACTATGAGTGATTCAGAAAGAACTTTCAAAAGCCAATTGTCTGATTTTGCAAAAATTGGTAAGGCTGATTTAATTTCAATTGTTAATTTAACGGAAGAAAGCTTTTTTAATTCTAAAGAAAAAAGTTTTGTGGAAGATATTATTAGAAATAGAGAAAATGTACCAGTACTTGTTATACAACATGAAAACACGACAATATTTGGTGGTTTTAGAGCAATGGGAGGATAAGTCTAAATGAGCTTGTATTCTGAATTATTTGCTGGTATGAATTGCATACAACTATTAATTTATTTTAAATATTATGGAAGGTACAATTTTAATCCCCACTGATTTTTCAAAATGCGCAAATGATGCGCTTGATTATGCAATTGAAATTGCTAAAGTTTTAAAATGTAAAATTAAAATTGTGCATTCAATAGATTTTGATGGAGACCTACGGGTAGGTGAAAATGCCAAAACCATGCTTGCTTTAACTAAGGAGTTTGAAACAGCTGCAGAAACGAAAATAAAAGTTTTAGGTGATAAAGTTTTGCAAAATAATATTGCATGTTCTGCAACCATTTTCACCGGTAAAGTGAATGACTGGCTACCAAGTTATATTTCTGAAATTAAACCCATTTTAGTGGTGATGGGAACAACAGGAGTAAATAGTATTTCGAACAGAATTTTTGGAAGTAATACCTATTCAATTATAAAAAATTCCCTCTATCCAGTGTTAGCTGTTCCCTATTCAGCCCAGTATACAAAAGCTTTTGATGTATTTGTGGTGTCCACAGACTTTAGGGATAAAGATGTTGAAGTCATTCAGTTTTTAAGCAAATTGGCAAAACCTTCAGGCGTTATAATTGAAGTTGTTCACGTGCTCAATGATGATACCTTAAAGCGTGACTATAATCATGAATTAATGCATGATTTGGAAGAAAAAGTGAAGGAAAAAGTAGATTATACTAATATTATATACAAATTACTATACAGTGATACGCCTGAGTCAAGACTTAAAACATTAGTTGAAGAAAAAAAACCTGACATGTTATCTTTAGTCATGAGAAAACAAGGTTTTTTTGAACGAAAACTCTTTGGAAGTTTAACTGAAACACTGGTACATAAAAGTAATGTACCAGTGTTGGTTTTTTCAGCAGATTAATTCATAAAAGTTAGCTAGTTTAAGATACTGCTGAGCATAAAGTAATTTAGTTTTTATTAGTCCAGAGTGGGCCATTTTTTGTGTTGAGTTTTTCTAATTTTCCGCTGCCAGATAACATATTTAAAATTTCTTCACTTTCTGCTCTTGGCGTTCCTGAAAGAACTGAAAATTCTTTTGGAGTAAGCGATTTATATTTTGAAAAAAGTGTCTCCCAATTTTTGCTGTACTCATTTTTTGTAATACTAGCATTTATATTTAAAATTGCCATTTCGTAAAAAACATAAGCCTTTGCACCATAAACTACTTCTTTTTTTCCTGAATTATCAATAAAGAATATCGTTGGAAATCCCCTTACGCCATAATCTTTAGCCATTTTTAAATCTTCTTCAAACAATAAATTTGCTTGTCCCTCAAAATCAACTTTTAATTTTACAACATCAAGTCCCACGTTTTTAGCTGCTTGGGCCAAATGTTCCCATTTCGCAATATTCTTCTTTTTCAAGAAAACCATTTCTCGAATTTCTCTCATAAATAAAATGGCTTTTTCTTTGTCTTGTATTTCTGCAGCTTTAAATGCAATGGATGGGGGGTAAGAGGATGCTAGCGGATCTTCTAACCATAGATCTCCATCTATTGGCATATCATAGTGTAAACTTACTTCATCCCAATGTCTCGCAACGTCTGATGGTTTGCTTATGCCCCCGCTATTATAATTCCAATCTGGTAATAATCCTCCCATTCTGTATTCAATGTCGATATGTTCGCCATATTCTAATTTTAGTTTTCTTAATTGTGGTTCAATACCCCAACACGAAGAACAAATTGGATCGGTAAAGTAAATAATTTTTACTTTTTCACCTTTTGATTGGACTATTTTTGCCGTAGAATCTTCTACTTCACCACTCGGAATTTCACACATCCCAGTTTCAGGGTCACATAATAAAGGATTTGTTTTTAATGTTTCGTTTTTCATATCTATTGTTTTTAATTGTCCTTGACAAGCGGTAATACTCATCAGTCCAATGAATAATATTAAAATATTAATTTTCATTTGTGTGGTATATTTATTTTATTTCTTCAGAGCTTGCAAATTCTTCCATCTTGGTGATCAATTCCTTTTCAATTTTATAAATTTGAACCCACTTTTGTTTTAATTCTCTTCCAGATCTGATTACTCTTTGGTGTTCTTTACCAATAACAACTACTGTGTTTCCTTCTACAATAAACTGCTGTGCTTCAAAATTGATAATTTCGGTCTTTTCGAAAATATTGGTAAAAAATGCTCTGACACCTTCCTTCTTTTCAAAAGAACCTGCTGGAATGGTTTGCGTTCCGTGATATATCCATTGTGTGTCATCAGAAACTGTTCCTAAAATATTTTCAATATCACTGTTTACAAATGCTTTAAACATTTTTTTCACAACTACTTTTGCTGAATTTTTGGCTTCCATATTTTCTGTTTTTAGAATTGAAACAAATATAATTATATTTAAATGTATATTTGATATGGGTTTCCTTTTGGATAGTAGTTTCCTATTGGATACTATATTAGTGTGGAAAATATTTATACGTATTAAAATGAAGAAATTTTATGAGAAAGAAAGCAACAGTAAATGATACTCCAGTATGCCAAATAAGAATGCAAGCAATTAGTGATTCAATGAGCATTTTATCAGGTAAATGGAAATTCCATATTCTAGGAACCTTGATAGAAGGTAATAAATTAGGATTTATGGATTTGTTGAGAGAAGTGGAAGGAATAGGCACAAAAATGTTGTCAAAAGAACTTCAGGATTTGGAAATGAATCATTTGGTGAGTAGGACTGTGAAAAATACTAAACCTATCACTGTGGAATATGCTATTACTCAATATGGTGAAACGCTTTCACCACTTATCAACGAATTGGCGAATTGGGGTATCAAATATAGAAAGTCAATAATTGATAATAAATGATTTTTTAAATGTTAAATCATTCAAACTACAGCAGCCAAAAAATATATCATCTGTTTTTTCTGCTATTAACAAAAGCGTTGAGCAAACAGCAATATAGCTTACTTGTGCTATGCATTATTGTCTCTATATTATAATTTCACTATTGTATAAAAAATGAAAATAACTAAGCTGATAAAATATACTTATAAAATTATAAGTCTTGCAACTTTGGTACTTCAAAACCATCAATGTCCCAATTTGCTAATTTAGCGCCGGCTTGATAGGTTGTTTCAAGAAAATTCAATAAGTCTTGTCTTGGGTTTTCAGCTTTTATTAAATCATTATAGCGTAATAATGCCATTGGACTATTATTGTTATCAACCCACAGTGCCGATAAAGGTTTAATTGGCTCTTTTTCTAAATCCTTTGGAGAAGGAAATGTATAGGAATAAAAAGCAGGTTCTGGAACATTTTCATCTCCAGGCCAAAATCCAAAACTAATCACTTCATGAGAATATGCATCTTTGTCTGACAGTCTTGCTTCCTTTGGCATGGCTGGCGCTTTTTTACCTGAAAACCTAGTGACTGTTAGATCCATTGAATGCCAATATAATTGTACTGGACAAGTTTTCCCATAAAATCGACCACTAAATTCTTTAAAAACAGCACTGATCCATGTTAGTATTTTCCATAGCTTGAAAACATAGTCTTTATCATAATGATGAATTTCATTTATTTGATTAAAATTCTTTTCAATCTTTAAATCGAAAGGTTTAGCTAAAATTGAAAATGCTATGTGTTGCTTTTCTAAAATTTTGGTTATTTTCGCATAGAAATCGGCTACTGATAGCCCCTTGTGAATGGAAAAGATGTCGAAATCTCCTAAAGTATTTTCAACTTGCAACTCATGTTTTTGGACATTTATTGAGATTTTAAAACTCTCTTTACCCTCGTCATATGGGATTGGACCTGTAGTAAATCCATTGGTATCAATATATTCAGTGATAAACCACCAATGATTTTTACGATCTGTTTTGCTTAATCTTATTTTACCAATAATTTGTAAGAATAAATGCAAGGTTAGTTTACTTTGTTCATACCCTTTGTACGTTAACTTTGCTAGACTGCTATTATCCATCATAATTATTTGAATTTAGAATGACACCGTTTTGAATTTAACTAAATTTCTTCAAAAATCGCATCAATTGGTTTTCTTACTTTTTTCGCATTTTGAGCCATATCGTCATCATGTCTGTAACCGACTGCTAATAAAACACATGCATTTAATCCCTTTTCTTTCAAGGATAATTGCTTATTAATTTCATTTGTATCAAAGCCTTCCATAGGAGTCGCATCAATTTTTAATTGAGCACAGATGTTAATAGCATTAGCCAAAGCAATATAAGTTTGCTTAGCAGTCCAATGAAACATTTCGTCAACGGATTTTTCTTTTAGTTTGTTCTTTATAAAATCGCCATAGCCCGCAGTTTTTTCAATTGGCGTATTATTTACTGAAGACTTTAATTGCATTAATTCATCAACACATTTCTCGGTTACTTCAATATAATTACAAAACACAAATAAATGTGATGCAAGCGTAATTTGAGCCTGATTCCTAGACATAGATTTTAATATCTCCCTAAGTGTTGGATCCTTTATTTCTAATACTTTATATGGTTGTAAACCAAAAGAAGAGGCAGACAATTGAACTGCCTCTTTTATACATTTTATACTTTCTTCTGATACTTTTTTTATAGGATCATACTTTTTTGTAGCATATCGCCACTTTAAGTTGCTTATTAATTGCATTTGATTGCTTAAGATTGTTTTGTCATTTGAATATCAACTACCAACTTTACTTTATCAGATACCACAATGCTTCCTGCTTCTGTTACTGCATTCCAAGTTAAATTAAAGTCTTTTCTACTCACTTCTCCTCTAATTTCAAAACCTGCTTTTGTTTGCCCATAAGGATCAACAACAATTCCATTAAATTCTGCATTTAATGAAATTTCCTTGCTTACATCTCTAATGGTTAAATCCCCAACAAGATGTTCTCCATCAAAAGATTTTGAAACAAATTTCATTTCTGGAAATTTTTCAGCATTGAAAAAATCATCAGATTTTAAATGTGTGTCTCTATCTTTATTTTTTGTATTGATTGACCCTGTTTTTGCAGTAAATGCGATAGTAGCATCATTAAAGTTATCACCATCTGTTTTGGCAGTCGCTTCAAAATTTTCGAAATGGCCTGTTACTGTTGAAATCATCATGTGCTTTACTTTAAAGGCGATTTCTGAATGCGTGCTGTCTAAAGACCAATTAGTGTTCTTATTCATAATTTGTGTTTTTTTATTGTTTGTATTAAATTGTTTTTTAGTTAAAATTTTAATGTTTTATTACTGATTTATGCGTTTCGTTATCAAGTAATCCAAAGAATACTTTCCTGCTCCAAAAATTGCGATTGCACTGTATATTGCGGCATACAGTCCTGGTAGCTCTTGCTTCCCAAAGCCGTCGTTTCCATGAACTATAAATATGATGACTACCATTGTGAAAAGTAAAGGAATGGTAACAACCCGAGTTCCTAATCCTAGGATTATCAATATCGAACAAAAGAATTCTGAAAAAACGGTAAATGCAAGTGATGCAGTAGCTCCTAGTCCTATTGGGTCGGCAAATTGAATAGGGTCACTTCCAAAAAGTCTATCTAATTTTCCAAAACCATGTGTAAGCATAAATATACCAACCACTAACCGCAATACTAACAGAACTAGGTTTATATTATTGCTGTAAGTTCCTGGGTTAAAAATTTTCTGAATCATTTGTTTTTATTTAAGAGTTATTTTTAATACATCACGTATGTCGGTTAACTTTTCGAACATTGCCTTGGCATAAGGACAAAGTGGCAATATTTTTATATTCTTTTCTCTTGCCATTTCAACAATTTTATAAAGTAATTGCTTGCCAACTCCTTTGCCTTTAAAGGCAGGTTCTACTTCGGTGTGGTCAATGATAATAAAATCGGAAGAAGGTATGGAATAAGTCATTACTCCTGCTCTTTCTTCAGCGTATCTAGCCATTACAAATCCTTTGCTTTCTTTTTCTTTGATGATGATTTCCATTTTAGCTTGTTTTTGATTGAAAAAATTTATATTGACATTGGTACTTCCATAAGTAAGACACGTGTATTTTCTGTTGCTTTAACTTGAATGCTATCGCTGTCCCATATTCCCATCCCATCTCTTTTAGATAGTTTTTGATTGTTAATCTCTAGTTCTCCTTCAAGTATGAATGCATAAACACCATTTCCTGTTTTTTTAATTTTGTATTCCTCAGTATGACCCTTTGTGAAGTTTCCAATATGAAACCAAGCATCTTGATTGATCCAAACACCTTGCTCACTTTTATTTGGAGAGACAACTTGATAAAACTCATTGTTTTTTTCAATATCTCTAATCGAAATTTGATCATAACGTGGCTCAACATTTCTTACTTTTGGGAATATCCAAATCTGAAGAAATTTCACTTCTTTATCTTTGTTTTTATTGTATTCAGAATGTGTAACACCAGTTCCTGCACTCATCATTTGTACATCACCTTCTTTAATTACCGTAATGTTACCCATGCTATCTTTGTGTTCTAAATCTCCTTCTAACGGAATAGAAATAATTTCCATATTGTCATGCGGATGCGTATTGAATCCCATTCCTTCTTGCACTCGGTCGTCATTCAACACGCGAAGTACACCAAAATTCATTCTTTCAGGATTGTGGTAGTTGGCGAAGCTAAAAGTATGGTATGAATTTAACCATCCGTGATTTGCTTTCCCTCTTGTTGCTGCTTTGTGAATTACTGTATTCATAGTTTTTATACTTTTATTTGGTAAATGATTAAATCCTACTTGTTGCATTAATGTATCGTATGTTGACTTTAAAGGTTCGTAGTTAGTTGCCTTCAATATTTGTGGTGCAACTGTACCAACGAGACCTGTTAAAATTGCATTTTTTAAAAATTTTTTACGATTCATTTTATTTGCTTTTTAAGTACAATACAAAGGTCGTATACAAACGAGGATTATGAAATATGAAAAAAAGGAAGAATCTTATGAAAAACCGTTATTTGAAGATTTTTTTAGCAAGCACTTCATTTTTCTTGAAGTTTGAAGGAGAAAGCGTTGTGTGTTTTTTAAAAAATGCGCTAAAATTTGCAGGTTCACTAAAACCTAATTCATAGCCAATTTCTTTATTCGATAAATCAGTAAAATACAATAACCTTTTTGCTTCAGTAATAATTCTAGCCTGAAGGTAATCTTTGGCCGTTTTTCCAATTCTGGCTTTAATAACGCGATTTAAATGATCAGGAGTAATATGTAGTAAATTTGCATAAAAAGTGGTGGCATGTTCTTTTTGATAGTGCGTTTCAACGTTGTTCTTAAAAGCTCTAATGAGGTTATCTCCAGTTGAATCAATGTCCGACTCAACAGGATTGATGGCACAAATATTATTACATTCAATTAACAAAAGTTTTAAAAATGCACCAATGGATAAATCCTTCATTTTTGCATCACTGTTGAATAGCTTGAAAATTTCATTTGTAAAATTGATAATTCTATTAAACTGCTCATTATTTGGTGTTAATGGTGGGCTTTGACCATAGTTTTGAAAAAGATTCAAACTATTAATGAAAGAAAGCCGAATTGAGTTTTGAATTAAAAATTGATTTGAAAATGTCATGGCAAAGCCTGAAGATTTTTCAGACTCCATTACTTGATGTACTTGACCTGGTGCTACAAAAAATATTTGTTGCTTTGATAATTCGTAAGTATTAAAGTCAATTTTATGCAATCCTTTGGCTTGGTTGATTACTAGAACCGTATAATAATTATGTCTGTGGGGCTCATCAACTTTGCCATTGCGTTTACTATAAATATCCTCCATTTTAGATATGCCAAAACTGACGG
>CBDUKB010000026.1:0-21566 GCA_965367695.1 uncultured Putridiphycobacter sp.
GTGCTAAAAAACGCGCATCAAATTTTTGGTCATTTTCCTGAAAATGAGTTTGAATAATATGAAGGTCTTGTTTGCAGTTTTGAGACAAATTAGCTTGACTCAATGATAGCATTGAAATAATTAAAGCAGGAATCAATAAAAGTATTTTCATTTTAGTAAAAAATTTGAAGTGGAAAGATAGAGATAAAATAGTGTTATAAGAAATATAAAAAAATATTGAATTTATAATTATTGTTTCAATTCAATCTTTACATTTTCATCTTTTAATTCCACTAAATGGTCTTCAATAATAAAATTACCTTCTTTGTATTTGGTATTTCTTGTTTCTGATTGTTCTTGTCTTCTGATACTTCGGGCATAGCGCCTTACTGCATTTACATCTTTTAAAATAATTCCTGGAATCGGCACACTTTCTCCCTTATCGTTTTTAGCGACCATGGTGAAATATGAAGAATTACAATGTTTTTTTTTACCCGTTTGAATGTTTTCTGCTTCTACTCGAACACCCACTACCATTGAAGTCCTACCTGTAAAATTAATAGAAGCTTTGAGGGTTACCAATTCACCTACTTCAATTGGTTTTAAAAAATCGACTTTATTTACAGATGCAGTCACACAATAATATCCAGAATGTTTTGACGCACATGCAAAAGCAATTTGATCCATTAAATTTAATATATAACCACCATGTATTTTACCACTAAAGTTTGAATTAGAGGGCAGCATTAATTGAGTAATGGTAATTCTTGAATCTTTTATTTCTTTATAATTCATAATTTGCAGCTAATATCTTAAATGTAATAATTATTAATGGTTAATATAAATGCCCTATGGCCTTTTCTTCATTCACAATATATATTTGATAGTATTTATCCATAAATGTTTGAGTTAAGGAAGAAGTATTTAATTTAGAAAAAAAATTAAAAGTGGTATTAAATTATATTTGGATTGGATTTTTCTTGATTGCACTGATTGTGGCCATTGTAAAAACTATTGGTGGGGACATGGATGTATTCTCTGCCATAGTGAATAGTACCTTTGATATGGCAGAAACATCTTTTACGATAGCCATTGGTCTTACCGGCGTACTTTGTTTGTGGTTGGGCATTATGAAGATAGGTGAAGATGGGGGCGCCATTCGAATTTTATCTAAATTGGTCGGACCATTTTTCAATAAACTCTTCCCTGATTTACCTGAAGATCATCCAGCAAGAGGTTCCATGTTAATGAATTTTTCGGCAAATATGTTGGGGTTAGACAATGCAGCAACTCCTATGGGCTTAAAAGCCATGAACGAAATGCAATCTGTAAATCCAGATAAAGATACGGCAAGTAATGCGCAAATCATGTTTTTGGTATTGAACACTTCAGGCCTGACGCTAATTCCTGTAGCTGTGATGAATTACAGAAATTTATTTGGGGCTGAAAATCCTTCTGATATTTTTATTCCTATATTAATCTCAACTTTTTTTGCTTCTTTGATTGGCTTAATCACTGTGGCCATTTATCAAAAAATTAATTTATTCAATAAGGTGGTGTTGGCGTACCTTGGTGGACTTACATTAATCATTGTTGGAATACTGCTCTATTTTACCAATTTATCTCCGGAAGAACTTGCCATTCAATCTAGTTTATTCAGCAGTATTGTTTTGTACGGATTGATATGTGCCTTTATCATTATGGCATTGGTAAAAAAGGTGAATGTATATGAATCTTTTATTGAAGGTGCCAAGGATGGTTTTGGCATTGCCATTAAAATCATCCCTTACTTGGTGGCTATTTTAGTTTCCATTGGTGTTTTTAGAGCTTCTGGAGCTTTAGAATTTGTTGTAGAAGGATTTAGATGGGTATTTGCCTTATTTACCTCGAGTACTGAATTTGTCGACGCCCTCCCTACAGCCTTATTAAGGCCATTAAGTGGTACTGGTTCACGGGGTATGATGTTAGATATTTTTGAGACCCATGGGGTTGATAGTTTCGCTGGAAAATTAAGTGCCACTTTGCAAGGAGCGACTGATACTACATTTTATATTGTGGCTGTTTATTTTGGATCTGTGGGAATTAAAAAAACAAGGTATGCGATAAAAGCTGGATTAATCGCTGATTTGGCTGGAATTGTTTCAGCTATTGTTATAGCGTATTTATTTTTCGGCTCAAGTATCAACCACAATCAAATGAGTCCAAATGAATTGGTAAATAATTTTGAAACACATTGGAAGACAAGAGATTTTGAAAAACTTTCAAGCTTATTGGCTGATGACATTGTGATGTACGATCAAACTTACGATACCCTTGCCAATGACAGACAGCAAGTAATTCAACTATTTTTTGAACCCGACCATTCAAGTACTTTTAAAAACAGCATTTTAAAGAAAGATGGACAGTTTTTTGGATTTATTAAGGCTTCGGGTGATACTTTTGGTAAAAAGAACGTTAAATTAGTCATAGAGCAGCAAAAAGTAACTGCGATTCAATATTTAGGAATTTTTTAAAATGTTTGGCAAAAAGAAAAAAAAGGAACAAATTCAAGGTAAAGTTAAGTTACAACCACTTGACTTTCCTGCAAAAGTATTGAGTGTTTGGTCCGAGGCAATTTCAGGAAATGAAAAGTGCTTAGAAATATTGTTAAAAAGCGAATACAAGGCTTTGGGCTTATTTGTCTACGCACTGCATTTAAAGGAAGACGCAAGGACTTGGTTATTAGAAAATGGTTACGCTCATTTAATGGCCATGATTAATGGTGTGGAAGGGAACAAAAATGCCATTGCCTGGTTAGATGTTCACGGTTTTCATATATTAAAAAATATGGCTTTATCGGCCGACGGAGAAGTTGAAGGTTTTGAATGGTTGGTAAAAAACAACCACAAAGACATGGCCTTGATTTCAAAAAAGATTGAGCATTTAAAAGATGAAATTGAAATGAACAATAATGATGTTCACCGCATTAGCCGCGATTAATTCCTTAAACCATGGTTTTTACCAATTTCAATTAAAAAAGAATAAGCTTCTTGGTAATTGTTTTTAATTTTCCCGTCTAATATAGCCTCTTTAATTTCAGCTTTTAGTTCTCCAACCAATTGACAAGGTTCCAAGTTAAAAGTTTTTATAATCTCTTGTCCTGTAATAGGTGGTTGGAAATTTCGTACATGGTCTTTCTCCTCTACTTCCTTTAATTTTAGCCGAACCTTTTGAAAGTTGTTTTTATATTTCTGAACTTTGAATTCATTTTTAGAAGTAATGTCTGCATTGCATAAAAGCATCAAGTCCTCAATATCATCTCCAGCTTCAAACAATAGTCTTCTAATGGCTGAATCGGTAACATTCCCTTTTACAAGCGCAATGGGACGCAAATGAAGGCGTACCAATTTTTGAACATATTTCATTTTATGATCCAAGGGCAACTTCAATTTTTTAAATATCCCGCCTACCATTCTTGCCCCTACATCTTCATGTCCGTGAAAAGTGAAGCCCACTTTAGGGTTGAACCTTTTGGTTCTTGGCTTGGCAATATCGTGCATAATGGCCGCCCAACGCAACCATAAATCATTGGTATTTAAACTAATATTATCTAACACTTCCAAAGTGTGGTAAAAATTATCCTTATGACTTTTACCGTCAATGGTTTCTATCCCATACAAGTCCACCATTTCAGGAAAAAACTCCTTTAAAAGTCCACTATCAAATAACAATTTAAAACCCTTAGAAGGTACGGGCGATAATATGATTTTATTCAACTCATCTACTACTCTCTCAGTTGAAATAATCTGTAATCTTGCTGCATTTTCTTTCAAGGCTTTTCTTGCTTCCCATTCAATTTTAAAATTCAACTGCGTAGCAAAACGAATGGCCCTTAACATGCGCAGTGGGTCATCAGAAAAAGTAATACCAGGTGCTAAAGGGGTTCTAATAATTTTTTTAGCAATGTCTTCCAGTCCGTTAAACGGATCAATTACTTCACCAAAAGAACTCTCATTTAAACTAATTGCCAATGCATTAATGGTGAAATCTCGCCTATCTTGATCTTCTTTTAAAGTTCCTTTTTCAACCACTGGATTGCGAGAATCTTCGTTGTAAGACTCTTTTCTGGCCCCAACAAATTCTACTTCTATTTCATCAAATTTAAAGGCAGCTGTACCAAAAGTTTTATAAAAAGCGACTTTTTTCACACCCAAAGCATCAGCAACTTTTTCAGCTAAACTCAAACCATCTCCCAAAACAACAATATCTACATCTTTAGAAGGACGTTCTAGAACAATGTCTCGCACAAATCCACCAATGACAAATGATGAAAAATGATGTTCCTTTGAAACTTTAGAAATGGTTTCAAATAATTGATGGTTTAAATGACTTTTTAAATTCAAAATATTATTTTCTTAAAATATTTACAACTCCATTTTCTTCAATTTTAATGATTTTAGAAGGAGGGTTGTTCACTTTTTCAAAACTTGGGTCTACAATAAAATCTACCCCATTAATAATGGCCTTGTCAATTTCTTTATACGTCTTGGGATAAGGTTCGTTTGACAAGTTTGCAGAAGTGGATATCAATCCATGACCCAGTTTTTGAATCAACTGATAACAAAAAGCGGTTTCTTGGTTTATCATTCTGACAGCTATACTACCATCATTTCCCATTACTGAAGGCGCTACAAATTGCCCCTTAGGATATATAATAGTTAATGGCGTTGTGGCAAAATCTATCAAGTCGTAACAAACATCAGGAATTATTTTAACATGCTTATTTAAAATCCTTTCGGCATTCACTAAAACAATAAAATGTTTGTCTGCCGTTCTTTTTTTTAGCTGATTAATCTTTTCAATTGCTGCAATATTATTCGGGTCACATCCTATTCCCCAAATGGTATCAGTGGGGTATAAAATTATTCCGCCCGCTTTAATCACCTTAAAAGCTTGTTCAACTTGATTTTTCACGGTGCAAAAATAAAAAAAACCATCTATAAATAAATGGTTTTTTTAATTAAGGTTGGTTTTATATTATTTAACAATTAATTTCTTGGTAATTATTTCTGCTCCAGCAGTGATTCTCACGAAGTACACGCCTGAACTCAATGTAGATAAATCAATATTGTTGATTTGACTTGCATTTGAATTAACATATACTACTTTTCCAATGGCATTCAATAATTCTATTTGACTTCCCGATTTATTTAGGGAAACTTTCACACTTTCATTTGCTGGATTTGGATATAAACTTGAAGTAAAAACCTCATTTTTTATCGTCTCAGTAGACAAGTAATTTGGGTCTGCATCTTTCGACCAAACCATTTTCAAATAAATGGTACCCATATTTGGTATGGTTAAAACAATATCTCCATAAGTAAAAATTGGAAAATTACTTGTTGCGGTGTGGTAATAATTATAGGTGGTTCTTGTAATGGTAGCATTTCCAAATGGAGTGATCCCTGAAAGTGTTTCAATTGTTTTCACTCTTAAAGTATTTGTATAATTATTGTTGCCTGGTAATTTTAATTCTCCTACACCGTCAGCGTCAATAGTAGCTGTTCCACTAATTGCTACCGTTCCGAAAACAGGAACCGTTGCTTCCCCCGCAATGGCATCAGAAATACTCGCACCATACGCAATTGGAAAAGGTAAACCACTTAATTGATCTGTATTATATTTAATGATGTAGTTCGAACCACCTGAAGTAAAAACAAAACCATGTGTAATTACATTACTCATGGTATTTTCAAAAAAGGTTTGAACCCCTGTATTAAAGTCTTCGTGGTAGGTTGCCGCGGAGAAATCACTTGCAAAAGTAGAATTTGCGATTGCAATTACCTCGGTATTAAACAAGCCTGCATCATCCACCAAAATAATATTTGAAAAATCCCAAATGAGGCCAGTAGCATTTCCATTGACAGCATCTAAACTTGCAGTTGCAGTATCTACCTGATAGTACTGAAACATATCTCCGGTTGACAAAGTATCACTCAATAAAATTGATTGGGCATTCGACAAGCACGCACTTAATAAGGCAAAAGAAAGTATTAGTTTTTTCATTTTAATGGATGTTTATTATTTTAATTACACACAAATTAACAACTTTGTAAACGAATTAAAAAATAATAAGTTGGTTGATTTAAAAAAATACGCAAAAATTGTACTGCTCCTTGTAGGCTTAGTCACACTATTTTTCATGTATAGTTTAAAAAACTTAAAATTTGATTACGATTTTACAGCTTTTTACGCAGAGAATGATCCAGAAACAAAATTTTTTGAAGCACATAAAGAAAGGTTTGGAACAGACAATGATTTTGTATTCATGTCTATCGAAAACGATCCAACTGTATTTGAAACTTCATTTTTAAACAAGGTAGCAGCTTTCGTTGAAGAATTGAAATTGGACTCTCTGGTTACCAATGTTTCCTGTTTAACAAATATGGAAGAGTATGTAAAAACACCTTACTCTCGGTTTGCGATTAAGGTGCCCTATTTAAATATTTGTGATACCTGCAATTATTTCAACGATTCCGCACGCATATTTAAGAGACCAGAAATTACCACATTTTTCATTAATAAAGATGCCAGTGGTCTGATGGTAAAAATTGACCATTTGGAATATTTATCCAAAAGAAAGTGCGATTATTTAAAACAATCTATTGACCAATTAATCGAAAAATATGGCTTTGAACAATACCACTTGGCGGGTAGGGCTATTGGACAAAGTTATTATGTAGACATTATGAAATTTGAGACCATATTCTTTATCGGTCTTTCATTTATCCTCATTATTGTTTTTTTATATATCGCATTTAAATCCTGGTGGGGAATTTGGCTACCCTTGCTCATTGTTACATTTTCAATGTTGTGGATCATAGGTTTTATGGCTGCCATCAATGAACCGATTAATATTGTACTGACGGTTTTACCTTCCATTATGTTTGTGGTTGCCATGTCTGATGTCATCCACTTAGTTTCAAAATACCTTGAAGAACTCAGATTGGGTACGCCAAAAAATGAAGCCGTCATAACTGCATATAAAGAGGTTGGATTTGCTACACTTATGACTTCGGTTACCACTGCCATAGGGTTCTTGAGTTTGTTAACTGTTCCCATGCAAGCCATTAAAGTATTTGGAATTTATACAGCCATAGGTGTGCTGTTCGCTTTTATTCTTGCATACACTTTATTACCAGCATTGTTAATTTTGGTAAATCCACCCACTATAGTAGAGAAAAAAATCACCCAAAATTTTTGGTATAAAAAACTTCATGCTAGTTTCTTATTTATCATTCAATATAAATCAAAATTGTTTTGGTTTTTTATTGTCATAATCGGTTTGGGTGCCTATGGCATGACCAAAGTAAAGAACAACTATTTTTTATTAGAAGATTTGAAAGAAGATAATTTTATGCGTCAGCAATTCAATTATTTCGACGAGACCTATATGGGACTCAGACCTTTTGAATTATCGGTTGAATTGGTGGACACCAATAAGTCGATATTTGATTATGAAGTATTGAGTAGTATCAATCGAATTGATAGCTTTTTAGAAAGTGATTATGGATTAAGTCAAACTTTTTCATTGGCAAAAGTTTTTAAAATTGCAAATAGAATTGAGCATGCAGGTCAATCAAAATACTATCAATTCCCTAATCAAGAAGAAACAGCAGGATTCTTAAAAACCTTATTAAAATTAAAGGATAAAAGTATGTTACTTGCTTTGGTTGATTCCTCCAATCACTTTACTCGAATTTCAAGTACAATGGGAGACATTGGAAAAATTGAGGCAGATAAAAAAACGAAACGTTTGAATGAATTCATTCAAACACAAATCGATTCAACCTTAATTAGAACGCAAATAACAGGTACTGGTCATATTTTGGACACCAATATGGCATCCATATCTTTAAACCTTACCTTAGGCTTATTACTTGCCATTTTAATTGTCTCCCTGCTCATGGGATTTTTGTATAAAAATTTAAAGATGGTGTTGATTGCCTTGGTCCCTAATATTTTGCCTTTGCTATTTTTAGCTGCCATTTTAGGTTATGCTGGTATTGATTTGAAAGTATCGACTGCTATTATTTTTACCATTGCCTTTGGAATAGCTGTGGATGATACCATTCATTTTATGAGTAAGTTTAAATTAGAATTAAACAAAGGTAAAACTCCTTTGTACGCGTTAAAAAGGACTTATCTTTCTACCGGAAGGGCCATTGTATTAACCACTTTGATTATTTGTGCTGGTTTCTTACTCTTGTTATTCTCCGACTTCTTGGGCACCTTTTACATTGGTTTGTTGATTAGTTTAACATTAGTATTTGCCTTACTAGCAGACTTGTTACTATTACCTGTGTTAATCCTTTTATTCTACGGAAAGAAGTCGTAAATTTGTGATTCAATAAAAACAGAAAAAAACATGAACGAAGTACCAAAAAAGCTAATTGCCTTTATCGCAATTTTATTATTATTTGTAATCGTATTATTTAAATCATCCATTACCATTAATGCAGGTGAGAACGGTGTTTTATTCCAAACTTTTGGAGGAGGTGTATACACCGAAGCTCCCTACAGTGAAGGTTTTCATATTATTGCTCCTTGGAACAAAATGATTATCTACCAAGTCCGTCAACAAAAAATTTCGGAAACAATGGCAGTATTATCATCTAACGGTTTAGAAATTAAATTAGATGTTACCCTTCAATTTCAACCAATAAAAAAAGAATTACCAAAATTACACCAACAAAAAGGTATCAATTATGTTGATGATATTGTAATTCCTGCAATTCGCTCTGCCACTAGAAGTGTAATTGGACGTTACACTCCTGAAGAAATTTATTCTTCAAAAAGAGATGTAATTCAAGATGAAATTGATGAAGAAACTCGAAAAATAATTGAAAAGCAATTCATCAGTGTAAATGAAGTATTGGTAAGAGATGTTACACTTCCAGCTACAATTAAAACGGCGATTGAAGAAAAACTGAAACAAGAGCAAGAGTCCTTGCAATATGAATTCAGGTTACAAAAGGAACAAAAAGAAGCACAGAGAATTAAAATTAATGCAGAAGGTAAAGCCGAAGCAAATAGAATTTTAAATGCTTCTTTAACTTCAAATATCCTACAAGAAAAAGGAATTGAAGCAACTTTGAAACTGGCAGAATCACCAAATACAAAAGTAGTGGTTGTTGGTGGAAAAGATGGTTTACCTTTAATATTGGGTAACAATTAAAAATAATAGTGAACAGCATAAAAAAAGCCCTGACAATAAATGTCGGGGCTTTTTTTTTAGACTTTATTTTATTGCTTATAATTCGTTAAGCAAATCGTTTAATTCTTCTGTCGCTGCTTCAATTTCTTGTTTTGAATGATCTAATACATCCGCAATGGAATCCATTTTATCCGCTTCTTTCACTAATTCTTGAGCCGCTTTTTCATCTTCTTCAGCTTGTTTTTCTGCCGCTGCATCTCCACAGCTCATAAGCAATAAGCCTGAAAACATCATAATCGTTACTTTCTTCATCTTCTTAGGTTTTCTTTAATTTACTAATAATTCCAATTAATGTTACAAAAAAACGCCTTAAATAAATTTAAAGCGTTTTTAATCATTTAGAATCAATGATTTATTTACCTTTTAATTTTTCTTCTTTTTCTTTTTTAATTTTTTCTTCCAACTCTTTGGTCATTTTTTCAGCTTTCTCAATTTTTTCTTTCTTTGCTTTATATTCTTCATCTTTAATCTTGCCTTCTTTTTTTGCTTTTTCAAGGTCTTCTTTAGCAGTTTTTATTTTTTCTTTACTTTTTTCAACATCCGCTTCCCCTTTATTAATTGCGTCTTCTAATTCTTTAGATTTTTCAGCTTTGTGTTTCTTTGCTTCTTCCGAACGTTGTTGACCAAATTCTTTTCCTGATAAACCTTGCTTATCTTTACCATAAGCATTACCATTATTAGATTTTTCCTTCTTCTCTTTTTTCTCCTTCTTCACTTCCTCCACTTCCTCTTCTAATTCTTCTTTAGCAGACTCCATTTCTTTTTTACCTTTCTCTATGCCTTCTTTACCTTTTTGAAGTTCTCCTTCTCCTTTTTGAAGTGTGCTTTCTCCTTTTTGAAGTGTGCCTTCACCTTTTTTAAGGCCTTCTTTCATATTTTGGTTTTCCTTTTCTATATTTTGTTCAGTTCCTTTATTACCATTCTCAATTTTCTTGGTAGCATCTTGCTTGTTCGCTTTTATCTCAGATTCACCAGTTTCTTTTTTACTGATAACTTCTTTTTTAGATTTTTCAACTTTTTTTTCTACACCTTTTTGAGCATAGGTTGGAATTGATACAAATGCGATTAATAATGCACCAACTTTTAATAAATTTTTCATAGGTTTAATTTTAAAATAACTTTTAGCAAGTTATATACTTTTTTTTATTTAATAATTACATTTCAATAATAATGCCAGATTATATTTTTCAAAAATAATTGCACAAATAAAAAAGACGCCTTTTAATAAGGCGCCTTTTAATAGCTTATTGATTTGTCAAATAATTAATCAATCAACAATTTTTTAGTTCCAACAATACCATTTGAAGTAACTTGAATTGTGTACATCCCTGTACTCAACCCACTTACATTGATTACTGATTTGTTGTTTACATTTTGTGATAGGATCAAAGAACCATTCATTGCAAATATTTTAACTTCTCCGTTAGCACCATCAATTACCAGGTGGTTATTTGCTGGATTAGGATAAATTGAAAAATCAACATCAGATTTTGATACTGATTGATAACCTGTCACAACAATATCATTCACATCTCTTGGTAAAATTTTAAATTCTGAAAAGCCATAATGTCCAATACCAGTAACTTCATAAACATTTCCAATTACAGCAGTTGATTGATAATTGTAAATATCGTCATCAATTACTAAGTCTCCAGAATTATCATTGACAACCCAAGTATTAAATCCACCTGCATTGTCAGTACACGCTGCACCTACAACTTTTACCAAAACACCTTCCCATTCTTCTGAATTAGCTGCTGATGTAGACACCGTAGTTGCGGCAGGTAAAGTATTTCCTGAATTAATAATTGTAAAAGCTGCAACTGAAGTTAACTCAGTTAAGCCATTAAATTCATCCACTGTACCTGTTACCATAACGCTATCTCCCATGGCAACAGTTTGTGTATTATCGTAAACATAAAGTCCATTCCATGCTCCTGCTCCATCTTGAATAAAATATCTATTTTGAGCTGTGATTCCAGTTACAATACCATAAGTAGTAACCGTGTTACCTAATTCAGGTGAATCACCACTTGCATTGGTTGTAAATTGAATATCATAAATAGAAACTTCTGCCGGTGGAACTGCGCCAATAATATCATTGATATCGCGTGGAACTATTTTATAATCACCATAAGAATAATGTCCAATACCTGTTACACCATATACGGTATTTAAAGTAGGAGTATAAGCATACAATTCATCATCAACTAATAAAGAATCATTTGCGGAAGCACCATTGTTAATTACCCATTGACCGAAACCTGCATTTGTGTTCGTACAAGTTGCACCTGTAATCATCACTAATACTCCTTCCCATTCTTCTTGTGTTTGTACATCAACTGTATTTACAGCTGTTGCCATTGGCAAAACAGCTGGTGTTGGTTCTAAAGTATAATTTGTAATCATTTCAATTTGGGTCGCATCAAAGTTCTCAGCAACCGTTCCTTCTACTGTTACACTATCTCCTCTTGAAGGTGTATTCACATTGTCTTCAACAAAAATTCCTGAAAAAGCACCACTTCCGTCTTGAATCCAATAACCAAGTCCTGCATTCACTGCTGTCACCACTCCTGATGTAATGGTTAAAGAATCAACAAAAGCAGATGGTCCTGTTGCTGTATTTTGTAAAGAGAATATTGAGTGTGGTGCTGGAACAGCAGTATTAATAAACTCTACCAAAGCTACTGAATCAAGCAGTATACCATTTGCATCTGTATTTCTTAATGATAAAATCAACTCAATTGAATCACATGTAGCGGGAATAGTAATGTTTTGTGTAAACAATGTTAACGCACCTGTGGTTGAAGTTGACATGTATGAATTATAAGAACTATAGCTACTGTTATTTATATCATAAAAAGCTGTTCTTAATTCTCCAGCTAGCCCACCAGCCCAAATCTTCACTTCGTAGGTTGCTCCTGCTGCTACAACTATTGTATCAGTAGTAAATCTTTTATGACTTGAACCTGTGTTTAACAATTGTGCCATACTCGTTCCATAAGTTGCACCGATTGTAATTTCATTCACATTGGAAGCGGAGATATTTGTCTTAGCACCAAACCAATCTGTTGGATTCATTGTTGTCGCATCCCAAGTACTCAGGTCGCTTTGAAATGCCACTTGAGACATGGCGGTTGCACCAATAAATAGTGCGGAAATTAAAGTAAAAAACTGTTTCATTTTTTTTGTTTTTATTATTTATTAAAATTTTTATCCTGTTATAATTATTTCATCTACTTCCCAGGTTGATCCATCTGTAGCTGAACCGGTATATTTGAATGAAAAATAAACTGACTTGCCGGCAAATTGAATCAAATCAATATCACCTGTATTTTCAAAGCCCCATCCACTTGGATCTGAATCCCAATCAACTAAACTTGTAATATCAATCCAAGTAAATAAATTCGGGTCCCCTATTCCATCATAGTCTTCAGAAACCATCAACTGTAATTGATCTCCACTATAGTTGACGTCATTGTCAAAACTCATGACTGGATTTGCACCTGCTTCGAACGCAACTTTAGGCGATATTAACCAGTTTTCGCAAGGAAAATTCCCACCATTGTAATTCGAAATCTTAGCGTAAGGATCAGCTGCTCCACCCGCAGTTGAAGTCTCCCAATCATCATCACCTATCACCTTCACTGTAATCCATCCACCTGAGGTAATACTATTGTCATCAAAATCTTTGATCAAATTTGCACCTGGTAATAAGTTCACACCATCACATCTTTCGCCTTTCATATTCACTTCAGAAAATGACCTTATTTTCAATTGCAGGTCGTTGTTAAATCGATCTACGATTACTACAATTTGTCCATTACCTTCCGCAATTTGCACATCCGCAAACTCAGCAAATCCTGAAGTTCTTAGTATGATAGAATTGCCAAAACAATCTTCTAAAGTTTTATTTTCTGCATACTGAGCGCCGGCGTCAGCATAAGTAGTACCTAAATCACCAGTTGCAAACTGTACATCATTTAACACAACTAATTGATTCACTAAATCGAAATTAATATCAGCAATTGACATTGGTTTTGGTGAAATGGCTTGACCCTGTTTTTGCTTGATAACTTTTGTGTCAGGATCAACATTTGACAATTGCATTACACCATTGTAATTATCAACCAAAGCACCAAGTAAATTAATTCTTAAAGAATCTCCTACAAACAAATCTACAGCATTCAACAACCTTAAGTTGATGGCAGCTGAAGCATCTTGAATGTATAAGTTTTTATAGATATTCCCATCCGATTCATCCATGGTAACGGTCGCAAATAATGATAAGGTATCAGTGATTGCCAATTCCTCACCTTGATACATGTCTATCACATCCTGAATACTCACAATATTAGCAGCACTTAGTGTATTGTATGGTGGGTGATCTATTTCTTTTTTACAGCTGGCAATTCCTAAAATTACCATTGAAAATATTATTATTTTTTTCATCTTTAAATTTTTCCTGAGATTACTATGTCATCAATTTCCCATGTTTTACCATCATTATTGCTTCCAATGTATTTAAAACCAATAAATGCATTTTCACTTGAATAAGGAGATAAGTCAATTAAACCCGAGTTCACCCAAGCCCATCCTCCAGTGGATAAAATTGGGTTCAATGCCGTCCATGTTGCTAAGGTTGGATCTCCGATTCCATTATAATCCGTTGAAATCAATACGGCTAAATTTGCACCTTGATAATTACTGGCATTGATAAAACTTAATTTAGGTGTTACTATTTCGTTTAGATTAATGCCTGGAGAAATTAACCAACTTTCACAAGCATTATTGCTTGTTCCATTGTAATTTGAAATTTGACAGTAAAAAGAAGAAGCGCCTTGGTCGTTCGTTTCCCATGCATCCGTACCAGTTACTTGTTCAATGTGCCAACCTCCACTTTCAATTGATTCATCATTAAAATCTTTTACAATTAATTGACCAGCACAACGCTCATTGTCCATTTTAATTTCATTAAAAGACCTGATCAATAATTGGACATCACCATTAAAAATACCGACTATGGCTGTAATGCTTCCATTTCCTTCTGCAATCACTTCATCTGCAAAACTAGCATATCCACTATTTCTGAACAAAACTGTATTACCATCACAATCTTCAACAATTAAATCTTTCGATTCATTATCAGCAGCATAAGCATAAGTACCCCCAAGGGCAGGATATACAAATTGAACATTTTCCAATTTAATTAAACGAGACTGTAAATTTGGGTTCACATCAGCAACTGATATAGTGAGTGGTGTAATGTCTCTATCAACTGCCATTTTTACTATGTTGTTATCTGCGTGTACTGAATCCAATTGCAACACGCCATTATAGGTACTCAACACAGTGCCTTTAAGGTCTATTCTTATTGAATCACCTACATACAAACCACCGGCAGAAAGTAACCTTACATTTAATGCAAAGTCCCCTGCTTGAATATAGGTTGATTTATACAAGTTTCCATCTGATTCGTCCATGGTTACCGTGGCATACACCGACATGGAATCGTTGAATTTAATGGCCGAACCTTGATAACTCGCAATTAAATCTTCTAAAGTAATGATTGCACCTGCTTTAGGAGTCTGAATAGGTGGTATTTCAAATTTTTTCCGACAGCCAAACACTGCTAATCCAATGGTTAATATTATAATGAGTCCTTTCATAATTTAGAATCTTAATTTTGCTGATATAAAGTAATTGAATCCGTACATATTCGCCAAACGAGGGGGAAATTTATTAATTGATTGACTTTCGAATCTTAATTGTTCGTAACCGCCTGTTTGAAATGATTGATTATTGGTCAAGTTGCTCAAATTTGCCGAAATCGCTAAATATTTGTCTTTAATTTTAAATGATTTTCCAATAAATGCACTCACAGAATAACCATTTTTTAATTTCGTTTGGTCTAATACCTCATCCCATTGTGGATCGGTAGTGACAAAAGAGGAAACAGCTTCTGCTGTTCTTCTGTCGGGATTTGGATCCAAATAAATGTCGGCGTAATAGTTATAATTTGCACCTGCAAACCAATATTTTTTACCATTGTATTTTAAACCAACCGACAAAGCCGATTGAGGCATTCCACCAACCTTATAATTTTTTAAATAAATGGTTTTATTTTGGTCTAATGATTCAGCTGAATTATCGACAAAAACATTGGCAGTTGGACGTGAAGTGTATAGGTGCTGTGCATGTGCAATGACTATATTTCCTTGAAGTTTATTTGTAATATTTCCTTCTAAACCAAATTCAATTCCTTGGTGTAAATAATCAACTCCTGTCATAGAATAATTTACAAAGTTATTATAAGCGTCGTTGTAAAAACTTCTTGACCATACCGCATTTTTTCTTTGTGTGTGATATAAAGTAAATCTCATTTTTAATTTAGGGTATCTTAATAAATAAGAAACATCTCCAGAATAAATAAACTCATTCTCTAGTCCAGTTACCAAATAATCTCTGGTACGTGGAGAAACAAATGCATCCCTAGAATAAGGTGCTTGCGTTTTTACGATTCCATTCACAGTAATAAACTGTCTTCCAGATAACTTATATGTTAAACCAGACTTAACAGCATAGTTAATGAAATTTGATTTTGCTGATTCTCCTTTAGAATCTTCCGGAAATTTTCCATTTTGATTTAATCCTTCTCTATAAAAATTACTGTGGGATAATTCAAGTGCAGCATAGGCATCAATTTTATTCAACATAAAGTCAAATTGTCCAAAACCAGTCGTTTTATGATTGTGCATGTAATAATCATAATCAAATTTATCCCCAACGGTTACCAAGTGATTTGGGATGGCCAAATTATTTTGTTGAATGGCTGGA
The DNA here is from genome assembly GCA_965367695.1 of uncultured Putridiphycobacter sp. GTDB lineage: Bacteria > Bacteroidota > Bacteroidia > Flavobacteriales_D > Crocinitomicaceae > Putridiphycobacter. Next base: position 16,073 of record CBDUKB010000026.1, read on the forward strand.
TCTACACCAACTTGAGCGGCAAATCTATCCACATCTAACCAAAAATCTCCTCCTAATAAATCTTCTATCGTTTTGTAATAATGATTTCTTTGGTATTGGTAAAAAGCACCTGCTGTAAATTTTGTTTTATCAGATATATCCTTATTGTACTTGGTATTAAACCCGTAATTGATAATGTTATTCCAACGATTTTCAACAATGTATTTTGAACGATTACCAGTAATGGTATTCCCCATTATACCATTTGCATTTTCTTGACTGTATAAGTTCTTAATATTGGCAGCATACAAGTTATCCCACTGAATTTGACGACCAGCTGGATCGTTTTCCCATAATTCACGGTAAATATTTGCATTGATTGGATCATTGACATTTTCAAAATAAGAAGGCAAGTAACGATAATAATCTGGTCGTGGATCATTGGCATCATTCCAGTTTAAACTTGAACGCCCATATTTTCCAAAAGTGGTATAGATTGAGGTATTTAATTTTCCTTTATTTTCAAGTTTCCGATCATGACTGAAAGTGATAATTGGCATGTGTGAGGTACTTGTTCGGGCATTTCTTTTTACTTTTTCACCATTTGGCAAAGTTTGGTATCCCCAATTGGCATTGTAATAAGGGTCATTGGTTAAATCATAAATTTCCTGAACAGCTAATCCTTGACCACCACGATAAGATGGTGCGCCTAAAATTGAAAAATTAATGCCATGTTTTTCGTTGATTTCTTTTTCACCTGCAAAATAATAACCTGCCGCTTGGTAAAAAGTTCCTTCTACATATCCTTCTTGAGCAAACCTTGTTGAAAAAGAACCTGCAAAGGCCCACTTATTTGCCAATACACCTGAACTATAGGTATACATTAATCTATGTCGATAAGAGCGGTTTGTGATACCATAAGATATTTGATGCCCCTTTCTAATATTTGTCGGAGTTGCATCAATATTTGAATAACCACCCAATCCACCAAAATGATAAGGGTTACTACTCAACCATCTTTTCGATTCTGCGTAACGCGTTACATCATTCAAACCACCCCATTTATACCAAGTACCATTTCCTGATTCTAAATCATTCATGGGAATTCCATTAATCATGATGGTAGTTTGATTGGAATTATACCCTCTAATTTTAAACCTCGCAACCCCAAAGTTAAATGCAGCAGTATTAGTAAAAACATCTCTAGAAGATTGCAAGAGTCCTGAAATTGCTTGACCAGCAAATGAATTATTATCTAAGTCTTCTAAGGTGGTTACAAAAACAGGGGCATCTGCGTTTGGAATGATTGTATCTTTTACTTGGGCATTTAAAAAACTATTAGTCAATACAAAAACCAGTAAAATTGGGGATTTTAAAAGAGAATATTTGATCATTAAAAATTGTTAAATAGGGTTATTTGAGTACAAAAGTACTAATTTAATGAAGTGGATTTTGTTTATTTTTCAACAATTCGCAAACTTAACGTTAATTTAAAGTTTACTTAAAGGGAATAAAAATTGGATTTACCTCCATTAATCTTACTTTTACAACCCATAAATTAAATTCATGTTTAAAGTAAAATTTTTAATAAGTATTTCAATTATTATTTTTTCGAGCATTTCTTTTGGTCAAAAAAGCGATAATGTTGAAGTAGCTTGCATTGGTTTTTACAATTTAGAAAACCTTTTCGATACAATTGATAGTCCTGATGTTCGTGACACTGAATACACCCCTACAGGCAGAAATAATTGGGATTCGAAAAAATATATCGAAAAGCTTCAAAACCTTTCATTTGTGATTAATGATTTGGGCGCTGCTACCAGTCCTGATGGATGTGCGATTTTGGGTGTATGTGAAGTCGAAAATAAAACTGTTTTAGAAGATTTGGTAAAAGAAAAGCACATTGCCAATCGAAAATATCAAATTGCGCATATTGATTCACCAGATAAAAGAGGTATTGATGTTGGATTATTGTATCAAAAAAAATACTTCGAACCAACAAATATTACTAGCCATCAATTAAATTTTAAAGACAACCCAGAAGATAAAACAAGGAATCAATTGGTTGTAACAGGCAACTTATTGGGTGAGCAAATGACATTTATTGTGTGTCATTGGCCTTCAAGGTCAGGTGGACAAGCGGCATCTGAAATCAGAAGAATACAAGCTGCCCAATTAGGTCGACATATTATTGATAGTATCTTTGCAGAAAATAGTCAAGCTAAAATTATACTCATGGGGGATTTAAATGATGATCCTGTGAATAAAAGTTTAAAACAATATTTGTTGGCCAAAGGAAAAATTGCAAAAGTAAAAAGTAACATGCTTTATAACCCAATGTACGATTTATATAAAAAAGGACTGGGTACATTGGCCTGGGGAGACGCTTGGAATCTATTTGATCAAGTATTATTAAGTTATGCATTTTTAGGTACCGATTATTCAACTTTTAAATACTTTAAAACTGAAGTCTTAAGAAAACCATATTTATTACAAGCTGAAGGACGATACAAAGGTTACCCAAAACGAACCACTGCTGGAGGAAAACATTTAGGTGGTTATTCCGACCATTTACCAGTTTATGTCACTTTAGTAAGAAAAGCAAGCTAAGTATGCGATTGAATTTTTTAGCTGCCATATTGATTGTTATCACAGGTTGTCATCCGCATCACAATTTATTTGAACAGCAAGGAGATTTTATTATTTTAAGCGACACAATTGAACAAGATAAGCAAACTGAAAACTTAATTCTTCCTTATCGAAAAACCATGGATAGAGAAATGGACCAAGTAATTGGAAGTCTGGACACGACTTTTGAACAAAAAAGAACTGCTTCAGAATCTTTGCTTGGAAATTGGGTTGCAGATGTAGTTTACCATGAAGGATACGATTATGCTATCAGCCAAAAAATCATAAAAAATGATGACTTATGCTTTTCATTGATTAATAAGGGTGGCTTAAGAGCAAGTCTTAATAAAGGACCTATTACTAGAGGGGAAATTTATGAGCTAATGCCTTTTGACAATGAAATTGTGATAGTTAAAATTAGTGGCAGCAGGGTTATTGAATTATTGCGCTATTTATTTAACTACCAAGGTCAACCTATTGGAAATGCAAATTGTCAATTATCAAGCAATGAAAATAAACTATTTATTAACGCTTTAATGGTTCAATTTAACAGTCCTGTTTATGTGATCACCTCCGATTATTTAGCAAAAGGGGGGGATAAAATGTATTTTTTTAATGAGCCACTTCAATATTTTCAGTCAGGAATTTTAATGAGAGACGCTTTACTTCAGGAAGTAAAAGTGAAACAAAACATTAAAGCTCCTCAGAATTATGGCAGAATACACTTTGTAAAATAAAATGAATAGAAGAAGTTTTTTTAATCGGGTTTTACTTGGCGCTGCTTCCTATAGTATGTTGTCATTAAAAAATAAGGCAGACTATGTCAAACTCACTATTTTGCATACCAATGATACCCATTCAAGAATTGATCCATTTCCAGAAGACGATTCTAAATATCCTGGCCTAGGTGGGATCAGTGCTAGAAAAACAATTATTGACCGTATTCGCAAAGAAAATCAACATGTTTTGCTCCTTGATGCAGGCGACATATTTCAAGGAACTCCTTATTTTAATCTTTATCATGGAGAAATTGAATTGAAAGCCATGTCGGCATTAAAATATGATGCGGCCACTATGGGAAACCATGATTTTGATGGAGGATTAGATGGGTTTTCAAATGCGCTTCGATTTGCTAATTTTCCTTTTATTTGTTCAAATTACAATTTCGAAAACACCATTCTGCAAGGCAAAACGATTCCCTATAAAATATTTAGAAAAGGTGGAATAAAAATTGGGGTAATTGGTATTGGGGTTGAGTTAGAAGGTTTAGTGAGCAAATCCTTATATCAAAACACGGTATATCAAAACCCCATTGAAAAAGCCCAATATTATACAGATATTTTAAAGTTTGAACAACAATGCAACTATATAATTTGTCTTTCTCATTTAGGGTATACGTATGCTAATCAAATAGACGATATTGATTTGGCCGCTCAAACCAATCATATTAATCTAATAATTGGCGGACATACACATACCTTCATGGATAAACCCACAGTACATAAAAACAAAGAGGGAAAGGAAGTGATGATTAATCAAGTTGGCTGGGCAGGAATCAATTTGGGCAAAATCGAAGTCTTTTTTCACAAAGGCGCTCGAAATGAATATTTTGCACTAAGTAAAAGCCAACCTACAGCTGAAGTAGTTGCTAGTTAAAAAACCGATAACCAACCAACTAAATACAGAGAACCCTAGTGCAGTGGCTTTGCTTCGCTTTTTTGAGATATTTTTATTATATTTACTCGACCTAAATTTAATCTATTTGAAAAACCGCATGAAAAGTAATTACTTTTCAAAGTTTTTTTGTGTTCTATTGATAGCCATCCCCCTATCCTATCATTCCTATGGCCAAAATATTTTGAATGGTGATTTAAACGGAACGATATCAGTATCCTCAACTCCAGCCAATTGGTCAGCTGTTCCTTTTACCGACCCTGCAAGTAATGCAACAGGAGCATTGAACACCATGCCTGACATTTGTGGCTTAACCGGACCTGTAATTGTAGCTGGAATAAATGGAAATCCTTTTTCTGGCACAACCTTTTCTAGTGGGATTTATGGTACCATTGGGGGGACCACAATTTTACATGAAGGTATCCAACAAACTGTTACTGGTTTATCGACAAGTTTTGTTTACAAATTAACTTTTCATCAAACCGTAGTGAAGCAAAACAATTGTTTGGATACTGCAGGTGCTTGGTCTGTATATGTCGATAATACACTGCTTGCAAATACTGCCCTTTCGAATAGTCAACTCAATTTTAATTCAAACTCATTGGTTTGGGATGCGCAAACACTCACTTTTACACCAACCTCTACTTCGCACACCATCAAATTTTTACCATACGACGACGACACCAATCAAGCTACTTCAAACACCAGCTTGTCAGGTGCTTTAAGAATGGGAATTGACAGTATTACTTTAGAACCAATTTTAAATTGTAACGACCCATTTAGTTTAGGATCAGATACGAGTTTTTGTGCCAATGATTCTTTACAACTCGTGGTGAGTAATTATGTAAACTTTAATTACTTGTGGAGCAATGGAGATACAGATTCAATAACATATATTACTACACCTGGAACATATTGGTTAGAAGTAGATAGTAGTTATTGTCATTATTATGATACCATTAATATTTCTTATTTTCCTACTCCTACTTTTGATTTGGGTAACGATACTACCATCTGTTTTGGGGATAGCATTTTATTGGATGCTACTTCCTTAAATGCGGCTTATATTTGGTCTAACACTGCTACTGATTCTGCTTTATACGCCACACAAACTGGAACCTACTCAGTCAATGTAATACAAAACGGATGTGACTATTTCGACACCATTGCTATTGCTTACCATCCGCAAATAATTAATTTCTTAGGAAATGAT
>CBDUKB010000027.1:0-21244 GCA_965367695.1 uncultured Putridiphycobacter sp.
AAGCCATTTTTTTCTTGTGTATTAAAGCTTGCTTTGCCTTGCATTACTTGATCATATTTTGAGTTTGCAGAAATTAAAGATGCTTGAAAAGCAGACAAAGCTTTTAATAAACCCGTTCCTGTAATCGTACTGTCTCCATATGCTTTTTTATATAAGCTTGGGTATATGGCAGTCTGCTGAAGTTTAATTACAATATTGCCAATGTTTTCATTCATTTCAATTGGATTAGAAATAGGAGCAAGGGCCTGCATATCTAAATGGTTTACTGCTCCATCCCACATAAAAGTCTTTGACCAAGCTAAATTAAACAAAGCGGGTGCATTTCTTGTTCCTATTTGGTCCTTGATACCGTGACTTAAATCGTGGTCGGTATGAGCAAAAGCATTGTATGGAGAATGACAAGAAGCACAAGAAATTGATTCGTCACTCGATAGTTTTGGTTCATAAAATAAAGCCCGACCTAATTCAATTTTTGCTTCCGTTGCATTGCTGTAAGCTAATTCAATTACAGGTTTTGGAAAATATTTCGGATAATTATAAGGTGATTGCTGCTCGGTGAATAATGCAAAACTGATACAGGCAAAGAAGAGTGCCAACCCTATTTGAAATGTTTTATACATTATTTACAATAAAATAAAATTTGAAGCAGGTTTGAAAATTCCATGGCTGCTTTATTTGGACTCATGATACTGTGATTTGTGGTCAAATCTACTTCATTCAATAAAGTATAGAGGTCTAAATATACAATCGGATTGTTATCGGTATTCAATACAACTTGTCGGTAAGTATTATAGGGGGCTTGATAGCCACCAATATGGAAGGTAAATTTATTTTTTCTTGTAGGGCATAAATTACTGTTTCCCTCCAATTTAAAATTGATGTAGCCACTTTGCCAGGTCCAATACATATTATTCATGGGGTCGAGGACACCATCTAAAGCACCTTTTACTTGTGTTGTACTATCAATGCCTAAGTGAAAACAAAGTTTATTGTAAGTTAATTTTTCTTTGTGGTCAATAGGAATGTTTAAGGAATTTGGTTTTGAAATATCGATTAAGTAAGCGGGTTGTTCAAATTCATAAACAGGTAAAGAGTCTTGCCACAAACTCACTTTTGAAATGTAAAATCTTAATTTTTCTATGATGAGACTATCTTGACTTTGATGAATATACAGATTCGTATTTTGAAAAATCTCCTCTTGTTGGAAATTAAATTTGAAACGCAGAGTGTCTTGGGCAACAGAATAGGACATCATTCCAACAAGATGAAAAAGAATAAATAGGAATTTGATGAACTGATTCATTTGACAAGTTTTCGATATTATTTGCTTTATAGGTTTGACGCTTATTTTTTAAATTTCCTTCGGCATATTAGAAAATAAAAAAGCACTTAGGTTTAACCTAAGTGCTTTCAATATCTTTTAATAGCAATTTACTTATCCCAACAAAGCCTTCAATGTATCAGCAAAATCAGTGTTTACGTTTCCGTATTTATTTAAATAATCTTGGTGAGAAAGTTTAATGACTTCTAACGCTTCTTCCTTACCATAGGTATCAGTAATTTCTACTTTTTTATCGGTACCATCAGCATTTGGATTTGATTTATATGTTAAAAAGAAATGCTTTACACGATCTAATACCAAACTAGGAATGTCTTCAATGTTGTTTATTTTTCCATAAACCTGATCATCCTTTAATACAGCGATAATTTTATCGTCCGCTTCTCCACCATCAATCATTCTAAAACCTCCTACCGGCACACAATCCACTAAAATATTTCCCCTGTCAATATTTCTTTCAGATAGCACAATAATATCTAAAGGATCTGCATCACCTACAATACCAGTTTTTCCAGATTTTTCCATGCAAAAATCAGCGACTAAAGTATCGCAATAGGTTTGTGGTAAAAAACCATATAATGCAGGAACTATATTTGAATACTTTTGTGGTCGATCAATAAAAATATGTCCACTCGGTTTATCTATTTCGTATTTAATTTGATCAGTAGGATTGATTTCGATATATGCTCTTACTTCATTGGGTGCATTGTCGCCGATTGTTACTCCGTGCCAAGGGTGCGCTACAAATTTTTGTTCAAATAGTTGGATGAGTTTATTTAGTTTTGTCATTTCAATATTTTTTTGCAAAAGTAGTTAAATTTTTATTATGCTTCCCAGCTTGTTCCTTCTCTACTATCTTTAATAGTAATTCCTGCTGCTAACATTTTGTCTCTTATTAAATCAGAGGTCGCAAAATCTTTATTGGCTCTGGCATTTTTTCTTATTTCTAAAATTACTTCCATTACCGCGCCTAATTTTTCAGTTTCGCCTGCTTGTTGCTTGTTAATCCCCATGACATCTCTTACAAAACTATTCATTGCGACTAATAGTTTATTTTGATCTTCGGATGAGATTTGCGCATTTTTATCTTTTACAGAATTAATAAATCGCACGGCATCAAATAAATTTGCAATTAAAATAGGGGTGTTGAAATCATCAAGAATAGCAGTGTAAAAAGAAGCAATCATAGCATCTATGTCTTCTGAACTTTTTGATGAAGGCACTAATTTTGCTAGCGTTTCTAAACCATTATTTAATTTAATATATCCTTTTTCAGCAGCATTCAGTGCTTCAGAAGAAAACTCTAAAACACTTCTATAATGCGCCTGCATGATAAAAAATCTGACCACCATTGGATGGTATGCTTTTTCTAACAAGTTGTTTTCTCCAGTAAACAATTCATTGGGCAATAAAGTATTTCCAGTAGATTTACTCATTTTTTTGCCGTTTAATGTCAGCATATTAGCGTGTAACCAATAGTTCACTGGTTTTTTACCGTTGGCAGCGTTGCCTTGCGCTACTTCACATTCGTGGTGAGGAAATTTTAAATCCATGCCACCTCCGTGAATATCAAATTGCTCTCCAAGGTATTTGGTCGACATGGCAGTACATTCTAAATGCCACCCTGGAAATCCTTCACTCCAAGGAGATGGCCAACGCATGATGTGCATGGGAGAAGCTTTTTTCCACAAGGCAAAATCAAGGGGGTTTCTTTTTTCCGACTGTCCATCTAAATCTCTTGTCCCTGAAATTAAATCTTCAATTTTTCTACCTGATAACTCCCCATAATTTTCAGTTTTGTCATACTTTTCTACATCAAAGTATACGCTGCCATTGCTTTCGTATCCAAGACCTTTGTCAATAATTTTTTGAATTAACTCAATTTGTTCAATAATATGACCTGTGGCGGTAGGTTCAATGGTAGGAGGAAGGTTGTTAAATGCTTTTAAAATTTCATGAAAATCTACTGTGTATTTTTGTACAATTTCCATGGGTTCTAATTGCTCCAATCTTGCTTTTTTCGAAATTTTATCTTCCCCTTCATCCGCATCATTTTCTAAATGTCCGGCATCAGTAATATTTCTAACATACCTTACTTTGTACCCTAAAAACTGAAGCGTACGATATATCATATCAAAAGAAATAAAAGTGCGGCAATTTCCTAAATGTACGTCAGCGTATACGGTTGGCCCACAGACATACATTCCTACATAATTTTTATTAATGGGTTCAAAAATAACCTTCTCACCCTTTAAAGTGTTAAACACTTTCAATTGCTTTTCCATTTCAAATAATTTGACTTGTCAAAAATAAAAAACGCCTGCCAAAGGCAGACGTTTTTTTATTAAATTTTATATAATTAATTAAAGTTGTCCATCTGAATGGTATTTTCCATTTTTCCAGACTTCAATTTTTAATAGAATTCCGTCTGCATCATATTGGTATAATTTACCATCCCAAAGCTTGGCATTTTTAAACTTTCCGTCTAACCAAAGTTCTTCATTTTCATTATAAACTTTATTGTAGCCATCTCTCTCAAAAGTTTTTCCTCTCATATTACCACTGCTGCCACTTGGTCCACCTGTCCCTTCATCTACTTTTATTGGTTTTGCTTTTATTTCTTTTACTTCTCGAGATGCAACTTCACCATTGTCATTGTATTGAATTACTTCTTTTACTTGTCCATCTTCGGTATACCGAGTAGCGGTACCTTTTGTCACGCCTTCTGTTTTATTAAACTCAAACTCAACTTGACCGTTTGGGTAATAATAAATTTGAGGACCTTCTTCTAATCCATTAACATTGAAGTTTTTTACTTGTGCAACAGTTCCGTCTTCATAATAAGTTTTAAAAGTTCCTTCTTGGTGTCCATCTTTAAAAGTACCTTCTTCTTTTACCACGCCATTTGGATACATTTTTGTGTACTGACCTTTTGGTCTTCCTTCTTTAAATTCTCCAATAATTCTAGGGGTTTTGCCATCTTTAAAATACTTCGTCCAAAAACCGTTTTTACGGTTATCTACATAAGCACCTTCTTCAATTTTACCGTTTTCAGGATACCCTTGTTCAGGTCTATCTTTTCCTAAAATCACCCAAGGACCCTGTTTTCTACCTTTTTCATCCTTTTTATTGATGTCAGTGTCAATCTGTTTGATGAAATTTACACTAAAGTTAGGGGCACTACCCATTAATGTAAATAGCGCGATAGACATCACGCTAGTGAGTAAAAAGTTTTTCATAATGTTCACAAATAGTCTTTATAAAACTACGAAAAATAGTTAAAAATGATTCATTTTTTCGATAAAACAACAGATTAGCCCGATAGAGTTAAATATTTATCAGACTAAAATATTTTCCATCATTACTTTTGTCATTTTTTCAAGATCATATTTCGAATCCCAGCCCCAGTCTGCCTTTGCGACACTATCATCAATACTACTTGGCCAAGAATCTGCTATCTCTTGTCTAAAATCTGGACGGTAAATAATCTTAAAATCAGGAACATGTACTTTAATTGCCTCAAATATTTCAGAAGGAGTAAAAGTGAGACCTGCAATGTTGTAACTCGATCTTATTTTAACTTTTTCAATTGGCGCTTCCATTAAATTGATGGTGGCTCTAATGGCATCTTCCATATACATCATTGGTAAAGCTGTATTTTCACTTAAAAAGCACTTGTATGTTTCCTTTCTTTTTGCGGAATAGAAAATATCGACTGCATAATCTGTTGTTCCACCGCCAGGTAATGAAGTATAAGAAATCAGACCAGGATAACGAATTGAACGTACATCAACGCCATATTTTTTATGATAATATTCACACCATCTTTCACCAGCTTGTTTGCTAATACCATAGACGGTGGTTGGCTCCATGATGGTTGTTTGAGGCGTGTCTAATTTAGGTGTTGTTGGTCCAAAAACAGCAATGGAACTCGGCCAAAATACTTTTTGAATGATTTTGTCTTTCGCCAAATCCAACACATTAAATAAACCTTCCATATTCAGCTGCCAAGCAAATTTTGGGTTGGCTTCTGCTGTGGCCGATAATAAAGCAGCTAGCAAGTATATTTCGGTAATTTGGTGTTTTTTAACAATGTTGACTAATTCAGCCTTATTCAAAATATCAAGTCTTTCATAAGGACCACTTTCTAAAATTGCTAAAGCGGGTTCTTTGATATCGGCTGCTACGATTGATTCATTTCCAAATTTTTGTCTCAATGATAAGACTAATTCTGTACCTATTTGACCCGCCGATCCAATTACTAACACTTTTTTCATATCTGAATATTTAGATTACAAAAATATATTTTATTTTTAATTTTCTCTATAAGAATTCCCATACAGCATTAAATAAGTTTTATTATATTTGTTAATCAACCAAAAAGGCAATTATGAAAAGCATTTGGGAAGGTTTATTAAGCTATTTGAAATTTCTCATTATCAAGAATCCAGAGTGATAAGTTTTACAAAATACCATGTAAAACAACACTATTTATTCATCATTTAAAATTAATTATGCCAAGATATCATTCATTAGGGAAAATTCCACCAAAAAGACATACAACCTTTGAAAAACCAACAGGAGGATTGTATCAAGAAGAATTATTTGGTACAGCAGGCTTTGTAGGCATGTCTTCCTTAATCTATCACATTCACCCGCCTACGGTGGTAACAGAAGTAAAACAGTTAGAGGATTTAAGTCCTAAAATTGCCATTGAAAAAAACATGAAAGCCTTAAGTTTTAAAGGGTTTTCTGTGCCTCAAGAAGATGACTTTATAAAAAGTAGAAAAACATTATTAGTTAATAATGATCTTCACATTGGATTGGCTGCACCCAAAAGTTTTTCTAAAGATTATTTTTACAGAAATAGTGACGCAGATGAGATGTTATTTGTACACAAGGGTTCTGGTAAATTAAGAACAATGTATGGGAACATTGATTTCAAATACGGAGACTATTTGATTATTCCTCGAGGCGTTACCTATCAAATTGATTTTGATTCTGAAGACAACAGGCTATTATATATCGAATCATTTAGTCCAATTGTAACGCCTAAACGTTACCGAAATAATTTTGGACAGCTTTTGGAACATTCACCATTTTGTGAACGTGATTTTAGGTTGCCATCTGACTTGCAAACCCATGACGAGAAAGGTAATTTTAAAGTGCTTTCTAAAAAGCAAGGAATGCTATGGGAATATACACATCAGTACCACCCATTTGATGCTGTAGGTTGGGATGGTTTTCACTATCCTTATGCATTTTCCATTCATGATTTTGAACCCATAACTGGAAGAATTCATCAGCCACCTCCTGTTCATCAACAGTGGGAAGCAAACGGTTTTGTGGTGTGTTCATTTGTACCAAGAATGTATGATTATCATCCAAAAGCCATACCAGCACCTTATCATCATAGTAATATAGATTCAGAGGAATTATTATACTATGTGGATGGAGACTTTATGAGTAGAAATAATATTGAAAAAGGACAGATTACCTTGCACCCAGGTGGAATTCCACACGGGCCACATCCAGGAGCGATTGAAAGAAGTGTGGGCAAAACGCACACAGAAGAACTGGCGGTGATGATTGATCCTTTTAGCCCAATGAAAATTACAGAAGAAGCTATGAAGTTAGAAGCAGAAGATTATTACAAAAGTTGGATAACTGATTAAAAAACGAAAAAATTGAATTATTGATGATTTCAGTGAAATGAAATTGTCATATCAAAACAAAATATTATGAGTAAAATAAAAAACGTAGAATACGGACTAGAAAAAATATTTGAAGGAGCACAAGATTTTTTACCCTTATTAGGAACAGATTATGTAGAATTTATTGTTGGAAATGCCAAGCAAGCTGCTCACTTTTATAAAACCGCTTTTGGATTTCAATCGCATTCATATAAAGGATTAGAAACAGGATGTAAAGATTATGCTTCTTATGTGCTGAAACAAGACAAAATAAGAATTGTATTGACGACACCCTTAAACTCTAAATCATGGATGAATGAACACCTTGCTAAACATGGTGATGGTGTAAAAATAGTGGCGCTTTGGGTTGAAGATGCAAAAAAATCATGGGAAGAGACTACCAAACGTGGTGCTAAATCATACATGGAACCAACAGTAGAAAAAGATGAACATGGTGAGGTAGTTAGAGCTGGAATCTACACATATGGTGAAACAGTGCACATGTTTGTGGAAAGAAAAAACTACAAAGGAGAATTTTTACCTGGGTACGTTAAATGGGAGTCTGATTATAATCCAGCACCAACGGGACTTAAATTTATCGACCATATGGTAGGTAATGTGGGTTGGAACCAAATGAATGTTTGGGTAAAATGGTACGAAGATGTAATGGGATTTGTAAATTTCCTTTCTTTTGACGACAAACAAATTACGACAGAATATTCTGCCTTAATGAGTAAGGTGATGAGTAATGGGAATGGTAGGATTAAATTTCCAATCAATGAACCAGCCGAAGGCATAAAGAAGTCGCAAATTGAGGAATACCTTGATTTTTACGAAGGCGCAGGTGTGCAACACATTGCCATGGCGACCAATGATATTTTGGATACGGTCGCGCAAATGCGTGCCAGAGGAATAGAGTTTTTATCGACGCCTCCTGAGGAGTATTACAAAGCGGTTCCAGGTAGATTACAAGAACACAATCACGAACTAGCGGAAGATATTGAAAAATTGAAAGCCCTTGGTATTATGATTGATGCTGATGAAGAAGGTTACTTATTACAAATTTTCACCAAACCTGTTGAAGATAGACCAACTTTGTTTTTTGAAATCATTCAAAGAATGGGCGCTAAAGGATTTGGGGCAGGTAATTTTAAAGCCCTATTTGAATCAATTGAAAGAGAACAAGCAAAAAGAGGAACACTATAAAAAGTTAATGGTTACTAGTTATTAGTTATGAGAACAGGGGGGAATGACTCAAAAAATTCAAAACTAAAAACTCCCTGCCATCAGCTCACAATTAATAACGCTTAACTATAAACTAATAACTAAAAAACATGATTTTACCACCATTTAATTTTAAGCAGTGGATCGACGATAATCGGGATAAACTTAAGCCACCAGTGGGCAATCAAGTAGTGTACAAAGACACAGAGTTTATCATTATGGTAGTAGGTGGTCCGAATGCAAGAAAAGATTTTCATTACAATGAAGGAGAAGAGTTTTTTTACCAAATTGAAGGAGATATTACCTTGCCAATAGTTGAAAATGGTAAAATTAGGACGGTTGAGATTAAGGAAGGTGACATTTTTTTATTGCCGCCGCGCGTGCCACACTCTCCTCAAAGACCAGCCAACACAGTTGGATTAGTGATTGAGCGTATGCGTACCCCAGAAGAATTAGATTATTGCATGTGGTTTTGTGAAAACTGTAATGAACCTTTACACAAACAGAGTTTTCACTTAGGAGACATAGTGGAGCAATTGCCAAAGATTTTAAATAATTTTTACGCAACACCTGAATTGGTCACTTGCAAGTCATGCGGAACAGTTATGGATAAACCAGCATTAAAAGCATAATTTATGAAAACAGCAACTATTGTTGGGGCCGGTTTAGTAGGGTCGTTATGGGCAGTATATTTAGCAAAAGCAGGATATAAAGTCACCATTTTTGAAAATAGATCTGATTTAAGAAAAGCAGATATTGCTGCTGGAAAATCTATCAATTTGGCCTTGTCGGTTCGTGGGTGGAAAGCTTTCAAAACAGTAGGAATTGACAAAGAAATTGAAAAAATTGCCATTCCAATGTTCGGGCGGACCATGCATGATTTAGATAGTAACCTGACCTTTCAGCCCTATGGATTAGATGGAGAAGCCATTTATTCAGTGTCAAGGGCAGGTATTAATTGTACATTAATGGACATGGCCGAAAATGAAGGTGGTGCGGTGATTCATTATAACCATAAATGCACGGGTGCTGATTTAAAAAAAGGAATCGTTCATTTAGAAAATACGTTGACTGGTGAAAAATTTTCTCACCAATCTGATGTTGTATTTGCTACAGATGGCGCTTTTTCAGCCATTCGAACAAAGGCCATGCAAAAGTCACCAAGATTTGATTATTCTCAAAAATATGTGGCGGATGGTTATCGAGAAATTTTATTGCCGGCAAATCCAGATGGCACCCATCAATTAGATAAAAACAGCTTACACATTTGGCCGAGGGGCCGATACATGCTAATTGCCTTGCCAAACGAAGATGGTTCTTATACTTGTACATTGTTCATGCCTTTTGAAGGGTACGAAGATTCCTTTGATAAATTAAATTCTAAAGCAGCGGTCAATAATTTTTTCAAGACAAAGTTCCCTGACTTCTACGCCCTAATGCCTGAAGTTGGTGATTCATGGGAAGACCATCCATTGGCTTCTTTGGTAATTATTAGGTGTTACCCATGGACCGTTGGAAAGGTTGCTTTAATGGGTGATGCAGCGCATGCAACAGTTCCATTTTATGGACAAGGAATGAATTCTGGTTTTGAAGATTGTACTGTGATGTGGGAATTGATGCAAAAGCACAATGAAGATTGGGAAAAAGTGTTTGAAGAATATCAAGTATTGAGAAAACCAGATGGTGATGCAGTGCAAGACTTATCAGTTCACAATTATTATGTGATGCGTGATTTTGTCGGAGATCCTCAGTTTTTATTACAGAAAAAATTTGAAAGACGGATTCAAGAGCTCTATCCCGACCATTACATGCCACTATACTCACAAGTAACTTTTAGTAATATCAGGTATTCTGAAGCATGGAAAAAGGGGATGGAGCAAGATGTATACATGAAGGACTTAATGAAACAACACGACATTGAAACCATGATGAATGAAGGTAAAGTGGATGATTTAATTCACAGTATTTTTAAGGATAAAAAAGTTTTGAGTTAATGCTAGTCATTAATCACCATATCAATTACAAAGTAAATCTCTTAAACGGTGTTGCCGATTATTTGAATGTGAAGTCTCCCTTGTCCTAATGTTATTACTGCCTTCGACTTCGCTCAGTCAGTGGGTCTTGGTGAAAAATGTTTTCCGCCAACTGCTATACAAAGCCAAAGGAGGAGGGGGTGATAATCGAATGACAAAACTTTAAATATTTAATAATCAAAAGTCTAGAATATATATGCAAAACGCATTGTTATCTAGCCTTGAAACAAAATTCTAGCAGCTAGCAGCGAAGCAATCTAGCATGAAATCTAACAGCAAGGCGGTCTAGTATCTAGCAGCGCAGTGGTCTAAAATCTAAACTATGACAAGAGAAGAAATATTAAAAGCAATAGACGAAAAATATACCGCAATGGGCCAAGATCCCAATGTGCATTTAAGTGGTTTATTGCATGCGGAGCCCATGACTTATTGGGATTTTATTCAAGTAGACGCTTTATTGGGGTTACAAACACAACGGACCCAATTACCAGATGAAATGGTATTTATCATGTACCATCAAATCAATGAATTGTTGTTTAAAATGATTCTGTGGGAGATGGGTCAAATTTCGCATACTGAAGACATTCAACCTGATAAATTTGTGATGCACCTCATGCGTGTGAGTCGTTACTTTGATGTATTGGCTAATTCATTTACAGTAATGGGAGATGGAATGGAAGTGGAGCAGTATATGAAGTTTAGAGATACTTTGACACCAGCAAGTGGATTTCAATCGGCCCAATATCGAAAAATAGAAATTGCATCTACGGAATTAATTAACCTGATTGATTATAGGTTTAGAAAGGGCATTGATAGAAATACACCTTACGAACACGCTTTTGAGCACATGTATTGGCAGGCTGCTGGTAAAAACCACGAAACGGGAAAGAAAAACAAGCTTTTAAGTAATTTTGAAGCCAAATATAAAATTGAGTTAATTGAGTGGATGAAAGACTATAATTTAGTGAATTTATGGACTAAATTCAAAGCCTTGCCAAAAGATTTTCAAGAGAACAACGCCTTGATCAACGCTATGCGTCATTACGACCATACTGTAAATATTAAATGGGTAATGCACCATTATGATGCTGCTGCAAAATATTTAGACAGTGGAAAAGGTAACGCTGCTGCCACTGGTGGAAGCGATTGGCATAAATACATGCACCCTCGATACCAAAGAAGAATTTTTTTCCCTGAATTATGGTCCGAAGAAGAAATGGAAAACTGGGGGTTGACTAACTTAGAAGGGTACGAGAAAGTGTAAAGGAGTATCAGGTATTTAATGTAAAGTATTAATTATTTAGTACAAAGTATCAAGTAAAACATTCTTCTTTTACTTAATTTACAGCATATTGGATAATAGCCAAAAGGACATCAAAATCACTGGTCTCTATTCTTAGTACTTGCTACTTGCTACGATTAGTAGTGACTAATAACTTATTACCTTTAATTTAATAGTCTTGCTACTAACTACTTGCTACCTTGTACTCAATTAATATAACGCAGGGTATTTTGCTGGATTAGATTCTCTCATCAAGGCATAAACTTGTTCGAAAACATCTTCGTTATTTGGTTTCGAGAAGTAATCACCATCTGTACCATATGCTGGTCTGTGATCGTGAGCTGAAATCGTTACAGGTTCAGAATCTAAGTGGTAATAACCTTTTTGTTTCACCAAAATTTGATCTAACATATAAGCAGTAGCACCACTGGTACAATCCTCATCAACAATCACTAATTTATTAGTCTTTTCTAATGATTTTGCAATCATGTGATTGACATCAAAAGGCAATAAAGTTTGTGCATCAATCAATTCAACAGAGATATCAACTTCTGCTAGTTGTTTAACTGTTTCTGCAATTAAATTGAAAGTAGAACCATAAGAAACCAAAGTGACGTCAGTCCCTTCTTTTGTAATTTCTGGCACACCTAACGGTTCACAGAATTCACCGAAGTTAGTCGGTTTTGCTTCTTTATTTCTATAGCCATTTAATGGTTCAATCACCAAGGCCGGATCATCCGATTTGATGAGTGTATTGTAGAATCCAGCCGCTTTGGTCATGTTTCTTGGCACACATACGTGAACCCCTCTAATTGCATTGATAATCATGCCCATTGGGGAGCCAGAATGCCAAACACCTTCTAAACGGTGTCCTCTTGTTCTGATAATTAAAGGTGCTTTTTGACCACCTTTTGTTCTGTATTGAACTGTGGCTAAATCGTCACTCAATAATTGAATGGCGTAATGTAAATAATCTAAGTATTGAATTTCCGCAATCGGTCTTAAACCACGCATGGCCATTCCAATTCCTTGTCCAATAATGGTACACTCACGAATTCCTGTATCAGTTACGCGCAGTTTACCATATTTTTCTTGCATGCCTTCCATGGATTGGTTTACACCACCAATTTTTCCAGTATCCTCTCCAAAAGTTAATACTTCTGGGCGGTTGTTAAACATGACATCAAAATTTTCTCTTAAAATTAAACGACCATCAATCATTTCTGGCTCAGCAGGATATTCAGGAGCTTTTCTGCTCACCAATAAAGGCGACTCTGCAGATTGAGAATACAAATGTGATGAATAACGGTCGGTGTTTACTTCTTTCAATGCGTTTAACCAGTTTTTAAGTTCTGTTTTAGCTGTTGAATCTTCTCCAGCGGTTAAACGTAAAATCTTTTTAGCAGTTGAAATAATGTCCTTTCTAATGGGATTCATTTCAGCTTTTAAAGCATCTAAGGCTTTTTGTGCAAATACAGCATTTGCACTTTCAGAGACAATAGTTTCTAACCAAGGTAAAGCTATATTTAAGTCTGTTGTTAATTCATTTAAAAACTCCGTCCAAGCTTCTCTTTTTTCAGCAGCCACTTGTTTTTTTGCTTCTTTTTCTATCTCTTCTAATTCAGCAGCATTGGCAATTTCAGCATCTAAAATAAATGCTTTAAACTTTTCAATACAGTCAAAATCTTTCTCCCATTTTAGACGTTCTTCAGATTTATATCGCTCATGAGATCCTGAAGTCGAATGACCTTGTGGTTGATTGACTTCTACAACATGAATCATTACTGGTACATGTTCTTCACGACATAATTTAATCGCTTTTTCATAAGTCTCAATCAAGGCTGGATAGTCCCATCCTCTTACTTTGAATATTTCGTATCCTGGAACTTCTTCCGTTCTTTGCATGCCAGATAAAGCATCTGAGATACTATTTTTAGTTGTTTGGTATTTTCTTGAAACAGAGATTCCATATCCATCATCCCAAATAGAAATGGCGAAAGGAATTTGTAAAACACCTGCAGCATTCACTGATTCCCAAAATGGTCCTTCAGAGGTACTGGCATCACCAATGGTTCCAAAAGCAACTTCGTTTCCTTTGTCTGTGAAATTGGTCATGTTGTGCAATGCTTCATTCTGACGGTACATTTTTGAAGCCAAAGCCAAACCAACAAGACGTGGCATTTGACCAGCGGTTGGAGAAATATCAGCAGAACTATTTTTTTGCGCCATTAAATTTTTCCAAGTACCATCTTCATTCAATGAACGTGTTGCAAAGTGACCGCCCATCTGACGTCCACCTGAAGCTGGTTCTTTATCAATATCGGTATGGGCATATAAAGCTGCAAAATATTCCTTGACAGTTAAGGCCCCAATGGCCATCATAAAGGTTTGGTCACGGTAATAGCCCGAACGGAAATCCCCATTTTTAAATTGCTTTGCCATGGCCAATTGGGCCACTTCTTTTCCGTCACCAAAAATCCCAAATTTAGCCTTCCCTGAAAGTACTTCACGTCTCCCCAACAAAGAGGTTTCACGAGAAATCCTAGCAAGTCTATAATCAGCCAATACTTCAGTTTTAAACTTTGTATCTACGTCTGCTAAAATTGATTCGTTTTTGGTTCCCATATGTTTTGAATTGAATGAAGTGCAAAAATAGGCAATTTTGCCAATTTTTCAAAGCAAGTAACTTGATAAACTGCATCTGTGATGTGAAATTTTCAGCTGATACTAAATACCTACATTCACTTCAATGAAGGATTATCGGATTATTTTACAAGTTCAAATATTTTTCCATTAAATCGATAATTCGTTTTTTTAAGCTGGAAAGTATCACCTTTTTTGATATTTTTTAAATCTATAATCTGGTTCGCATAATAAATTTTCCCCCCGGTTTGATAAACTAAATCTAAGTATTGTTGTTGCACAGCCCTTGTCAAACCACAAGGTAAGATAGAAACTGGCATATCAATTTGTTTGAGTAGTTCAAAATCTTTGATCTCCGACATGTTATCAGCAACGAGCAACACTTCTGTTGCTTGATGATCTTTGTGAATGGCATATAAAATAGACTCAATGTCGTTTTCTGGATAATCTCCTCCATTTCCATTGAGCATGGCGGTCTTGATGGTTTCAGGATATTCGGCATAAAAACTAGTAAAGTATATTCCTTTGGTGCCACCAATTTCCTTTAAATTATCATCCATGCCATCACCGTCGTTAAAAGCAGTAAAACTGCTAAAAGGTAAATTATTTTCATGTTGTTTCAACCAATAACAAACGGATACTATATTGTTTTGCATGCTGCCTGTTACATCCATTACCAATGCCATTTTTCCATTTGTCCCTATTGAATCGAAGGCTTTAAAAACGGGTGATTCTTGAATAAATAAGGGACTTACTGCTTCCTTACTACCAGATGATCCTGCAATACTATTGGAAGTATGATCTAAAATCGGCGCTTTTCCATTTTTCAAAAAAAGTCCCTTTACAGTTGGGGAATAACTCACCCGCCACTCAAACTGTATGGTGTCTTTTACTGGGAATTCATTTAATGATTTGGGTTCCCATTTTGGCATTTTTGAAACGGCTGATGAAATGGAATTTTGGACGTCCTTGCTGTATGTTTCTTTGAAATCAATTTTTCCAACTTCACCATTTTGTTCAATGCTCAAATCAAATTTTACCCAAAGATCTTGACGGTCTTGCCAAACATCAGCGGGGGTGTTTAGGTTCACTTGAATGTGTTCAAACAAGGCCTGGTCACCACCTTGAAATGCAGCTTCGCTTCTTTCTTCATTAAAGACAGCTTTCACCGTTGTAGTTTCTTTCAAGTTTAAGGAAGCCGCAATGGGATCTTCGGATTCAAATGGTAATGGTTCATCTGGATGATCGAAATATTGATTGATCAAATGAATTTCTTTTAATCTGTTTGCTTCAGTGGGCAAAGGTCGGTGGACAATAATGAAACCATGAAAGTAATTGTCGCCTAAGGTGTAATCATTCAATTTGGTTTGCTCCAATATTTCCCATTCAATTTGATCAGTTTCGAAAAGTTCAGGATAGGCTTCACTTAATTGTTTGAATCGTTGTTGGTCGAGTGCTAATTGGTTAAAACTTTGACTGCGTTTATAGGCCGTATAAACATAATATACCTTGAGAATTTCTAATTTCTTCACCTTGTCCCTTAAATTGATGGTTTTGATATTTGCCCCTGCAAAATCGGATGAGATATAAGTGATTTTGTCCGACTCAATTGTTTCTACCCTAGCAATTTGTTCCCGGTCTTGTTTTAAAATAGCGGCTATCTGATCACTTTGACTGAACCCTAAGAATGCGCTGAAAATAATAAAACAAGTTAAAAATTTATGCATAGAATAAAGAAGGTAAAACAAATAACGAAGTTACCTATTAAAGTTACGATTTAGGCAATTATTTATTTTTGAAAACGGGTACTGCGGAGCAAGGCTCCCCAAACATTAAACTTTTAACATGAGGGACCAAGATATTAGTCAATTCAATATAGGCTTTGGTTGGATTGGGAATGTTGGAACAGCCTTTAACCATTACTCTTTGGTCTTTTAATGGGCCCAAATCAATGTTTTTCAAATTTTCAAAAAACAATTGGGCTGCTACTTCTTGCTGGTTTCCATAAAAAATATTGGCATTTACTTTCTTCAACTCCACACTTACTAACATATATGCCCATGCAGGGATGATCGCATCAACGGAACAAGTAATGCCCACTGTTTTTCCTTTATAGTCCTCCCAATTGGTATCTTTGACAAAAGACCTGAATTCTTTTTCTTTGATGACCATTTCTTGCCACAACCCTGGCTTCAAGTCGAAAAGTAAAATAGGAGATTTGGCAACAAAATCAATTAAATCAATTTGTTGAATATTCGCCTTTTCTATTTTATTTACTATTGGCATTTCCATGGTACAAATTTACAGAAATACTTTCAAATTAACACGGCTTTCTAATAGAAGTCATTTCTTTTAGCATTCTCTTGAAAATGTTCTACTTTAAGTTTAAAAATTGTATTTTTGTTAGGTATAATGACAGATTTATGAGCATTTTAAGGATATTTTTATTTTCAGCCCTATTGTTGGTAGTAACCAATATTCAGGCACAAGACATTGAAGTGATCACCCAACAGAAGTCAAATGGTGTTTTTTCTGTGATAGCATACAGCCCTGATGGTACTTTATTGGCTGTTGGTGGCAAAGGGGACAACGACATAAAAGTCTGGGACATTGTCAGCGGAAAAATTATTGGTACACTTTCAGGTCACCAAGGAGATGTAAATGCCATTCATTTTAACGAAGTTGGCACAAAAATAATTAGTGGAGGAGCTGATAAAAAAGTAATTATTTGGGACATACTTCAATGGGAAATTGCTGATTCAATCACTACGGTTGACATTGTGAATGATATGACCCGAATTGAAAATGGCATTTTTTATACTGGACATGAAGATGGTTCAATTGTTACATGGAATGTAAATGATTTGGCAAATCCAACGGCAATGTTCCTTAGCGAAGGTTCGATTATAAATTTGAAACGATACCAGCAATATATAGGATTTTCTCAAGCTGCTGGAAATCTATCAATCTACGACACCAAGACTAAAGCAGTTTTGATTAAAAAGAAAGTACATCCATTGTCAATAGTGGGGTTTGATTTTGACCCAGGTACCAAGCAAATTATTACAATTGGTTCTGAAGGGAAAGTAAATTTTTTAAACTTAGAAAACCTAGAAGAAAGTAAACAACAGAAAACAGGGAGTTTACTTATCAACGCTTTTGATATTGACATTAAAAATAAACTGTATGCCATTACCAATGCCAGTAGAACCATTAAGTTATTTAATTTTGAAGGAATAGAGTTACAGTCTTTTAGGGGGAATTCTGAAGACGACAACGCTCCCATTTCAGCAGTTAAAATATCACCCGACGGATCCATTCTAGCTAGTTCAGGAAGTAGCTATGTTCAAAGTATCAAAGGTAGAAAGGGTATTTCGGTTGTGAAGTTGTGGGATTTAAAAAGAGGGGTTTTCTTTCAAGATTTAAAAGGAGAAGTGAATCCAATTTACACCTTCGATTTTCACCCGACAGAAAATAAATTAGTCATGTTGGGAGATGAAAATATGCTTAGTTTTTGGGACTTAAATACAGCTTCCCTCTTTGGAGATTATCAATTACCAGAAGCGAAAAGAGAAATTCCACCACGTCAAAAAAACATCACCCTTAAAAAAGGGGCAAAATTTTTAGACAAAGCAAGGATGGTTGCTAATGGAGATATTGGTGCTTTAACTAGAGATTCTGATATGAAATCAGTGGCAAGTGCAGTTTTGAAAAGGACCGCCATTGAAAAAGATTTACTTTTATATTCGCAAACAGGTAACTATTTATTTACCAAATTAAGGCATGATGAAATCCGTCAGTATGATATGCAGAATAGAAAACCTGAGCCTTTAAGAACGATTTTTTCATACCAACCCAATATCAACCAAATAGTAACCGATAAAGATGATGCTTATATGGCTGTTTTAGGGTCAGGTGACTCCGCTGTTTCTATCATCAATTTAAGTACTGGTGATTTTGTGAGAAAGCTATCAACCCCTTCTCCAAGTGAAGGGTTAAAATATTTATATGAAGCACAGTCAGCTACATTTTCTCCTGATGGTAAGTATTTGGCAGTATGTTTTAACACTAGTAAAACCTATGTTTGGCGAGTTGGTACTTGGTCTTTGGTTTTTACCAATGTATTGCCTGGAAATCTTGGTTATGCACAAGGTCCTTTTGTTAATTTTTCTGCAGATGGTAGTTCATTAATTGTGAACACCATGGCAGGTTTAAAAGTGTATAATACCCAAGCATTCGATTTATTTGCCGACAATGCCGCTACAATTAAGGGGCACGCATTGCCAATTAGTAAGCCTTGTGATTACATTGCCGCCATTGAAGATGATTTCCTTTATTTTGAAAATGTAAACACTAAAAAAGTGGTAAAAAGCATCCGATTAAAACCCTATATGGTCACCAATGTAGCGTCTAAATCAAATGGCAAAATTGGTGTAACCTTAACCAATGGGCAGTTTTTTATTTTAGATCCAGCCACTGGAGAAGAAGATATTATGTTAGTGAGCAATGGAGAAAATTCGATTATTAAAACCCATGAAAATTATTACAAAGTAAATAAGCAAGGGTATGATTTGGTGACTTTTAGAATAGGTAACAAAGCATATCCTTTTGAACAATTTGATGCCATCTATAACCGACCTGATTTAGTGTTAAAAAAATTGGAATGTGATGATGCAAACTTGATCAGTTTATATGAAAGGGCTTATGAAAAAAGAATTGTAAAGTTGGGTATTAACCCAAAAGCATCAGCTGACTTCACCAAAGTACCGAATACAAAAGTGACCAATAAATCGACCCTTCAAGCCATTGTAAACAGTAGTACAATTTCCTTGAACATAAGTATGGATGATCAATTGGGGCTACAATCCTACAATATTTGGGTCAATCATGTGCCACTTTATGGAAAGGCAGGAAAAACTTTGGGTGGAAAAACAAAAGCATCTGCTACCGCAAAAGTTGATTTAGTGAGCGGAACTAATAAAATTCAAGTGGCTTGTAGAAATAAAAACGGGGTTGAGAGTTTATTAGAAACCTTGTTTATTGAAAGTGTACAAGAAGCTCAAAAGCCAAGTATTTATATTGTAACAATAGGGACTTCAAAATATGCTGATGCCCAATATAATTTAAATTATGCAGCCAAAGATGCCAAAGATTTAGATGCCTTTTTTAAGACCAATGAAAAGGGTATTTATCAGTCCGTAAACACAAAAATATTGACGGATGATGAAGTGAATACAGCAAATGTTTTGGCTTTAAAAGCCTTTTTAAGTCAAGCTAAAATTAATGATATTGTTATAGTTTTTGTGGCTGGTCACGGCGTGTTAGACCAAAATTTTGATTACTATTTCGCCACTCATCCCATGGTATTTAACAATCCAAAATTAAAGGGAATGGCTTATGAAGATTTAGAAAGTCTATTGGATGGCATCAAAGCTAAAAAGAAGATTTTGATTATGGATACTTGTCACAGTGGTGAAGTTGAAAAAGATGAGGTGTTTTTTGCCGAAGAAGAGGATGTTGAAATCAATGATGTCAGTTTCCGTTCGGCAGGTGCTGCAGTAGCCGAAACCAATGCTTCTGCCAGTCCGAGTAAAGCTATGAATGAGTTATTTAATGATTTAAGAAGAGGAACGGGTGCAACTGTTATTTCAAGTGCAGGTGGTGCCGAATTTGCTTTAGAAAGTGATGAATGGAAAAACGGCCTATTTTCTTATTGCTTGTTAAGCGGTTTAAAAGAAGGTTATGCTGACTTAAATAAGGATGGAGAAATTTACTTGACTGAATTGCAAACCTATACCATTGAAAAGGTGAAAGCCTTGTCCCATGGGAAACAAGTACCCAATTCAAGGCTACAAAACTTAGCGTTGGATTTTAGGATTTGGTAGCAAAAAAGTCTGTATATTTAAAGGGTTAATAACCCTTTTCTCTTGAATAAAAATGAATCCCTTTTAAACGATAATAAAATTCTTCAAGAAAGAATTAAAAAATTAGAAGAGGAAATCCAAATTCTCAAAAATGCCAATTCAACCAAAAATGGTGACACGGTAAAAGTACCTGAAGAAATGCGTTCTTTCTTTGATGATGCTGAAACATTAATTGGAAATTATTTTCAAAATATGTCTTTTGACCCACAAAACGCATCCATAAATATTGGGGGTGAAAGATATGTGCTAATGAGGGCATCTTCCCTTACTATCGATTTTTATAATAAGATAAAATTATTATATGCCAATAAAGGAGATGAAGAAGCCATTAAGATTGGGCGTAATTTTTTATTTGATATTTCGCATGTAATAGGCTTGCAAGACGCTAAGTATATTCATGGAAAGCTAGACCTCAAATCTCCATTATTAAAAATGGCTGCTGGCCCGGTTCATTTTGCATATGCTGGATGGTCATCAGTAGAAATATTGGAGGCAAATCCAACTAAGGATGAAAACTTCTATTTAAAATACAATCATCCTCATTCTTTTGAGGCAGACACTTGGATTAAAAACAATAGGGAATCTAGAAGTCCTGTTTGCATCATGAATGCAGGTTATTCTTCTGGTTGGTGTGAACAAAGTTATGGTGTGCAATTAACCGCTGTAGAGATAACTTGTCGTGCAAAAGGAGATGAAAATTGTACTTTCATTATGGCACCTACAAATAAAATCCAGTCTATAATAGAACAAGAAGAATCAAAGATTAACAAATCGTTTAAATATGAAATTCCATTATTCTTTGAACGTGAAAAAATTCAAATTGAAATTAAAAAATCGCTAAAAGAAAAATCTCTCCTATTAAAAGAGATCCATCACAGAGTGAAAAATAACCTTCAATTAATATCCAGCTTAATCAATCTTCAGGCACATTATATAACAGATGAAGAATCATTAAAAATGTTTAATGAAACGAAAAATAGGATTAAAGCAATTGCGGTGGTACATGAAAAACTGCATCAAACTTCGGGTGTTGATTTTGTTTTTTTAGGCGACTATTTATCTTCTATCATAGATTTATTAAAAGGTACTTTAAGTGATGAAGGTAT
>CBDUKB010000028.1:0-21166 GCA_965367695.1 uncultured Putridiphycobacter sp.
GTACAATCAACAATACTTCAAGCGTTGACAAATTAAAAAATGCGATATCACTTTTGTGCAGTCCAATTGAAACTGATAATACTTTTCAACATATTGACGAGGTCATATTGAATCGAATAATTGTTGCCGAGTCAATTAAAGTTTCACACAATAAAACAGTTGATGAGCACAATGAAAAAGGTCATTTCCGTCCTTTCAAACAAATAATTGAAAGAGTAAGTGCCATGATTACCGAAATCAACCCTGCATATCAATACCCCAACATGTTAGTTTTTGCCATGGTAGATGGGGCGATTGAGCAGTCACATTTTGCATCTCATTTTCCAAAAGCTACTGATGCGAATGATAGCAAGTCTATCATAGCTGACTTTTATACAGACTTAATCTTTAAAGCAATTAAATAACTACAACTCAAACAACATTATGCACTCAAAAAGTAACAATTTAAACCCATTAAAACATTTAAATAAAGACATACCTGCCAGTATTGTTGTATTCCTTGTGGCATTGCCATTGTGTTTAGGAATTGCATTGGCCTCTGGAGCACCACCTTTGGCAGGTGTTATTGCCGGAATTATTGGAGGTGTGGTAGTAGGATCCTTGAGTGGGTCGCCGCTAGGAGTGAGTGGGCCTGCGGCAGGATTAGCGGTGATTGTGTTCGAAGCCATAAAAGGTTTTGGCGGACTCGAAGGGGGTGGTTTTGAGATATTTCTTGTAGCTGTAATGCTTGCTGGAATTATCCAAGTAATAATGGGCATGCTAAAAGCAGGAATTATTGCCTATTACTTTCCATCTTCAGTCATACATGGTATGCTTGCTGGTATCGGTATTTTAATATTTTTAAAACAAATCCCTCATGCTTTTGGTTACGATAAAGACCCAGAAGGAGACTTTGAATTTTTACAAAAGGACAATGAAAATACCTATTCAGAATTAATCAACATGCTTGATTTTGTCAGTCCAGGGGTCATGATTATTACTGCTATTTCTTTGATAATTCTCATTGGATGGCAAATGAAATTCATTCAAAACAATAAAATTTTAAGCCTCATACCTGGACCATTATTAGCAGTAATTTCTGGTATTGTATTGACCATTCTTTTTAAAGGAAATGCGAATTTAGCCATAGCCAAAGATCATTTAGTTGATTTGCCCATTGCTACTTCAACAAGTGATTTCTTGTCAAATTTCAAACGTCCAAATTTTAGTGCATTAAAAGACCCACAGGTTTATATTACTGCAATTGTAATCGCAGTAATTGCAAGTATAGAAACACTATTATGTGTGGAAGCATCCGACAAACAAGATGATTTAAAAAGAGTTACACCAACCAACAGGGAATTAAGGGCACAAGGAATTGGTAATTTTATTTCAGGATTAATCGGTGGCTTACCAGTCACGCAAGTTATTGTTCGAAGTTCTGCCAACCAACAAGCGGGTGGTAAAACCAAGGCATCAACTATTCTTCATGGCTTTTTGTTGTTAATCAGCATTATTACCATTCCATTTGTCTTAAATATGATTCCATTTGCAACCTTAGCAGCAATTTTATTTGTGGTGGGTTATAAATTAGCTAAACCAGCTTTATTCAAAAAAATGTATAAACAAGGTTGGGGGCAATTTTTGCCTTTCCTAGTAACTGTAATCGGGATTCTATTAACGGATTTATTGATGGGAATTGGCATGGGAATTATCGTGGCAATCTTTATTATTCTTAGAAACAACTTTAAAGTGCCTTTTGAACTATCGGGTAATATGATTGACAATAAGACAAAACAATATACCATTACTTTATCTGAAGATGTTACTTTTTTAAACAAGGCTTCGGTATTAAATACCTTAAGTCAAATACCTGACCAATCGCATGTAGTAATTGATGGATCTAAAACACAATTCATTCATCATGATGTGATTGAAATATTTGAAGATTTTGCCATCAATGCAAAAGCAAGGGAAATAAAATTAATCGTAAAAGGGCTTGATGAAACAAAATCTAAAAGTCCACTACAACATTTCAAATTATCAAATTAATTATAAAAATATGAGAACACAAACAAAAGAAATTCAAGAAAATTTGACACCGGAAGCTGCGCACAGCATTTTAGTAAATGGAAACAAAAGGTTTGTTGAAAATGTAAAAGCACAAAGAAACTTGCAATCTCAGGTTTTAGAAACCAGTACTGGACAATACCCTTTTGCAGTTATTCTTAGTTGTATAGATTCAAGGGTGCCAACGGAATTAGTTTTTGACCAAGGAATTGGCGATATTTTCAGTGTAAGAGTTGCTGGAAATGTAATTAATGCAGATGTATTGGGATCAATGGAGTACGCATGTAAAGTGGCTGGTTCTAAAATTGTAGTGGTGATGGGACATACCAAATGTGGTGCAGTCACTTCAGCCTGTCAACGTGTTGAATTAGGAAACATTACATCCTTACTTTCAAAGATAATGCCTTCAGTTGATAAAATTCATCCGGCAAAAACGAACTTGACACCTGTTGAAATTGAAGAAGTTTCAATTGCAAATGTAAATCATTCTATTGATGAAATCAGGGTCCAAAGTCCGTTATTAGCAGAAATGGAAAAAAATGGTGAAATAGAAATTGTTGGAGCAAACTACAGTGTTGATACTGGTGTAGTTACTTTTTTCGACAAAAACTAAGCTGCTATAATCATAACAGCAGCAAACTATCAAAATATAAATTAAGTTAAGGGATTCAAATTGAATCCCTTTTTTATTTGCTCCTTTCAAATAGATTGAGGATATTGCTAGGGTTATTTTAGTAGTATATGATTGGAGGATTTAATTTTAAACATTTCAAAGGAGATTTATTTGGCGGTCTTACAGCAGGTATCGTTGCCTTGCCATTGGCTTTAGCATTTGGGGTAAGCTCGGGCTTAGGTCCTAGTGCTGGTTTATACGGTGCTATTTTTGTTAGTTTTTTCGCAGCTTTATTTGGTGGTACCGCTACGCAAATATCGGGACCAACTGCTCCAATGACAGCCGTGAGTATGGTGCTTATAGCTGGTATCATTGCAGTGAATGATGGTGATATTACCAAGGCATTACCAGTAATTTTAACCATTTTCTTATTGGCTGGCTTTATGCAAATTTTATTGGGCATACTGGGTATTGGTCAGTATATTCGCTACATCCCCTACCCTGTGGTTTCTGGTTTTATGACCGCCATTGGAATCATCATACTAGTCACTCAAATATTACCTGCGGTTGGTTATTATCCAAAAGAAGACAAAGCATTTGTCGACTCATTTAAACCTCAAGCTGAAGAGTTAATGCTTGAAAATATATTAAAAGAAGAAGTGGGTGAAGGGATATTGGTCTTGGAGAATTTCAAAGAAACAGTAGCACGTGCTCACCGCATTACCCCGGCAGAAATAGAAAAAGAATCTCAAATCCTTGCGGGAAAAGAAGCATCCGGTGTATTGGGCACCTTTAAAGTGTTGCCACATGCAATTAAATTAATTAATTGGCTGGAATTAGGACTCGCTTTAGGTACCATTTTTATCATCTATGGCTTTAAAAGAATTACAAACAAAATACCTAGTTCCTTGGTGGCGTTAATAGTAATGAGTGTCATTGCCATAGGATTTAACTTAGATTACCGAAGCATTGAACAAATACCCAGTGGATTACCAAGATTAAACTATGAAATTTTTACTGGTTTCAGTCTTGCCAGTATTTTACCTTATATATTTACGGCCTTAACTTTGGCACTTTTAGGGGCAATTGACTCCTTACTTACTTCTGTGGTAGCTGATAACATGACCAAATCAAAACACAACCCAAACAAAGAATTGATCGGTCAAGGGATTGGAAATAGTATTGGAGCCATTTTTGGAGGATTACCTGGTGCTGGAGCAACCATCCGAACTGTGGTGAATATCAATGCGGGTGGTAAAACCAAACTCTCGGGTATGTTAGCGGGTGTTTTATTGTTTATAATTTTAATTTCAATCGGACCAATTGCCTCAAGAATTCCTGCTGCTGTCTTAGCAGGAATTTTAATAACAGTTGGAATTGGTGTCATGGATTACAAAGGTTTAAAAGCCATCCCATATTTACCAAAGGACATGAAATTGGGTCCAATTAAATTTAGTTCAGAAGTTGGTATTATGTTTATTGTGATGATCCTTTCTTCGGTATGGGATTTAATATACGCGGTTGGTATTGGTTTAGTGATAGCCTCTTTAATGTTCATGAAAAAAATTGGTGACTTAACTGAAAAACGTTCGGATGTAAAAACACTTGCTGAAGAAAAATCATGGAATGATGAATTCAATTTCCCGACTGCTTTAAAAGAAGAAGTTTTTATAAAACACGTAAAAGGACCTTTGTTTTTTGGTTCAACGGCTAATTTTCAAACCTTATCAAATCAAATTCCGTCTACTGCAAGTGTCGTGATTTTAAGATTAGATAAGATGAACTATATTGATCAATCTGGGCTGTATGCTATGGAAGATATATTGATAAAATTGGCTAAAGATGATATCAAAGTGCTATTTGTTGGATTAAACCAACAACCTCGCTTTATGATGGAAAGAATTGATATCATTCCTGATTTGATTTTTGAAGATGCCATTTTCAGAAATTTTGAAGCTTCATTGGCATGGATTAACACCCATGTAAAGGACCAATATCAGGCTACTAATTAAAAGCTATGCTAACTCTGATAAACTGGTTGAAATAATAAAATTACCCATCAAGACTTTGATTTTATTGCCATTTATTTCTTGAATAATACCTTCTTTGTTTTGATGTTTTAATTTTATTTTATCCCCTACTTTTAGCGCTTTTTTGGGTTTGACAACAATGGGCTTCGAGTCAGTTTCACCAGTTTTACTTTTAGTTTTTTGAACAGGTTTGCCTAAATCTGGCAATTTTAACTTCGAATTCAATTCAACTGGGGCTGTTTTGGCCAATACTTTGGATTTTTCAATTGCCACCATTTTTTTTAAGTCTTCGAATAAAGCTTTGTTGGTTTTGTGTTTTTTATATTTCTGAATTAACTCATACACTTTTTTACCTGTGTTAACAAACTTATTTTGTTGTTCAAAAAATTGAGTCTGCTTTTGCGCTTTTTCTGTTAATTCACTTAATTTTTTTTCAAATTGATTAATTTGTTTATTTGCTTTGGCATTTGCAGCAAATTGTTCAGCATTGATTTTTTTAAACTTAGACTTTTCTTTTTGGAGCGCTACCGTTAAGCCATCAATTTTAATTTTATTATCTGAAACTTTTAGTTTCGCTTTTTCAATCAAACTCTTTTCAATATTATTGAATTCTGCCACCTCAAATGTAAAAGATGAACCCGGTTGCCCAACCGACAATTGGTATAAAGGACTTAACTTTTTAGTATCAAATAACATGCATGCATTAACAGCATGTGTCATGGTAGCCGTTAAAATTTTTATATTGGTATAATGGGTTGTTATAACAGCAAAAGTTTTTTTAGCATACAGCTCCTCATAAAACACTTCTGCCAAGGCACCACCCAATTCGGGGTCAGAACCACTCCCAAACTCATCTAGTAATAACAATGTTTCTGGGTCGGCTACTTTTAAAAAAAATGCCATTCTATTCAAACGATAACTGTAAGTACTTAATTGATTTTCTATGGACTGATTATCTCCTATATCCGACAAAATACTTTTGTAAAAACCACAAGTTCCCCCTGGTTCAATTGGAATAAATAAGCCACATTGTATCATCATTTGAAGTAGGCCCACTGTTTTTAGGGTGATGGATTTACCTCCAGCGTTCGGACCTGAAATTACCAAAAACCTTTGCTCATTGTCTAATTCAATATCTTGACCCAAAGTAGGTAAATTCAAACCATTGTTTTGCCTAAGTAATAAAGGGTGTTTTGCCCCTTTCCAAATAATTTTCTGCTCATTGACAATCTTTGGCTTCACTCCTTGATAGGACTCTGCCAATAACACCTTGGCATTAAATACATCAAAGCGAATCAAAAGTCTTTGAAAAGCTTCTAAATTAGATTTTTCATCCCTTAATTGGTTGGTGATGCTTTCAAGTATTAAATAAATTTCATGTCTTTCTTCTATTCTTAATTGATCTTGGCTTTCATTAAGTTGAACATTTTCCTTGGGCTCAACATAAGTGAAGTTACCCTTTGCCGAAATACCATGAATTTTTCCTGGAACTCTTTTTTTATACTGAGATAAAATGGTTAACAAACGTCTATTATCTAAATGAGTTTCTTCACTTTCTCCCAATAATTCTTCTCCTCGGTAATTCCTTAACAGGCGTTCGAAGTTTTTATTAATGGCTATGTAATTTGACTTTTGCTGTTGTCGAATTTCTAGTAGTCTTTGGGTTGCACTGTCTTTTATCTGCAGTTTTTTTGGGTCCAAAACTTTGGTAATGATATTGAGCACATCATCAATTCTGTTAATATGCGCACAAGCGTTGTAAACTAGCGGAAATTGAACTTGATTTTGCTTAGAAAAACGGATTAATAATTTAGTACCTTGACACAGGTTCAATACCTTGATTAGTTCGTCTAAAATCAACACCCCATTTTCAATACGCAACATTTTTAAGGCATCATCAATATCTTCGGCATTGGAATGTGGAAAATTTAATTGACTGTCATGATAAACTAACTGTATTTCTTCAATTAATTTCAATTCATTTTCTAAGGCTTGAATGTCATTAAAGAATTTTAAATGCTTTGATAAGTGCTTTGCTTTTTCCGACTTGCAATAACCCGCCAAAATATCACATACGATATCAAACTCTAAATCCTTCTTCGATTGTAAATCTATTTCCATTAATTGCTTGGGTGAATGGTGAATTGCTCAATATATATCTTAGATTTTTTTACCAATGGGTCATCTGTATGAAACATTTTATCACCCATTAATTCCACATCACCTTGCATAGGGGTGAGTCCTAAAGTAATATAAAAAGGAATTTTACTTAATTTTGAATTTTTTGAACTCATGATACCTCCTCCATAATCCCAACCAAAACCGGAAAATTCAAAATCAGCTTCATTCCATTTTCTTAATGCTTTTAAAGGCATACCTACATACAAACCAGTTTGAGAATTAATTTTTTGTGAATCAATAATTTCAAAATCAGCTGAATAGATATAATATGACGCTTCTATAAAACTCAATTGTTCATCATTGTTTTGGTCCCAAACAAAACGTAATGTGTTACCATTATTTAAATGTAGTTTAGAAATATTTAATTTTACTGTCCCTTCAGCATAATAAGCAACAGTATCAAATATCGCACTTTTTTCAAATGCCTTTTTTAATTTACTTCTCGTATTTAATTTCACAAAATCTTCTATGTAATAAAAAGTCTGTTTCTCATTTGTTTCAAGGGAATTGGTATCAAGCTCCAATGCAGCTAATTTTACAGCAACGGTATCCTTTTCGATCACAGTATAATTGGTGGATGATTGTTCGTTTTGGCAACTGAACAAGAAGGTAAGCACACAAAAAAAAGCAAAGCGTTTAAACATCAATATTAATTTAAAACAAAAATATGCTTTCAAAATGATTGAGACGAATTAATTGACATAAAAAAAGCATGCTCAATTGAGCATGCCTTTTATGATGGTTTATTATTTTTAAGCTTTTACGAATAACTTTCTTCCAACAGCATTGGCTGTATTAAATTCTAAGATATAAGTTCCATTTTCTAATTCACCCAAATCAATTTGAATGATTCCGTTGAGTGAAACCGTTTTTACCAGAATCTCTTTTCCTTCCATATTAAACACTTTAATTTCTTTTAAAGTCATTGAATTTGGATTGATGTATAATTGTGATTGTGCCGGATTCGGATATACCTCAACTGCTTTTAATAAGGCTTCTGAAAGTCCGGTATAATCAACAGTATTACAAGGTGAGGTAGCAGTACAACCATTTTGAGTAATAATAACTGCATATGAACCTGTAACCCCTGGTTTAAACATCATTGAAGTCGCCCCTGCAATTGGTGAATTATTATTTCCGCAATCAACCCATTGGAAAGTGGCATTTGGATTGGCTGTGTTCGCAGTCAAAGTATCTCCACTCACCGAAACACTTGGGTCAATATTCTCAATTGATAAATTTAAAGTGACCACACTATCACAACCATTCGCACCAGTATTGACCTCGTAATAAACACCAGGTGATGATAAGGTTTGTCCGTTAAAGAAATAAGTTGTTCCTGCGCAAATACTTTCGTTTAATTCCGTTTGAGCAGCTGGATTAACTGTTAAATTCAAAGTGATTACACTATCACATCCTACCGCATTTGTAGTTGTAAAACCATAGGTACCACTCACGGTTAAATTTTGATTTGAAAAATTGTAGCTATCACCTTGACAAATTTCTTCGTTTAAAGTCAATGAACTTGTTTGGTTGACAGTTAAATTTAACACCACATTACTATCACAACCACCAATTGCACTGAACAATGCCGTATAGGTTCCGGTTGATGAAAGATTTTGTCCATCAAAAGGATATGTTTCGCCAGTACAAATAGATTCGTTAAAAGTTTCATTAAAATCAACTGTTGTAATTAATGAGTCTAAGTCTGTAGCATACATACATGCATTTTGACTGATTACAGCATTAAATGTAGTGGTCCCACTTGCATTAAATGTATAGTTATTTGCAACTGAACTTTGGACCATACTACCATTTGTATTGAAAGCATAATTTTCAAATCCCAAAGGTGTAGCCACTAAATTAACAGCTGTACCTGCGCAAATTGAATCGTTTGTAAAACCTGAACTCAGACTTACCGGAGCTGTCGCTAGCACAGCGTCGAGCATAAAAGTTCCCAGTGTATTGTACGAAGCCAAGGAACCTCCGTTGGTTCCAAAACCAAAATAGGCACTATCCTTTACTACTGAAGGAGCTTGTGTTGCACAAGGAAAAAATCCTACACCCGTAGTTTGTGTATGTTGTCGAATACCTACATAAATTGTTTGACCTGAATAATCTACATTACCATTTATAAATGTCAAATGCAATGGATTACCTAATTCTGCAGAGGTAATAGTATGAATTGCTGATGAATCAACAATCACTCCACTACTATTTACAAGTACTCCTTTGATGCTATTACCCACATTGGCGGTCCCAGTTGCAATCATTATCGTTGATTTTTTAACATAAATAGGAATAGTAGAAGCTGGTATTTCATAAATATTTGCCAAAATACCCGTACCAGTATTGTATCCTACTCCACTATTTATTGGTCCATTATTATTATGAGAAATGGTATCACAAAGAATTTCTTGGTCAAAAACGAGCACATCATTACTTGTCAAGTTATCACTTGGCACTGACACTGTGATACTTTGAGACCCTAAATTTACGATTGGAATATTAGTGAAATGTAAGGTATCAATAGCACCAGGTGCAATACTAGCAATAGTTTGTGTGGCTGAGTATGAATTTGCGCCGGTAACTGTTAAAGAAACTGGCAAATTAGTGACGGTTGTCGTAGAATTATTTTTTAAAATCGCATGGGCTTCTGTCATGGTTTGAATCAAATTATTGATTTTACCTTTATCAGTATAAAGGCCTTGTACAGCCATGTCATTTGTATAAGGATTTACGAAAGTAAATCTAATTTCAGGACGGAAAGCAGAAGCGGTTGCCCCCAAAGTGGTTTCTGGTGTAGTGGTCGCATTTGCGCCTGTAAAACAACTTGCAGTCAAAGAATTATCAGCCAAATAAACAGCACCTGTTGTGGCAAAATTAGACCCCAAGTAATCGTAAGCTACATACAAACCACCACCTGTGTATGTAAAAGAAGTCGACAAGGCAAAGTCCACAGAAACTGCGGTAGTAGGAATGTTATAAGTTGAATTATACACACTTGTCATTGTCGAAATTGCTGTGGACCAAGTCGTTGATTTTAGATTTGTTGCATCAGTCGTATTTTCTAAATAAAACTCAATATTTCCTGAAGCAGTGCCGGTAGCACCTGTTCCCAACAAAAAACCTATTTCATCAATAACTGTACCTGAAGGAATACCTGTGAGTTCAGCAGCTGGTATAATAAGGTGGGCTCTTAAAGTAGTTTGAGATGATGTACCATTCGGAGCTCTTAGTCCAGTAGTAGACCCATTATTCGCAGGAGCAGAAACAGTTAGATTTACTTGCCCTTGTAATAAAGCTACTTGTAAGACTGAAATAAAAAACAATAGTAATTTTTTCTTCATGACTTTTTAATTTAATGATTTTAAACAAGGTAGTAAAAAATCTATAAGAATTGTTAAATTTCATGAAAAAATTCCAGCATGGGCATCATTACCAACTAATAGGCATATAGTCTTTTAAAAATTTGCCACACCAATGTTTACCCGTGTTAATTCCATCTAATAAAGGATCTAACACACGAGCGGCCCCATCAACAATATCGAGGGGAGGTTGAAAATCGTGTAATTCCTCCTTCTTTTTCGATAATTCAATCGGGTCTTCATCAGTCACCCATCCTGTATCTACAGCATTCATATAGACTCCGTCTTTGGCAAATTCACTAGCGGAGGTATGCGTCAACATATTCAAAGCTGCTTTGGCCATATTGGTATGTGGATGGCGCGCAATTTTTTTAAAGGAATGAAATTTCCCTTCCATTGCCGACACATTAATGATGTGTTTTTGACCTGTATTTTCTTTACGCATGAGTACAGATAATCGATTGCACAATACAAAAGGCGCAATGGCATTAACTAATTGTACTTCTACCATTTCTAGGGTTTCTATTTCTCCCAGTTTTAATCGCCAACTGTTCGTTTTTCTTAAATCTACTTGTTGTAAATCTGCGTCTAATTTCCCCTCAGGGAACACTTCACTTGCAGTTAATGAATTGTCGAAACTGTAGGGTATTTGTGATAATTGTGCCGAAGCTCTTAATCCAATTCCAGGCGCTTCTCCATGCCAAGTAACGGGCATATTTGTTTTGTCTATTGTTTTGCCTGACAATGATTTTAATTCATTCAAACAATTAATATGTTCTTTTAATAAGGTCTGTGCAAATTCTGGCAATTCTTCTACCGGAAGATTTTCCTTCTCCATTAAATGCTTAAAAAAACCAGCAGGACGACGCACTGTTTGAGCGGCATTGTTGATCAGTATATCGAGTCTTTTATATTTTAATTCAATGTAATTACAAAATATTTCAACACTGGGTATATGTCGTAAATCTAAGCCATGGATATGTAACCTATGTCCCCATTGGGTAAAGTCCTCTTCTTTAGAAAAACGCAGTGCCGAGTCGACTGGAAAACGTGTGGTTGCGACCACCGTTGCACCCGACCTTAACATCATTAAAGTTATATGATAGCCTATTTTTAATCTTGAACCTGTAACAACGGCCACTTGTCCTGTTAAATCGGCAGTTTGAAAACGTTTAGCATAATTAAAATCACCACAAGCTTCACACATGGTATCATAAAAATGGTGTAACTCAGTAAATTCAGCTTTACAAACGTAACAATTACGTGGTGAAGCTAATTTGGCATTTTTTCTTTCTTTTGGTAATTCCAAAAATTTTGGGGCTACAAATACATTTGACTCTCTTGCACTTCGAATGCCTGTTTCTTTCCTTGCATGTTTTTCCCTTTCAACTATTTTTCTTTTAGCTGCTTTTTTTGCATCTTTTCTTCGGCGTACAGCTTCGGTTTTGTCAGGACGTGAAAGCTGTCCTGCAAGTGTCATGAGCGACACTCTTTTTTCTTCAGGCAATTCAAATAATTGATTGGTATCTGCCAACAATTTTTTTAAAGTGTCAATACAATCATCCACATTAATATCCTGACCCGATTTTGAATTTGCTTTCATGAATAAAAAATAAAAGTGCAAAGTTAATCCAATTTTACCTAATGATTCCTCACACCTTCATATAAAATCGTTGTCTCACCACTTTTTATTGCTTTTGCAAAGTCTTGGATACTTCTTTGATTTAAATCCTTTAAAAATTTAACTTTAAATGGTTGGTATATATAATGCATGGGGCAAGGATTTTCATTACTACAAGTTGGTAGCCCCATAATACAAGCTTCAATTCCCGCAATTCCTTCTGTATTTTCAATGATATCAATCAATGGTGCGGCTTTATTTTCACTTGTTAAGTAAAACCCACCGTTTCTTCCTTTAGTTGAAGAAACCAAACCTTTTTTACTCAGCATTTTTAAAATACTGGCCAAGTAGGCTTGAGGAATGTCAATTCTTTCGGCAATACTCGCGGGACTCATCTTATGTTTTTCATCTGTATTAATGGCCAAACACAAAACAGCCCTCAATGCATATTTACTTGACTTTGTTAACATGATACAAATTTAATAAGTTTTTATTTAATGTTATCACAAAACAATGAAACAAGAATATTTCATTACCCGCTGTTAAACAAATATTTAACCTAAACTAAATTGATACTGATAAAAATCATATATTTACATTGCAAAGGACATTTTCTATAAAAAGACTTAGATATACTTTTATACCCAAATAAAAAAAGGTAGAAAAAATCCTTAATTATTTAAGTAATCAAAAATCTAAAATTATGAAGCGTAAAAGAATGAAATTGTTGGCAGTCCAATTATTATGGATTCCATTATTTTTCAGTTGTAATTCAAACAATGAAGCCAACATCACGAAAATTGATGCTGCTTTAATCCCCGTAACTGAAACCATTGATGCAGAATTAACTGCCCCACCTTTTGTTCCTGCACCTGTTGGAAACAGAGCTGCTAAAACCTTGAAAGTAAACATGGAAATCATTGAAAAAGAAGGTACCATGACTGATGGAGTTACTTATAATTATTGGACTTTTGGAGGAACGGTACCTGGAAGTTTTATTAGAACAAGAGTTGGTGATGAAGTAGAATTTACGCTATCAAATCATCCTGATAATAAATTACCACACAACATTGATTTACATGCTGTAACTGGACCTGGTGGTGGTGCAACCTCATCATTTGTAGCACCTGGACATCACAAAATGTTTAAATTCAAAACTTTAAATCCTGGTATATATGTTTACCATTGTGCAACAGCACCCGTTGGAATGCACATTGCAAATGGAATGTATGGTTTAATATTAGTTGAACCAGAAGGTGGTCTGCCAAAAGTGGACAAAGAGTATTATATCATGCAAGGAGACTTTTATACCAAAGGAAAATATGGCGAGCCAGGATTACAAGCATTTGACATGAATAAAGCGGTGGAAGAAAATGCCGATTACGTAGTATTTAATGGACATGTAGGTGCCTTAACTGGAGACAATGCGATTACTGCAAAAGTAGGAGAAACAGTGAGATTATATGTAGGAAATGGTGGACCAAACTTAACCTCATCTTTTCACGTAATTGGTGAAATATTTGACAATGTTAGAATTGAAGGCGGGTCCTTAGAAAACCATGATGTACAAACTACATCTATTCCTGCTGGCGGGGCTGCAATTGTAGAATTCAAAGTTGAAGCTCCTGGTACTTTTATCTTAGTGGATCACGCAATTTTCAGGGCATTTAATAAGGGTGCCTTAGCAATGTTAAAAGTAGAAGGAAAAGACAATTTAATCGTATACTCTGGAATGGTTCAAGAAGGAATTTATCACCCTGAAGGTGGTACCATTCAGACCATGCCTGGAGATGGAAAAACAGAAGCAGTGGTAGACAATAAAACCAAGGCAGAAAAAATTGAATCAGGTCAACAAATTTATATGAATACTTGTTTTGCTTGTCACCAAGCCAATGGAGAAGGGATTCCAAATGCTTTTCCTCCTTTAGCTAAATCAGACTATTTAAACGCTGATGTGAAAAGAGCAATTGGAATTGTAGTACATGGTAAAACAGGTAAGATTACTGTTAACGGAAAAGAATACAACAGTGTAATGACACGTCAAACTTTATCAGATGCTGAAGTGGCTGATGTAATGACATTTGTATATAATTCATGGGGTAATAATGGAACAGAAGTTACACCAGCCATGGTTACTGAAGTAAAAAGCACACATTAATTAATAATAAAATATTCAGTGAAAATTACTAGCATCATTTTGTTTTTTTTCTTGTCTTGTACATGGAATTCTTTGCTAGCCCAAAAAAAAATGGTGTTTATCAAAGGGGGGACATTTGTCCCCCTTTATGGTACAGACTCATTACCGGTTAAAATCAATGATTTTTACATGGACGTTTACCCAGTAACCAACATGCAATACCTTGATTTTGTAAAAGAACATCAAAAATGGCAACGCAGTAAAGTACTCAGACTTTTTGCAGATCAAAACTATTTGATGGGTTGGATCAACGACACAACATTGGCCAACAACATGAATCGCATGTCACCTGTCACCAACGTTTCTTGGTATGCCGCAAAAGCATATTGCGATTGTTT
Organism: uncultured Putridiphycobacter sp.; assembly: GCA_965367695.1. Classification (GTDB taxonomy): domain Bacteria; phylum Bacteroidota; class Bacteroidia; order Flavobacteriales_D; family Crocinitomicaceae; genus Putridiphycobacter. The sequence continues at coordinate 14,398 of CBDUKB010000028.1, forward strand.
AAACAAGCGATTGCCTACTGTAGACGAATGGGAATATGTTGGGATGGCAAACGATTCGATAGCAGATGCTAGACTTTTGAGTTATTACAATGAATATATATTGGCATGGTATGAAAGACCAAGAACATTCAATAACATCATTGGTTCAACCTTTAAAAACTTTTATGGTGTGTATGATATGCATGGCCTTGTTTGGGAATGGACTTCTGATTTTAATTCAATATTGATATCTGGGGAATCAAGAAAAGATGTTGACAATGATAATGATTTGTTCTGTGGAAGTGCAGCAGTAGGTGCCAACGATTTAATGAATTATGCCGCTTTTATGCGCTATGCATTAAGAGGAAGTTTAAAAGCCAATTACGCCATGCGAAACTTGGGATTTAGGTGTGTAAGTGATCCTAAATAAAAAAACGAATTATGAATAAAACAATCAAAATACTGACTTTACTGATATGCGCTATTTCATTTTGGAGTTGTGATGATAATCAAAAAGAAGCAGCCCCAATCACTTATGCTTGCCCCATGCAATGTGAAGGAGATAAAACATATGACACACCTGGTACTTGTCCTGTGTGTGAAATGAATTTAACCCAACCAAAAGCCAAGGTTTTATATGATGAAAATGATGTTATTTCTGAAACTTCCATTTTTAATTTGACCTCAAAATGGAAAACACAAAACAATGAAAGCATTCATTTAAAAGACTTAAAAGGTAAACCATTGGTGGTGGTAATGATATACACTACCTGCAAAGCTGCATGTCCACGACTGGTAGCAGACGTTAGAAATATTGAAAAAACATTGGTAGAAGATGAAATAGCTGATGTAAAATATGTATTTGTAAGTATTGACCCCGAAACTGATACCCCAGCACAACTTAAATCTTTTGCTATTGAGAATGAAATGGATGATCAAAACCATGTTTTCTTGCAGGGTTCAGTTGATGATGTGAGAGAATTTTCGAATGTACTCGCTGTTAAGTATAAAGAAATATCACCCATTGACTTTTCTCATTCCAACATTATCAGTGTATTTAATCCGGGTGGAGAATTGATTAACCAAGTAGAAGGATTGGGAATGGACCAAACCGCAACTATTAATGCAATAAAAAGCATACCAACCCACTAAGCCAATTAACATGAAAAATATCCTAACAATTTTTGCTATTGTGATACTCAATAGCCAGCCATTGCGCGCACAAGACTTTAAATTATCTGCTGAAATAAGACCAAGATTTGAAGCGAGGCATGGTTACAAAAATCTAATACAATCCAATCAAAAAACAGCTCATTTTGTTTCGCAAAGAACACGTTTAAATTTTGATTTTACCCAAGACAAATTGACTTTTAAAATAACTGCTCAAAATGTAAGGGTATGGGGTGATGTGAGTAGTGCAAGCTCAAAAGATATTAATGGGATTGCTTTGCATGAAACTTGGGCGAAATATCAGTTTAACGAATTAATTTCATTGAAGGTCGGACGACAAGAAATATCCTATGATGATGAAAGAATTTTTGGGGCAGTTGGCTGGGCACAACAAGCAAGAAGCCATGATGCAGCATTGCTAAACTTTAACTTTAAAACCAAAGGTAAATTAGATGCAGGATTTGCCTACAACAGCAATAAAGAAAGCTTGGTTGCCGAAAGATATTTTGTAAACCAATACCAAAACATGCAATTTTTATGGTACCAAGTACCACTCAAAACCAGCTTTAAATTAAGCCTACTATTTTTAAACAACGGAGTACAATATAAAATTGATAATGCCACTAACGCAATTGCCTACAGTCAAACAATGGGGGGAAGACTGGTTTTTAATAAAAATAAAATTGCTGCCAACGCCGCATTTTACTATCAGCTTGGTGAATTAGCTAATCCTTTAGCAAATAATACAGTCTATCAAAATGCTTATTATGGTGCTGCTGATCTACAATACGACATTGTAAAAAACTTTGCATTTGGCGCTGGGTTTGAATTAATAAGTGGGAACGATATGACTTCAACTTCAGGCCAAAACACCGCATTTAATCCATACTATGGCACCAATCATAAATTTAATGGACTCATGGATTACTTTTATGTAGGGAATTACCAAAACTCAGTCGGTTTGGTAGATATCTATGTACCATTAACCTTTAAAAAAGAAAAATTGAAAATAACGGCTTCTGCGCATTACTTTTTAACCCATGGCAATTACAAACAAGTTTTCTTTGATCATTCCGAAATTTTAGATCCAACATTAGGAACAGAATTAGATTTTACAATGAAGTACAAATTCAGTAGTTCATTTCAATTGAGTGCCGGTTATTCACAGCTTTTTGGCACACAAACCTTGGCGACAATAAAAGGAGGAAATCATACTTTATCGAATAATTGGACTTGGGTGATGCTGACCTTCAAACCGGTATTCTTTCAGTCGATAGCAAAGTAAAATAATTTATTTAGTCACCGAAGCGGTAATGTTTTTATACACGGCTTCCAAGTTTTTTAATTCTTGGTAACCATTAGAAAGCATAAAAAATTCATCCCCTTTTTTTATAACTAAAGAAGGAAATCCTTTGATCCCCATTTCTGCTGATAATTGAAAATCTGCTTTTGTTGCAAGCTTAGCGGCATCACTTTCGAAAAGTGATTTGAATTTTTCAGGATCGAGTTCATGCGCAACAGCCAATGCCATATAAGTTGCAATTTTATTTGTGTCATGATTGTCTCTATAAAATGCAGTTTGAACGGCTTTAAAAAATTCCATTTCTTTACTTGGATCCATCATTCTCACCACTACAACTGCTCGAGATGCAGGTTCTGTGTCATATATAAAATCAGGATTAGATAAAATATCGTATTTAAAAGGCAAGCCTGTTCTTTCCTCAATTTCTACCCAGTGAGATTTTAAAAAATCACCCATATCAGCTGCTTTCTCAGTGTTATTTGGTCTTAAACCACCTTGTACTAACCTTAATTTTAATTCAGGATGAGCGGTGATAAAACCATCTAATTCATTTGTAAAACCATAACACCATGAGCACATGGTATCACCAATATATATTAAGGAATTTTCTTTTGAGTTTATCCAATCTAAGTTCATGCAACAAAATTAAACAAAGGCGCAAGCATTGCCATGTTTATTAACAATATTTAGCGAAATGATTTTATTAATCTCATCTTTGAAATCATGTTCGCGCTGTTGAACTAGATTTAAATTTATTTAATTCAAAAAAAATGCAATGAAAATAAATTCTTCCGTCTTTATAAATGAAAGGACCTAATAAATAGTCTTTGAAATGAATTTTGAACCAGACAATCATACTAAATTGAACACTTTTTTTAAGGAGGAATACCAAGGCCTTAAAAAATATGTAAAATCTAGAATTTCTGAATCTGCAGATCGAGACGCGGAAGATATCATACAAGATGTGGCTTTAAATTTATTTTCAAGACAAAATAACAACCCAATTCAAAATGTAGCAGGCTTTGTATATGGATCTATTAGAAATAAGATTGTTGATGTGATGCGTTCAAGAAAAGTTAACACAGATATTAACGAAGAAAGGGAAGAAAAAATAGTTGATTTAATGGAATGGCTATATCAAAAAGCGGACAACAGTCATTCTGAAAGAATGAAACATGAATTAAAAAATGCCATTGCAGGTTTAAAACCTGAATATCAACATGTCATTTTAGCGATTGATTTTGAAAGATTGAGTTATAAGGAACTTGCAGCAGAATCGGGTATAGCAGCAGGTACTTTGATGTCGCGAAGGCATAGGGCGCTGGGTATTTTGAATCAAAAATTAGGAAAAAAGAAAATTGAAAATTATTAAAAACTAACATTATGTCGAATTATTTTAAACACAAAATTAGAAGTAAAAGTCCCGCAGAAATTGTAGGCTGGGTACTATTGGGAATCATAGGTTTTACCGGATTATTCATCCTGTTTGGATTTGTAATCATGTGGTTATGGAATTGGTTAATGCCTGAACTTTTTGGCTTGACTACCATTACCTTTTGGCAAGCGATCGGAATTTGTTTGCTTTCCAAAATACTAATTGGTGGTTTTGGTGGTGGCAAAGGTGGTGGTCATAAATCACACAAAAAACATCATGGAAAAGATTATAAATGTGAGGATAAATCAAAAAGTGATCTTTCAAAATGGAAATTCTATGATAAATTTTGGGAAGAAGAAGGAAATGATGCTTTTGAAAAGTACCTCTTAGAAAAAAATCAAGAAAAAGAAGCGCGCAATGAAATTTCCTAATTCATAAAAATGGAACTGCTAATTTTTAAAACAAACATAGAAACTTTACAAGAGGTAAAGGTCATCAATCAACTCTTTAATACCCACCAATCAATTGCTGATTGGTGGGTAGATATTGAAGATATTGACCGGGTAATGCGGATAGAATTATCAGGTTTATTAGCCGAAAAAGAAGTTATTAAACTCATGCAATCCTTAGGATTCGAATGCAATCCCTTAATGGATTAACAAACAATTCTTATGCTTCCAGCTGCTGCTTTGGTTTCAACTGAAAAGTCATGATGAGCAAAAAAGAAGTGAAGAAAATCCTAAAAATCATGGCGCCAATTGTTTTTGTCTCATATACGCCTTCATTGATGATATGAACCCAAAAACCAATTTGCCCAATAATCAAGACCACCAACGCAAGTACTAAAGGCTTTACCATCCATCTCTTTTCTTTAAAGATTGCATAAGCCGCACTGAGGTATAAAATACTGGCAATAAAATTTGCCCAAACTACAATCAAAACATAATTGCCTTCTTTTGCCCTCATGCCGAATAAATCGAGCAAAACAGCGCTACTTAAAAATAAAGTTAAGGCACCAAATAAAAGCAAAACAATAATTAACAGATATTTAAACTTTGATTTCATAATAAATAATTTAAGTTAGTAAACACTAACAAATATATACATTAATATCTAATTATGCTATTTGATTATGAATTATTTTTCGAATATTTCAAGCCAAAGCTTCATGGCTTTTCTGTCATTTCCATTTTCATCTTGCAGCCCTGTATCTCTCCAAATCTTACCTAAATCCATTAATTCAGGTGGAAAAGTTTCCCAAAGTTTATCAAAATCTCGATAAGCCCACCAAATAACAAACGCATAATTGTGTTGATGTGCATTAAAAAAAAGAGTCTTCAAATATTCTGCTTGCTCTTTTTCACTACTTTTAATATTCAAACCAAAACTTTCAATTTCTAAATCATTTGCTAAGTGATTCGTTTCTGCAAAGGCAATGGGCAAATCAGTTTGTTCATGTAAAAAATCGAAGGCTTTTTGAAACGCTTTTTGCTTATTTAAACCTTTAAAAAATGGATAAAAACTAATGGCAGCAAAATCCATGGTTGAAACCAAATCTTTAATTTCATTAATATAAGCAGTGGCATCATCAACCGTTGGTTCAAACCAATTATGCAGTGTCACCGACTCCGACATTTTCAATGTTGGATACTTGGCCTTCAAACGAATTCTAACGGCATTCATAACCAATCTAAACGTGTCCCATAATTCGGGACTATTATTCAATAACTCATTCGACTCAATTGAATAGACTAGGTAAGCAGGTTGAAAGGCATCTACCAAATAAGATACATGATTAAAATAAGCATCTTCAATAATTTGGTCATTTAACCCACTATAAGTTATTGCTGCACCCGAATAATCTTCCATTAAATTATCCCTCGCTGTATTTAAAAAACTTACTGAAAGAAAAACGGGTAATCCATTCACCTTTTTTGCTACTTTCCCATCTATTTCATTCACAAAATCGATAGGTAAATCAGTACCATCGATCCATGCCTCCCAAGGAATTTTATGATCTAAATGCTCAGAATAAATATCTCCATTATTCAAAACAAAAGCATAGGTTTCATTTACATCAGCCAATTCAGGTCCGAATGGCCAGGTACTAAACCCCATTTTAAAGGTGCGATTTTCTATTATTTTTGAGGGATTATTCTTCTTACAGGCAATCAATAAAATAAAGGGCACAATGCATACAATTGCCTTAATGATTAGATATTTATTTTTAAAACCCATAAAAATGAATTCAATTAATTTTTAAAATATGTTTTGTACACTTTTATTTCTGATTCTATTCTGAGCAATAAAGCAATTCCTTCTTCTACGCTTGTTGCCATCATTAAGGCATCTTTTAATTCAAGAAAAGGCAATAGCCATTTATGTAATTCTTTGTGTGCCTGCCCCTTCAGGGTACAACTTGAAATAATATAAGCAGTTGCATCCCCTATTTTATCGCCTAACAATTGATAATCTACTAATTTTTTTCCTTTGAACTTTTCAAGTGCTTTTTCAATTTTAAACACCCCTTTATTCATGCCAGGGTCCACCTCCCATTTTTTTCCATTTTTTAAGGAAAGCTGATGCGGATTTGTGTTGACAATCGGCGCAGTCTTATCTTTCTTGGCATCATTAACAATAGGTGTTTGAACTTCATTTTCTGTCCTTTGATTACAAGCGGATAAAATAAACGAAATACAAATTATTCGAATTGAAACCTGAATAAATATTGATACTTTCATGTCAATAAATATAATGATTAAAACCAATTATTTTCCTTGGCGACCACCACTGCTTCCGTAATGTTATGACAATTCATTTTTTTCAATATATTTTTTCGGTGAGAATGTATGGTTTCAATGCTGCGATTGGTAAGTTCAGCAATTTCTTTTGAAATATATCCCTTTACCACAAAACCGAGTACTTCCATTTCCTTTTTTGAT
>CBDUKB010000029.1:0-20980 GCA_965367695.1 uncultured Putridiphycobacter sp.
ATTGACACCCAAAACAAAACTTTGATTTTCTATCGCCCTGGCTAACAACAAGTTTGACCATGCATTGATTCTTACTTCCGGCCAATTAGCTATGTAAATTAATAAGTCATATGCCGGACTATCATTGACCATTTTATTTCTTGCAAAAACTGGAAATCTCAAATCGTAACAAATCTGCAACTTAACTTTCCAACCCTTTAATTGCACAATTTTAGCATTATTCCCTTGAATGTAGTGCTTCTTTTCTTCACCCATCCTAAATAAGTGCCTTTTGTAATAATAGTCAACCTTACCATCTGGCCCTACAAAAACGAGGGTATTTAAAAATTCACCTTGCTTATTTTGGGTAATTAATCCACCACAAATATGTGTATTCAATTTTTGAGCCCAACTTTTAAGCCAAGTAAAAGTTACACCATCCTCATTTTCAAAAAACTTTTGAGGTTTCATAGTAAACCCAGTAGCAAACATTTCAGGCAAGACTATTAAATCTATTTCTCCTTGCTTTAAGTTTGAAAAAAAATCATTTTCAATTTTTTTGAAATTAGCGGCTTTGTCTTCCCACACAATGTCAAACTGAATGGCTGCTATGTTAAGATTGGGAATCATAATTTTTTTAAAATTGCTGCTGCAGCCAACAAAGTTTCATCTTTTTTAGCAAAGCAAATTCTCAGCACATGGTGATCAGTTTTATTTTCATAAAAAACTGAAACAGGTATGGTTGCCACTTTATGGACCTTGGTTAAGTATGTTACAAATTCAATATCAGCATCTTGACTAATTGCTGAATAATCAAAAAGCATAAAATAAGTTCCATCACAAGGCAAAGCTTTGAACCTACTTCCCTCCATTGCATTTAAAAACAAATCTCTTTTGGCTTGATACATCTTGCTAATTCCTTCCCAGGCAACTCCTTGGTCTAAGTATTTCGACACCGCATATTGCATGGTATTGTTCGCGCAAAAGACTTGAAATTGATGAGATTTTTGTAATTCTTCATTCAAAGTTTTTGGTGCCAAAACATAACCTAATTTCCAACCAGTGACGTGCAATGTTTTCCCAAAACTATATGTCACAATACTATTATTTCTTAAAATCGGAAATTGTAACATTGAAAGGTGTTTACCTTTAAATTGCATGTGCTCATATACCTCATCACTTAAAATTAACAATTTAGGATGAGCTTTAATTATTTTTTCCAATTCATGAATATCATCCATTGTTAAAACCGAAGCAGAAGGATTGTGCGGATTATTAATAACAATCATCCTGGTTTTTTCATTAATCCTTTTCCAAACTTGCTCCCATGGAATGCCATATGCTGGAAAAGTTAAAGCTAAGTGAATTGGAACCCCCTGATTTAGCAATATAGTAGGTGCATAACAATCGTATGCAGGGTCAAATAAAATGACCTCTTCTCCTGGGTGAACAAAAGCCGTGATGGCTGCATAAATACCTTGAGTTGCACCAGCGGTTAACGTAATTTCAGTCAGTGGATTAATGTCTATTCCATGCTGTAAATTCACCTTTCTAGCGATACTTTCTCTTAAATCTAGCCGACCTGCCATAGGCGCATATTGCACTTGTTCCGCTGCTAAGCCTTCAATTACTTTTTTCTTTAATTCTATATCGACTGGAAAATTTGGAAACCCTTGTGCTAAATTGATAGCACCTTCTTGGTTGGCCAATGCCGACATGGTTGAGAAAATGGAAGTACCAATATTAGGAAGCTTAGATTTAATTACCATGCTATTTTATTTTAAACCGAAAATGCTAAAAATCCCTCTAATTATCTCTCTTCCTGCCGTTTTAACAAAACTATCTACCGCCTTGTCAGTAGTTGATTTCCTTGGTCTACCCACCCTTCTTCGGGTGGTAGTAGTAGTCCGTCTTGTTTTTTCAATGGCCTTTTCTTCTTTTTCCTGTTGCTTTAATCTTTCTTCTCGCAGTTCTTCCGCTTGAATTTTTTCAATTTTTTCTTCTAAAATCTCATAAGCCGACCTGCGGTCAATGGCTTTGTTATATTTTTCAGTTAGCAATGAGTAATCCACTACTTCATCAATTTCCTTTTTAGTTAAAATATCCATCCTTGTTTTAGGCGCTTGCAATAATGTTACAGCAAGCGGAGTTGGAATCCCTTTTTCATTTAAGCCCGTTATCATGGCAATTCCTGTCCCCATAGAAGTCAGTACTTCATCTGTTTTATAAAAATCAGAGATTGGATAATTTTCTGCCGTCTTTTTAATTGCTTTACGGTCTTTAGCAGTAAATGCCCTTAAGGAATGTTGTACCTTCAGTCCCAATTGACTTAAGACTTCGTCCGGCACATCAGTGGGTAATTGAGTAACAAAATAAATCCCAACTCCTTTCGACCTGATTAATTTAATGATGATTTCAATTTGATCTAACAAGGCGTCTGATGCCTCATTGAACATTAAGTGTGCCTCGTCAATGAAAATACAAAGCTTTGGTTTGTCATCATCTCCCGCCTCCGGAAAAGTTTCATAGACTTCAGCCAACAAACTCATCATAAAAGTGGAAAACAACTTTGGTTTATTTTGAATGTCATTCAATCGGATGATTGAAATTTGTCCTTTACCTTGTTTATTGGTATACAATAAATCTTGTACATCAAATGACTTTTCACCAAAAAACAAATCAGCTCCTTGTTGCTCTAATTCCACCACTTTTCGCATGATGGTACTGATGGAGCTACTCGAAATTTGTCCGTATTCTTTTTGAATGGCTTCCTTTCCTTCTCCATTAATATATTGTAATGATTTTCTCAAATCTTTTAAATCCAATAGCGGCAATTTTGTATCGTCGCAATACTTAAATAAAATAGACATGATGCCTTCTTGGGTATCATTTAATTCTAACATTTTTGCTAAGAGTACTGGACCAAATTCCGAAACAGTTGCTCTTAAACGAACCCCTTTTTGCTCCGAAATACTCATCAATTCCACCGGCATTTTTTCCGCTTCATAAGGTACACCAATGGCACCATGACGCCAAACAATGTGATCGTTAGATTCACCTGGTTGTGCCAATCCACTCAAATCCCCTTTGATATCCATTAATACGGTTGGAATTCCTTTTAAGGACATTTGCTCGGCAATTACTTGCATGGTTTTGGTTTTTCCAGTTCCGGTCGCACCTGCAATTAAACCATGACGGTTCAAAGTTTTCAGGGGTATTTTCACCAAGGCATCACTCACCGGTTCTCCGTCGAGCATGGCACCTCCTAATACGATATAATCTTTTTTAAAGGTGTGACCTTCCTTAATGTGTTTTCTGAAATCTTCTGTTTTGCTCATTATTTTGTGATTGTGTGGTGTTGAAACAAAAATAATCATTTTTATGGATATTAAATAGGGATCGAGAAACCGGACTGTTAACAATTGAAACGTGAAAACAAAAACATGGCAATTCCATGAATTAACCCCAAGAACTTTATATTTGGTCAACCAATATTATTAGTTCAAGTATGAAAAATTCAACAAATTATGGTGCACTCGCCACTTTATCCACCGTTTTCTTCTTTTGGGGATTTATTGCGGCAGGTAATAGTGTATTTATTCCATTTTGTAAAAATTACTTTCACCTCGACCAATTTCAAAGTCAGCTCATAGATTTTGCATTTTATTTTGCATACTATATTGGTGCTTTGGCCATTTTTATTGTGAGTTCCTTGGTTGGAAAAGATTTTATTAATAAATGGGGCTATAAAAAAAGCATTGTCATTGGCCTTTTGTTTTCCGCATTTGGTGCGGCCATTATGATTGTTTCTGTTTACATGAACGTATTTGTCGGCATGTTGATGGGGTTGTTTGTAGTAGCCTTAGGTTTTTCATTACAGCAAACTTCGGCCAATCCTTTTATGATTTTATTGGGAGAAGAAGCTACCGGCGCCAGTAGAATTAATTTGGGTGGAGGCATTAATAGTTTGGGAACCACCATTGGTCCATTAATTGTCGCTTTGGCTTTGTTTGGTACTACTCAAGCCATTAGTGACGAAATGATTCAGGGATTGTCTATGACCAAAGTAATTATTTTATATGCCTGTGTTGGCTTTCTATTTTTATTTGTCGCTGCCTTATTTGGATTCTCAAAAAGTTTACCAGACGGCAAAATAGCGGTTGAAAATCAAGATGAACCTGAAAAGGAGAAACCGACAAAAGCAATGGCCACTTTATCGGCAATTACTATTGCTTTAATCATTTGTTTTATTCCCGTATTTTATAGCTATTCTACACCTGAAGCAACATCCATTACAGCATTGACAGCCGAGTTGTCAACTATAAATTCTTCGGATTTAGCACAAATAGATTTATTGACGCAAAATATTGAAGAACTGAGAGCCCCATTGGATAATACCCGGGTAAAATGGCTTTCAGCTGGACTTTTAGTAATCATAGGTGGCATTCTTTTCGCGTACTATGCAGGGAAAAAACAAGTTAAAAAATGGGGCGCCATGCAATATCCTCAGTTGACCTTGGGCATGTTGGCTATTTTTGTTTACGTAGGGGTTGAAGTTGCTATTGGCAGTAATTTAGGTGAATTATTAAAGCGAGATGAATTCGGAGGGTATAGCTCCTCAGAAATTGCACCTTTTATTGCTATGTTTTGGGGAAGTTTAATGATTGGTCGTTGGTCGGGTGCCATCAACGCCTTTAATTTGAAAGAAAAGACCAATGCCATTTTAAAAGTGGTCGTTCCTATCATTGCATTTATTGTTGTTTTAACCATGACTTGGATATCTGGTTATAAAATAGAGGCCTTGTATTGGTACTTTGTTTGTGTAGTTGTTCAAATAATTGCCTTTATCTTGACCAAAGACAAACCGGCTTTGACTTTGGGTGTATTTGGGTTTTTAGGAATTTTAGCCATTGTAATTGGCTTGACCAGTACAGGAATTGTAGCTGTTTATGCCTTTTTAAGCTGTGGTTTATTTTGTTCCATCATGTGGCCTTCCATCTTTTCGCTTTCATTGGCAGGTTTGGGAAAATACCAAAGTCAAGGTTCAGCCTTTTTAATCATGATGATTTTAGGGGGTGCCATTATTCCGCCAATACAAGGGAAATTTGCTGATATTTTCGGTATCCAACAATCCTTTTTAGTGGGTGGTTTTTGTTTTGCTTACCTGGCCTTTTTCGCTTTATTTGTTCGAAAAATATTAAAAAAGCAAGGCGTGCAAATGGATGTACAGTAAAAGATAATTAGTCACAAAGACTTATTCTGCTTGGTTAAAATTTTCGATTTCCTTGCTTACTTTTTCTAGTTCAGCATAAAACTCCGCACCATACTTTCTGATTAATGGTTCTTTTAGAAATTTAAAAACCGGTACTTTTAATTCTTCTCCCAACTGACAAGCTGGTTTACAAATTGGCCAACGGTCGTAATTCAATGACTCGAATTTGGCATATTTCTTCACGCGAATTGGGTATAAATGACAAGAAATGGGTTTGTTAAATGGAATTTTTTCTTCTCTATAGGCTTGTTCAATACCACATTTGGTAATGCCTTGGGCATCTAAAGTTACAAAAACACAATCTTTACCTTTTACCAAAGCAGTCACAGGCTCATTGTCGCGGTCCATGTAAAATACACCTTTTCTATCCACCATGTCAATCCCTGCTTCGGTCATGTATGGTTTAATATCGTCAATATGATTTTCAATGAGTTCTACCTCATCCATAGTCAATGGTGCACCATCATCTCCTTCTACACAACAAGCACCTTTACAGGCGCTCAAATTGCAAACAAAATGCTTGTCAAATAATTCTTGACTTACCAATTTATCTTCTATCTCTATGATCATGGAACTATATTTAAGGCGCAAAGATAAGATTTTTACTGCACATTATCATCTGCTTAATTATTTCACGCTTCGTTGGAACCCGCCTTACCCGTGTATCGATTCCGACTTCCCGTAGTTTTGAATCACTTTGGCTTCATAAGCTAACCATTCTTGCCACCTAGCATCAACATCTATGTCTTCTCCGTACTGACGCGCAAATCCGATAAATGTGGTGTAATGACCCGCTTCAGAAATCATCAAGTCACGGTAAAATTTGGCCAACTTTTCATCTGTAATATTCTCAGAAAGCACTTTAAATCGCTCACAACTTCTGGCTTCAATCATGGCTGAAAAGAGCAAACGGTCTACCATAGAAAGGTTTCTGCTTTTTCCTTTTTCCATGAATTTGTACAATTCCCCAACATAACTGTCTTTGCGTTCACGACCTAACACATAGCCCCTTTCTAAAATAATTTGATGTACTTGTTGAAAATGCTCCATTTCTTCCATCACAATTTTAGTCAATTCAGTGACCAATTCTTCGTGTTGAGAGTTTTGAACGATAATGGCAATGGCATTGGAGGCTGCTTTTTGCTCGCACCAAGCATGGTCGGTTAAAATTTCTTCTAAGTTCGATTCTGCAATGTTTGCCCAGCGTGGGTCGGTTGGAAGTTTTAAGCCTAGCATGGTTGTAAAATTATTTTTGCAAATTTAAGGGAATATTATATATTTCTTATGATATTTTCATGCCAAACATATCCAACAACCCCCTTAAATTATCGACAGAGAATTTGGCTTTTTTTACCTTATTTAGGGTTGGGTTGATAGAGAAGTTCAAAGCTGTTCGAAAATCGGCCTCCATTAAATTCGTTCTATCAAAAGTGGCTCCTTTCAAGTCGGCCTCTGAAAAATCTGCTTTCGATAAATCCGCTTCTGAAAAATCAACTTCTTGTAATTGGCATTCGGAAAAAGATGTGCCTTTGATCTTCATGCTATAAAAACTAGAAAAGTTAAGTTGACAATTTTCAAATGTAAATTTTAATAAAAAGGGATTTGAACCCGAAAAATCTAGTCCAAGCATTTTGCAAGCCATAAATTCGCATGACTGAATACTGGTATTATTCCATTTCGACTGGGTAAAGTTACAAGCTTCAAACTGACACTCAATAAATTTTACATTTGTCAATTTACATCCCGTAAAATCACAGTTTAAAAACTGGCAATTTTCATACTCTGACTCAATATCTTTTTTACTAAAATCAATTCCTTTTAATACCTCATTTACCATCATGCTTCAAATAATTTTTTTGCGTTGTCAATATTAAAATCATTCAAAGAATTAATTATTTGATCGGCAACAATTAATTTTTCATTGTGTGCGTGTGAGTTTTCAGGAACTGCAATTACTTTCATTCTAGCAGCCTTTGCTGCAATCACCCCATTTAAAGAATCCTCTATGACCAAACACTCCATGGGGTCGACATTAAGTTTTTCTGCTGCTGTTAAAAATACTGCTGGATGCGGTTTCCCTAGTTTTTCATATTCAGCAGAATGTACGACATCAAAATAATGACGAATGTCTAATTTATCGAGTACCGCTTCAATGATGATGTGATAAGAAGAAGTGGCCAACCCGATTTTCAATCCTGCCGCTTTACATTTTTCCAAAGACGAAATTACACCAGGCAAAGCTTTACCATTGGCCTTTATTTCTTCTATTAAAATAGTCACAATATCAATGGTCACCGTTTCACAAGAAGCTCCTTCCCACTTAACTTTATTGTACCACATTTTCACCACCTCATCAATTCTTAATCCCACCGTTTCTTCGCAATCTGTTTGAGTTAAGTCTAAACCCACTTTGCCAAAACCTTTTATTTCTGCTATTTTCCAAAGTGGTTCTGAATCAATCAACACCCCATCCATATCAAATATTACTGCTTTCATTTTTTTTCAAATTTCATTTTGTACAAATCTCCTCCCTTGAGCCCTTTTCTATACTCGTCGGTCATCAACCAAGTATGCTCGCTTAAAAAACACAAGGCTTCTCTTTGTTTGATTTTAGGGATTTTGTACTTTTTTATCTTCCCTTTCCAAAAGGCATTAAACACAAAGTCGCTGATTAAATATAAACGACCATAAGTTAAAATGGCAAGGGTATTAGAGGCATGATGATAGTCGGCCGCAGTGACAGAACAGGTAAGCCAACCATTGTCACAAAACTGAAATTGACCAATTAATTTGGCTTCGTAATTTCCTGGTTTATTAGGTAATATATATATTTTTGATATGCCTGTAAAGGGTTTGGTCCGGCACTTGGTAAATAAAAAAATCTTTTTTCCTTTTACAATAAATGCTTCACAGTCAAACTCCAGTTCTTTTTCTCTTGGTGGAAACTTTTGCTGGTCTTCATAGGTAAATTGAATGGTTTGAGGAATAACTTTGTCTTGATTTAAAAATCCTTTTGCAACAATATGTATTTGAAGGTTTTTTCGTGTATTGGAATTATTTCCAAAATCACCAATGTATAAATTGGCTTCTTCATCCAAAGCCAAATCTTCCCAATCATAATTCCTTACCCCTTCAACTTGAATTGTTTTTTCATACTTCCCTTTTTTGCTTAAAACAAACAATTCGGCTTTGTTTCCACCATCATTATGGGTAATAATATGATTGTCGACAAACGCTAAACCTGAGGTTTCGTACATAAACTTTGGTAAATGAGCAATTTTGTCAATTTCAATATCTTTTTTAGCAAAGACTAAACTATTGGTTAATAGGATTATAAAAAATAAAATACTTTTTAAATTCGAAGCCATTCTTTGGAATTGATTATTTAAAATGAATAGGTATTAATATTTTATAAAATTAGTATTTTTGAGCTATGAAATGATTTAAAATGTTGAGATATTCTTTTCTTATTAATTCAAGAATATATTTTAATCATTGCATCTGGCCCATAATAATTAACTTAAGTGTAAATGAATCCTAGTAGTAAAGGTTGGATAAAAAAATATATCTCTTTGTTAGACGAAGACAAGCAACAGCTTAATCGTTTTCCAGGGAGTTTTATGTCTACTGAAGAATTAATCTATTCTTATTTTCAGCCTACTGGTTTAATCTATGGTTTTCCAAGAGAGTTTATATTTATAGACGATTCCTACATTGATAGTTTAACACCTGAAGAATCTTTTAAAGTGTTACTTTTAGAAGGATTAATTTTGGTCGACCATATTCACGTTGGGAGTTTTGATTTGGTATCACTCGAAAAATCCATCAGCCGATTTGTTGAGTTTTACGAAAAAAGTAACATTGAAAAAGCTAAAAAAGGCTGGTTAGATTTTTCAAAGCTAGACGATTTTGACAAATTAGAATCCATTATTGACAAAAGGGTGGAGGTCAAGAATTTTATTTCCAATAAGCTGGCATTAAACTATTTGTACAACAGCTTACTTTTTCACGATTTGATTTTATACCAAGACTTTAAAGATGAGTTTTGTAAAATAAATTTAGCAGATAAAAGGGCCGAAATCATGCTAGACATTGTAAAAGTAATTGCATGTGCAGCCAATGCTGATGGAATTGTTACAGAAGAAGAAAGGAGTATTTTTAAATTATTTTTGGCATCTGCAAATTTGATTTCTTATAAAAAAGATTTGGCAGAAACCTTTTTAGATGGCTCCCCAAAGGTAAGCGATTTGAATTTTGAATTTGAATCTTCTTGGTTACTCAAACGTTATATTTTAGAAATTGCCATACTAACCATATGGACAGATAAAGAACTGAATAAAGGTGAAAGACATTTTTTAATTGATTTAACTGAAAAACTAGGCCTTTCTAAAAGCGAGAAAGACAAGGCTTTTTTAGCTATTCAGAGTTTTGTATTGAGTAACGACAATCAGTCTCCATTTTTAAGTGGGAAAAATGATTTTGAATTAATTTTGAGTAATACAGCCAAGCGCTGGACAAAAATCCTATCCCGAAATAAAGTAAAATTGGCCAACGAATTAAAGGACAGCAAGGAATTGGTTTTTTTAATTACCAAGTCAACGCACAAAGAATTGACAAAAGAGGAAAAAGAAAAAGTAAAACACCAATTGGCTGATTTAGGCAAATCGATTCCAGCATTGACCTTATTTATGTTACCTGGCGGGGCCATTATTTTGCCTTTGGTACTAAAAATAATCCCAAATTTAGTCCCTTCTGCTTTTAGAGAAAATCAAATTGACGAGGCAAGTGAATCAAATGAAGGTGTTGAATAAAATTAATTGATTGGGCTTCCAACAAAATAATACCCAGTTGTTTTTCCTTTGTCGTTTTTACCATCCATAAATTCCCATTTGTAATCCGGATTTTTTGGTAATTCATTCACTAATTCTTCTAGATCCGACTTAGCATACGTCCTTGGCATGGATGCTTGCCCGTCCCATGCATAGGCGATTGGAATAATAGGAATAATGTAAGTAAACAACAATTGTTGCCAAGTAATTGGCTTTGTAAATGGCGTCATGATTAAAGACATGATGATTAAAATACTCAATGAAAGGGGTAAAAACAACCACCAAACAATAAGCGGCAATGGTTTGTTGGTCACTTCGTATATAAACAGTGTTTCACCATTACTTTGTGCTGAATTTAAAATGGCTTTTGCAGTGGACAAAGGCATGTGGTGAAAGCAATTGATCATTGTTTTCATCCCTTGGGGGGCTTTGTCCAAATGAAGTGCGTTTACGGGCTCTCCTTTATATGCTATCTTAGGATTATCCTTAAATTCAGCAATGGCTTCCTTGTTAGGGTATAGATCAGTCAAAGTTAAATGCAAGTCATTTTCAGGTGTTTGAATTTTATTCAAAACTGCTGGCATGATACCACCAGCTCCTGAACCCAAGTCAACTATATTTTTATACTTTTTAAGGTAAGGCTTAATACCGTTGACTATCACCTCATCCAGCTTCATCATTTTGTTAAAAACAACTATTAATTTGGTCATGTTTTTTCTGATTACATCTGGAAACCAGGTGAAATCTTCAAATTCAAAAAGCTGGACTCTTTTCATTTTTTATTTTTTTATAAAGCGATAGACCGTAAAATCGTAAGGGTTTTTTTCATCCTTTTTATAGTCCATAATCATTTCTTGCTCCCATTCCTTTGCTTCGAAATTTGGAAAAAAGGCATCTGCCTCAAATGATTCTTTGATATAAGTAATGAGCATTTCATCCACCAATTGATGGTCGAGACAATACTTGTAAACCTGTGCACCTCCAATGATAAAAATGGTTTTGTCTTCCGTTTTTTTATAGTGCGCAATGGCAGCTTCCACTGAGTGAAAAGTATCACAATCAGGATGTGAAAACTCGGTGTTGCGGGTAACAACCGCATTAATTCTGTTCGACAAGGGTCGGTATTTTAAAGGGATGGAATCCCAATTTTTACGGCCCATTATCACAATATGATTTTTAGTCGTTTGGGTAAAAAAACGCATGTCGGCTGGCAGGTGCCAAATTAAATCATTGTCCTTCCCAATTTCATTATTTTCACCTTTTGCGACTATTAACTTAACCTTGCTCATTAACTGTATTTATTATTAAACCGAAACGGCTCCTTTAATATGTGGGTGAAAATCATAATTCACCAATTCAAAATCTTCAAATTTAAAGCCGTCAATGGTCTTAATTGCAGGATTTAATTTCATGACTGGTAATGCTTTTGGTTCACGACTCATTTGCAATTCGGCTTGTTCAATGTGGTTGTTGTACAAGTGAACATCTCCAAAACTATGGACAAATTCTCCCAATTCCAAGTCGCAAACTTGTGCCAACATCATGGTGAATAAAGCGTAAGAAGCAATGTTAAAAGGAACCCCTAAAAACACATCTGCACTTCTTTGGTACAATTGACAAGACAATTTTCCGTCGGCCACATAAAACTGAATAAAAGCGTGACAAGGAGGTAAAGCAGCTTTTCCGTTTGCTACGTTTTCAGCAAATGAAACAGTAGTGTCTGGCATAACGCTTGGGTTCCAAGCAGAGATGATGATTCTTCTGTTGTTTGGGTTATTTTTTAACTGATCCACCACATTGGCTAACTGATCAATGCCTTCTCCGTTCCAATTTCTCCATTGTGCGCCATAAACAGGACCTAGGTCACCGTTTTCATCTGCCCAAGCATTCCAAATCTTCACCCCATTATCGGTCAAATATTTGATGTTAGTGTCTCCATTAATAAACCAAAGCAATTCGTGGATAATTGATTTTAAATGTAATTTTTTGGTGGTCACCATGGGAAAACCTTCATTCAAATCGAAGCGCATTTGACGACCAAAAACCGAGATGGTACCCGTTCCGGTACGGTCTCCTTTTTGACTTCCGTTTTCTAAAATATCTTTTAATAAATCTAAATATGCCTTCATCTATTACACCCTTTTGGTTTTGCATTACAAAATTACGATTTGTACTATCAATTTAATGATTTTAATGGATGAAATTATCCGATTGTTATTAACAGGAAAGTTGTGTTTTGAAAATGTGCTCGATACACTTTAAGCTTCATCCATTTATCAAATATATAGTGTAATATTCAACTTCTTGTTCTTTTATCTTGTCATAAAAGAACCATCCCGATAGCAATCACTCGAACGGACAAAGAAAAAGCAATTGTCAGTTTGAGTAGAACGCATGGCATGTGCTTTTGTGATTAGAAACTATTATCTATTCAAATAGCAAACATGGCAGAAAACAATGCCGACTGTAAAAAACTGTCAGTTCGAGTGGAGCGCATGGTGGTAGCCAATGCGATTTGTATCGAGAACACTTACCTTTCTACTTGAATGGCAAATGCGTCATCAAAAATCAGTTTCCCATTTCCTTTGGCGCCAGTTTTTGGGTTGGTGAAGCCTTTAATTTTGATGGTTTTTCCCTTGGTGATGAGGTCTGAAATTTGACTGGGTGTCAGTTTTTTTCCTAAAAATTCGAATGGAATGAGCACCTTACATCCTTTGGCATAATTGCCACAACCATAAGCGCTTTTGCCCTTGGTCATTTTAGCCGACTTACACTTTGGACAGTCTAATTCTTCAATCTCTATTTTTGCCTTTGGCTTTCTTGCTTTAGACTTAGTCTTCACCGCTGGTTCTGCAGCCGCAATGGTTTTATTTTCTGCAAATTTTACATTGTTGGTAATCTGCACAATCATCTCGACCAACTCTTGCTTAAAGGCTTTTACATCATATTCTCCTTGCTCAATTAACCTTAATTTATGCTCCCACTGACCCGTTAACTCGGCCGACTTTAACAAATCGGATTTGATGGTGCCAATTAAATCAATGCCTGTTGCCGTGGCATGAATGTTTTTTCTGACCCTTTCAATGTACTTTCTTCGGAACAAAGTCTCAATGATATTTGCCCTTGTAGAAGGTCGACCGATACCGTTTTCTTTCATGGCATCCCGCAACTCTTCGTCGTCTACATTCTTACCTGCCGTTTCCATGGCCCGCAGCAAGGTTGCCTCTGTAAAATACTTAGGTGGAGAAGTTACTTTTTCTTGTAATTCTGGAACATGAGGACCACTTTCACCCGCCTCGAAATTAGGCATGATGCTTTCTTCTTCTTTGTTAGACTTTTTGTCTTCATTGTCGTAAACGACCCGCCAACCAGGTTCAATAATTTGTTTACCCGTTGCTTTAAAATCCACTTTTTCTACCGCACCAATTACCGTGGTATTCGACACTTTACAGTCGGGATAAAAAACAGAGATAAACCTTTTGGTAATGGTTTGGTAAATATTTTGTTCGTCGGGACTGATCCCCGATTGCTTAATCCCTGTTGGAATAATGGCGTGGTGATCGGTGACTTTCTTGTCGTTAAAAACCTTGCTCGACTTCCGAATTTTCTTTCCTTTTAAAGGTTCTGTCAATTGAGAAAAATAGGTCAAGCCTTCCAATATTTTTGGGATTTTTGGGTACATGTCGTTTGGTAAAAAAGCAGTGTCAACCCTTGGATAAGTCACTAACTTTTTCTCGTATAAACTCTGTACTAACTTTAAGGTATGGTCTGCAGTCAAGCCAAATTTATTATTGGCCTCCACTTGCAAAGCTGTTAAATCAAAAAGTTTAGGTGGGTGTTCGCTGCCTTCTTTTTGTTCGTAGTCTTTTACCACAAAAGGCTTATCCGTAACATATTCTAAAGCTTTTGTTCCTTTTTCTATGGTTTTTAATTTACCAACCGTTGCATTAAAAGTCACATCACGGTACACCGTTTTTAATTCCCAAAAGGTTTCGGGTTTAAAATTTTGTATGGCCAAATGACGCTCTACAATCATGGCCAAAGTAGGGGTTTGCACCCGGCCGATTGACAATACTTGTTTTTCTCTTCCGTATTTTAAGGTGTACAAACGGGTGGCATTCATCCCTAACAACCAATCTCCGATTGCCCTAGAGCTGCCTGCGGCATATAAATTTAAAAAATCATCCCCATCTTTTAAATTATTGAAACCATCTTTAATGGCTTCCTCCGTCAAGGAAGAAATCCACAACCTTTTAATGGGTTTGGTATTATTGGCTTTCAACAATACCCATTGTTGAATCAATTCTCCCTCTTGGCCAGCATCCCCACAATTAATCACTTCTTCACAACGGCCTACCAAATTTTCTATGATCCTGAATTGTTTTTGCACCCCTTGGTTATCCATTACCTTGATACTAAACTTGGAAGGAATCATGGGCAGGGTATCTAAATTCCACCACTTCCACAAACTGGTATAATCGTGGGGTTCTTTTAAGGTGCATAAATGACCAAAAGTCCATGATACCCAATAGCCATTGCCTTCATAATAACCATCTTTTTTGGTCGTCGCTCCTAAAATAGTAGCAATTTCTTTGGCAACACTTGGCTTTTCGGCAATGCAGAGTTTCATGAATTCTTTGGCTGATTAATATCCTAATTTGGTTCTTACTCGATTCAATACTACTCGGGCAGTTTTTCTTGCTTTTTCAGCACCTGCCAATAAAATGCTTTCTACCTCTTCAGGATTTTGAGTATAGTAATCGAATCTTTCTCTTTCAACTTTAAATTTAGTCAATATTAAGTCAAGAATGGCCTTTTTAGCATGCCCATATCCAAACCCGCCAGCCAAATAATTTTTTCGCATGTTCTCAGTTTCTTCTTCAGAAGCCAACAGACTATAAATTTTAAAAGCATTACAAGTATCCGGATTTTTAGGATCTTCCAAAGGGGTACTATCCGTTTCAATACTATTTACTTGTTTTTTTAATTGTTTTTCTGGCAAAAATAAATTAATGAAATTTCCTTTTGACTTAGACATTTTACTACCGTCAGTACCTGGAACTAATTTTGTATTTTCATTTACGGTTCCTTCAGGTAAAACAAAAGTTTCGCCCATTTGGTGGTTAAATCGAGCTGCTACATCTCTTGTAATTTCAAGGTGTTGCAATTGGTCCTTACCCACAGGAACATAATTCACATCATAGAGTAAAATATCAGCAGCCATTAACATTGGATAAGTAAATAAACCAGCATTCACATCTGCCAAACGGTCGGCCTTATCCTTAAAAGAATGGGCCAGCGTTAGTCTTTGAAAAGGGAAAAAACAAGACAAATACCAAGTCAATTCCGTTGTTTCGGGTACGTCACTTTGGCGGTAAAAAATGGTTTTATCAGGGTCAAGACCAAATGCCAGCCACGCTGCAGCAGTACTTAAGGTATTTTGCTTTAATAATTCCGCATCCTTAATCTGAGTAATAGAGTGCATGTTTGCAATAAAAAGGTAGGATTCTTTTTGCGCATCCATAGCCAATTCAATTGCCGGTATGATGGCACCTAAAATATTTCCCATATGCGGAATTCCTGTACTTTGGATTCCTGTTAAAATTCTTGTCATTGTATTAATTTGAAGTCCAAAAATAATTATTTATAATGTTAAAGCCTAAAGAAACAATTATTAACTTTGCAAGTAATTATTAATCATTAAATACTTTTAGAAAGTATGGATATTACAGACGATTTAATTGACCACATTGCACACCTTGCCCGATTAAATTTCGACGGGGATAAAAAAGCGGCCATTAAAAACGACATGGAAAAAATGATCAGCTTTGTTGATCAACTAAATGAAATTGATACGGATGCCGTTGAACCATTAATCTTTATGTCGGAATCCATCAACGTTTTGCGTGAGGATGTTGCGAAATCAGAAATTACACAAGCCGAAGCATTAAAGAATGCAGCCCACAAAGATTCAGATTATTTTAAAATTGCGAAAGTTTTAGACGTAAAGTAAAACTTGATACACATATAAAAATAAAAAGGGGGAAAATTAATTCCCCCTTTTTTGAACCCAAAATCTATGAATCTATTAATTCACATTTCCTAGAGAAATACCATAATCGTGCCAAGTTGATTTTTTGAAATGTTAAAAAAGACTAATAGACAAATAAACGGTAATCAATAAAACATCCACCCCTCCCGAAAAGTACAATTCAGTTTTGGGTTGATGACAGTTCCAAAGCACTATCACACCAAAGACTGCGTGTATTAAAATATTCACTTCTAACACCTTCGCTCCAATAGCCCAACAAAGGTGTCCTAAAATCCACAAGACCAAAGTCAAATTTCGCGCTTTTTTTAAGCCCAATAATTGCGGTATTGTTTTATGACTTGGATGATCTACTTCCACATCTCTCATGTCGAAAGGAATGATGATACCTATCATAAATAATAGGGAACCCAATAAAATAACCCAATCATTCCAAATCCAATGCTGATTGCCAAATAAATAATAGGGCAAGACGCAGGTAGCCAAAACCCAAGTAACGCCTAAGACATATAACTTCACATAAGGAATGTCTCGGATGTTTTTATTAAAAAAAGGAATTTTCCAGACGTAGAAAAAAGAGAAAATACTGATGATAAGTAAGAGTGGCCAAATTTGGAAAACATATTTACTCCCTTCATAAACAGTTAAGCAAAGCGAGAGAATGGAAAGGGTGTAAACAATGGGTAAGTTTTTTTCCATCCACAATAACCTACCCCCAGAAATGGTCGCAAAATGAGAAAAATTCATTTTGACCAAACGTTGAAAATTATAGGTAAATAAGGTGGTGGCAAAAATTAATAATAAAAAATTTCCTTCTAATTCAACATTTAATAAAGTTGCATTGAATGCGGTAAAACAAACTGCGCCTAATCCTATCCAGATGTTTGAATAAACTAGAAATTCTTGAACATTATGAAAAATAGATTGGAGCGTAATTAATAATTGTTTGTTTTAAAAGTAAAATAAGAAGCATAGCCCAAAGCGGCTCCAATTAAACTTCCTTTTAAAGCAGCCAAGGACCTTCTTTGTCTTGCAACACTATTAAATCCCTCGTAATAAAATTGGTCATTTCTTAAACCCGTTTGCAGGATGTTCTTTTTTCTCACCTTGGTACTTGGTAAGCCAAAACTGATTGGCATGACTAATACCATACCCATGGGTAAAATAGAAGGAGATCGGCCAAAAAAACCTGATTTTAACCCAGGTGTGACACTAGCAGCCGCTTCCTTTTTAGTTAAATATGTATCCATCAATGAGATGCCTAAAGTAAGGCCCATGCTCACAAAAATGACAGGCTTAACATTGTATGCATTTCTTGCATCATAACTGCCCAAAGTAAATTTTCGGCTTTCGTCTACCGTTAAAAAATTATCAGCATCAGGTTGATGCTCGTACAATACCGTTTCTAAATCATTATTGGTGTAAGAAAAAATTCTGTATTTTTCAATCATCAGTTGAAAGTCCCCTTTTTTTGAAGGTGAATTAAAAACCAGGTATTCTTCATTGAGTTCAATAAAATCACCCCTAAAGGTTTTTCCATTTAATAAAATAATGGAGTCATTAAATCCCTGACCAAATCCTTGAACTGACAAAACAATTAATAGGCAAAAGAGCATTCGATTCATAAAATAAAATTTTATCAAAAATAGTGTATTTTATTGAATTTTTCCCATTCCTAAATCGTGCAAATTAAATAGATAATAATTGACCTAAAAATGTTTATATTTGTGCCTTTAAAATCAAAAAATTATGAATTTTTCAGATAGACATATTGGGTTGACATCCAAAGAGCAAAATGACATGCTGAATAAGATTGGTGTTGAATCGATTAAAGAATTAATTGACAAGACAATTCCGAGTAACATAAGGCTTAAAAAAGACTTAGACTTGGCGCCAGCAATGACAGAGTTCGAATACTTAGCGCATGCAAATGCTTTGGCGAATAAAAACAAATTATTCAAAACTTATATTGGAACCGGTTATTATAATACCATTACCCCTTCTGTTATATTGAGGAATATTTTTGAAAATCCAGGTTGGTACACTGCCTATACACCTTATCAAGCAGAAATATCACAAGGTAGATTAGAAGCATTACTGAACTTTCAAACCATGGTAATGGACTTAACAAAAATGGAATTAGCCAATGCATCTTTATTAGATGAAGCGACTGCAGCTGCTGAAGCCATGTTAATGTTCTATCATGGAAGATCAAGAGACCAAAAGAAAAACAACGTTAATAAATTATTTATCTCTGAAAATATTTTTCCTCAAACGCTAGATGTAGTGGAAGGAAGAGCAGAAAATTTAGACATTGAAATCGTTATTGGAGATCCTGAAAAATTTAATGCATCAGCTGACTATTTTGCTGCTTTGGTTCAATATCCTGATAGTTTTGGGGTTGCCAAGGACTTAGGGGAATTTATTGGCAATGCACATGAATTTGACATCAAAGTAGGTGTTGCTGCAGACTTATTGTCATTGGCAATTTTAACACCACCAGGTGAGTGGGGTGCAGATGCCGTATTTGGAAATACCCAAAGATTTGGGGTGCCATTAGGATATGGTGGACCACATGCTGCATATTTTGCAACCAAAGATGAATTCAAACGTGCCATTCCAGGCAGAATCATTGGAATTTCAATGGATGTTGAAGGCAATCAAGCCTTAAGAATGGCTTTGCAAACCCGTGAACAACACATTAAAAGGGACAAAGCAACTTCAAATATTTGTACGGCTCAAGCATTATTGGCAATTATGGCTGGTATGTATGCAGTTTACCATGGCCCAAAAGGTTTAAAACAAATTGCGGAAACAATTCACTTAAAAGCAACTTATTTAGCGAAAGAATTGGCTTCTTACGGTTTTGAATTAAAATCAAAACAATTTTTTGATACCATTACATTCACTGCACCTGCTGGTATTAACACTGAAATTATTGAAAGTGTTGCCTTAGAAAATGAAGTGAACTTAAATTATATCTCTGAATCAACGTTTAGTATTGCTATTGATGAAACAACTACGAGAGCAGATTTACAAGCATTATTAAATATCTTTTCTGAATTAACAGGCGGTAAAGAAATTGCTTTAACAAATGATGTTTGGAGCAATGCAAAATCTGACTTGCCAAAAACAATTTTAAGAACAGGTGACATTTTAACCCACCCAGTATTCTCTTCTTATCATACAGAAACGAAGATGATGCGTTATATTAAAAAATTAGAAAACAAAGATCTTTCTTTGGTGCACTCTATGATTTCATTAGGTTCTTGTACCATGAAATTAAATGCAGCATCAGAATTGATTCCTGTGTCATTACCTGGCTTGTCGCAATTACACCCATTTGTGCCTATTGACCAAGCTGCAGGATACACTGAAATGTTACAACAATTGAGTGAAGACTTAAGTGAAATCACTGGATTTCCAGGCATGTCATTACAACCAAATTCTGGAGCGCAAGGAGAGTATGCAGGATTAATGGTTATTAAAGCATACCACATGAACAACGGTGATACGCAAAGAAATATTTGCTTAATCCCAAGTTCTGCACACGGAACGAACCCAGCTTCAGCTGTGATGGCGGGTATGAAAGTAGTGGTAGTAAAATGTGATGAAAGTGGAAACGTTGACGTAAGTGATTTAAAAGCGAAAGCGGAACAATACAAGAATGAACTTTCTGCACTGATGATTACTTATCCATCAACACATGGTGTATACGAATCTTCAATTACTGAAATTACGGCTATCATTCACGCGAATGGTGGACAAGTATATATGGATGGTGCCAACATGAATGCACAGGTTGGATTGACTAATCCAGGAAATATTGGTGCAGATGTTTGTCACTTAAACTTGCACAAAACATTTGCGATTCCTCACGGTGGTGGTGGACCAGGAATGGGACCAATTGGTGTTGCAAAACACTTAATTCCTTTCTTACCAGGAAGCCCGAACATTGAAGGTGTTGGAGGAGAAAAAGCAATTAAAGCCATTTCAGGTGCGCCTTATGGAAGTGCATCAATACTGACAATTTCTTACGGATACATTAAAATGTTAGGTGCAAAAGGATTGAAAGCCTCGACTGAAGCAGCCATCTTAAATGCCAATTATTTAAAAGCTAACTTAGAAGCACATTACCCAGTATTGTATACAGGTGAAGGCGGAACAGTAGCGCATGAGATGATTTTAGATTGTCGTAACTTTAAAAAAGATACACATATTGAAGTAGGTGATATTGCAAAACGATTGATTGATTATGGATTCCATGCACCAACCGTATCATTTCCAGTCGCTGGAACGTTAATGATAGAGCCAACAGAAAGTGAAGACAAAGCTGAGCTAGACCGTTTTATTGATGCCATGATTCACATCAGGGCTGAAATTGCTGCCATTGCAGACGGAAAAGCGGATCAAGAAAATAATGTTTTAGTGAATGCTCCTCATACCGCAGCAATGGTGATGAGCGATACTTGGGACCTGCCTTATTCAAGAAAAGAAGCAGCCTATCCAATCGATTATTTGAACGATTGGAAATATTGGGTACCAGTAAGAAGAGTTGACAATGCTTATGGTGACAGAAACTTAATCTGTTCTTGTGCACCTATTGAAGCATATATTGACGCGGAAGTATAAGCCTAATTAAATTGAAACGAACAAAAAACCCCCGACATTTAATCGTCGGGGGTTTTTTTATTTTATAGTATGTCCAACACTTTTGTTGGTGGTCGTCCAATCACCACTTTATTGTCGTTGATCACAATAGGTCTTTCAATCAGTTTCGGATTGCTTAACATGGCCTGAATCCATTCCTCGTCAGAAAGGTTCTTACCCTTAAAATTGTCCTTAAATATT
>CBDUKB010000030.1:0-20968 GCA_965367695.1 uncultured Putridiphycobacter sp.
TGTTTCCTTGATAATAAAAACAATGTAAGGTAATATTTATACCCAATTCATGTAATGATTTTAAATGATAGTATACATCAATAATTCCACCGTAATCCGGAGGATAGGGTACATCAAAAGAAACGAAATGAATGTGACGTTTATCCATATATAATCGCTAATTTTTTTGATTCATTCTCCCAGTTTAATTCTTCTGCGGCTTTTTGGGTGTTTAATTTATATCGTTTTAGTTGTACTTCATTAAAAAGCATGTTTTCCATTTGCTCTGCCAAAGCTTTTGCTTCCAAACTCAAGCATACTTGTCCCACTTCATAAGTTTCTACAATTTTTTTCACTTCTACTAAATTAGTCACCAATAACGGAATACCTGCATGAATATAATCAAAGACTTTATTGGGCAATGAAAATTTATAATTTACATTACTGTCTTTGTCAAGGGATAAACCTAAATCTGAACACATGGTGAAATTCATTAATTGTTCATAAGGTTGTTTACCAAAAAACAGTACTTTGTCAAATAACTTTTTCTCCTCAACTACTGCTTTGAGCAAAGGAATTACATCTCCGTCTCCGACAAAAATCAAGATTGCATTTGGAATTAATTGAATGGCTTCCAATGCTTCTTCAGCTCCTCTATCTATGTTGATCCCAGCTCCTTGAATGATGACTATTTTTTTGTCTTCAGGCAAACCCAATGCTGTTCTGTTTAAAATTTTATCAGGTTGCTTAAAGTTAGAAATGTTCCTCACCACTTGAATTGGTCCAGGATATAAGGGCTGATATAGTTGAGCAATTGAATCGTTTACGGTATACATTTTATCTACTTTAGGCAAACAATATTTTTCAATGTTTTGCCAGACCCTTTGTATTTTAGGCCTACTTTCCAATTCTGGAACTCCTGTAAAAAATTCATGTGCGTCGTAAACTAAGGTACAATTCCTCTTGAATCCACTTGCTAATTTATTAGCTAAAAGTGTGTCTAAGTCGTTAGCCAACAACACATCCGCCTTGTGAAACAATAAATATAAAAAAAGTCTCAAATTATAACTTGCATAAAATAAAGCTCCTTTGGTAAAAGGCAATTTAAAGCGCTTGATTTGATATGGCCTATCGCTGATGGGTTGAGAATTTTTCAATTTTCTCCCACATAAAACAATGTCATAACCACTTTCATACAAAAAAGCACAGACTCTTTTCACCCTTTGGTCAGTATACAGGTCGTTGGTCACCGAAACTATTATTTTCTGTTGCTTTTCCACTTTCCAAATTTATAAAGTATTTTTTACCTGTTCGGCTTCCCTCAATTTATTTGTATCTTTCATTTAAAAAATATGCGATACACAATTGAAACCATCATAGCGCAGCCCATTGAAAAAGTAATTGAATTATTTGAAAACCCAGACAATTTAGCCAAATGGCAACCTGGTTTTGTTGGTATTGAACACATAAGTGGTGAAGCAGGAAAAGCTGGAGCTATTTCAAAATTAACCTATTTAATGGGGAAAAGAAAAATTGAAATGAAAGAGACAATTTTAGAAAATACTTTACCAAATAAATTTATTGCAATTTATGAAGCAAAAGGTGTTTGGAATAAAATTGCGAATGAATTTGAAGCAATCAATACCAACTCAACAAAATATACCACCCAAAATGAGTTTGTCTTTAAAGGGTTCATGAAGTTGATTAGCTGGCTAATGCCTAGCGCATTTAAAAAACAATCTTGTAAGTACCAAGAACAATTTAAAGCTTTTGCTGAAGGTGAAATGTAATATTGAATAAAAAAAATTACTACATTGTATTAAACTTTGCCTTATGAAAATATTTTTAATATTGTTAATTATAAGTTTAAACCACCTAGCGTTTAGCCAAGAAATCACACAAAACATAAGAGGTAATATAGTAGATGCCGACACAAAAACCCCTTTAATAGGTTGCACGATTAAGTTGCTGGATACCGGTGATAAGTTTTATGGAACCACCTCAAATGTTTCAGGCGATTTTAAATTAAAAGAAGTTCCCATTGGAAAACATGAAGTTGAATTTAGATTTACAGGATACACTGCAACTATAAGAACAGTAATTTTAAATTCAGGTAAAGAAACTATTTTAAACATTGAACTCGAAGAGTCGAGTTTCGTAGGTAGCGAAATTGAAGTGGTGGGTGCTAAAAAAGGAGAAGTCATCAACGAAATGGCAACAGTATCTGCCCAAAGTTTTACGATAGAAGAAACAAATCGTTACGCAGGTAGTCGGGGAGACCCCGCTAGAATGATGTCGAATTATGCTGGGGCCCAAGGTGCTGATGATTCCAGAAATGACATTGTAGTCCGTGGAAATTCTCCTTTGGGGGTCTTGTATAAAATTGAAGGAGTTGATATTCCAAATCCAAACCATTTTGCTATTGCAGGTTCTGCTGGTGGACCCGTAGCCATATTAAATAATAAATTCTTATCGAACTCCGATTTTTTCATGAGCGCCTTTCCGGCAGAATTTGGAAATTCAATGGCAGGTGTTTTTGATATCAACCTGAGAAATGGAAATAATTCCATCCATGAGTTTTCTGGTCAATTTGGATTTTTGGGAACAGAATTTCAAGTAGAAGGCCCCTTATCTCCTAATTCAAAAGCGAGCTATTTAATTGGAGGACGATATTCTACCTTGAGTATGATGAAAAAAATAGGAGTCACCATTGGTACTGATGCTGTTCCTTTATACGGTGATGGCGCATTTAAATTTAATTTCCCTTTAAAAAAAGGGGGAGATATTTCTTTTTTCGGTATTGGTGGTGCCAGTGAAATTGAAATATTAATTTCTGATCAAGAAACACCTTCTCAGGATGCATTTGGAGAACAAGACCGAGACCAATATTTTGGTTCACAAATGTACTTTACAGGGGTGAGTTTAACCAAACCCATTAATTCTAAAACCTTTTTAAAATCCACCATTGCTTATGGTAGAGAAAATCAACATACCAATCATGAATATATATTACGAAATTTAAATTCCGATTCCACATGGAATTACCAAGCAGATCCATTTACTATGATGGGATATCAGTATTTGATTAATAAAATATCGGCTTATACGGGTTTGACACGAAAAATAAACTCAAAACATTTAATTAAAGCTGGAATTAATTTGGATGCTTATACTTTTAATATGCAGGATTCCATTCGAAATGACATTTCCGACTCCACTTCGGCCTTCAATGCCCGTTGGGATTACAAATCAACCAGTCCAGATTTTTTAATGCAAGCTTTTGTACAATGGCGATATAAAATATCACCTTCATTGGTTTTAAACGCTGGATTACACAGTCAATATTTTACTTTAAGTAACAGTATTTCACCAGTTGAACCGAGGATAGGTTTAAAGTACAACCTAAATGAAAAGAGTGTGCTAGCAGGCGGTATGGGTATGCATTCACAAACCCAACCTATGTATACTTATACTTATCATCAAAACGACCCTATTACAGGTGATAAAGTTTACCATAATATAGATATGGATTTCTCAAGAAGTATCCACTCTGTATTGAGTTATGCTACATCCATCAAAAACTCTTTGAAATTTAAGACAGAAGTATACTACCAACATTTATATAATATTCCAGTAGAAAAAACTCCTTCGGCATTTTCATTGGTGAATCAAGGCTCAGGGTTTGCAAGATTTTTTCCAAATGATTTGCAAAATACAGGTACTGGGCAAAACTACGGAATCGAATTTACCCTTCAAAAATTCTTTAACAAGTCATTCTTTTTCTTAACAACTGTTAGTCTTTATGATTCTAAATACCGAGGCTCAGATGGAGTTTTAAGAGACACTGATTTTAATGGTAATTACATAGTTAATTTACTTGCAGGAAAAGAATTTACCTTAGGAAAAAAGAAAAATCAAAAACTAGGATTTGGTGCTAAAATCACCTATGCTGGAGGAAAACGTTATGGCTATGTTGATACCATTGCTACGAATGAATTAAAAGAAATTATTTTTTATGATGAAGGTTATAATACCCTTAGGTTTGCTGATTATTTCAGAGTAGATGTAAAAGCGAGTTATACTTTAAACGCAGCAAAAATCACACATGAATTTGGATTGGATTTGGTTAATTTACTAGATGTCTTTCCTGGATATAAGCATGTCAATTATTTAGGATTAACATACACTCCTAATCCTGATAACCCTAGTCAACCTTATCAATTCAGAACACAACTCGGGTTCTTACCTGTTTTTTATTATAAAATAGAGTTTAAATTAAATAAACGATCTAGGGGATTGCAAGATTAAAACAAAAAACCCAACCTTTCTAAGGTTGGGTTTTTTTATATAATAAAATTGCTTTTTTATTTAATTACCCCTAATTCTTTACCAACTTTTTCGAAAGCTGCAATGGCTTTATCAAGATGTTCAGTGGTATGTGCTGCAGACAACTGTACACGAATTCTTGCTTGGTCTTTTGGTACAACCGGGTAAAAGAATCCAATGGCATAAACACCTTCTTCTAATAACCTATTGGCAAATTTTTGCGACAATGCAGCGTCGTATAGCATCACTGGAACAATCGCAGAATCACCATCCTTAATTTCTAGTCCTGCTTTTTTAATACCAGCTTTGAAATAATTAGTATTGGCCTCTAACTTATCTCTCAATTCAGTAGAACCGCTTAATAAATCAAAAACAGCGATTGAAGCACCGACAATGGAAGGCGCTAATGAATTGGAAAATAAATATGGACGAGAACGTTGGCGCAATAATTCAACCACTTCTTTTTTAGCAGCAGTAAATCCACCCATGGCACCACCTAAAGCTTTACCAAGTGTTCCTGTAATGATGTCAACCCGCCCCATTACATTATTGTATTCATGAGTTCCTCTACCTGTTTTTCCGATAAATCCAGTGGCATGACAATCATCCACCATCACCATGGCATCATATTTTTCCGCTAAATCACAAATCTTATCTAATTTTGCTACAAAACCATCCATTGAAAATACCCCATCCGTCACAATAATTCTATTGCGTTGTGCTTGTGCAGCAATCAATTGTTTTTCCAAATCTTCCATGTCGGAATTTGCATAACGATATCTTTCTGCTTTACATAAACGCACCCCATCAATAATTGAAGCATGATTCAATGCATCTGAAATTATTGCGTCTTCTTTTGAAAATAAAGGTTCAAAAACACCTCCGTTTGCATCAAATGCAGCCGCATATAAAATGGTGTCTTCCATGCCTAAAAAATTAGAAATTTTTGCTTCTAATTCCTTATGTATATCCTGCGTTCCACAAATAAAACGCACTGAAGACATACCAAAACCGTGAGAATCTAAGGCCTTTTTTGCCCCCTCAATGACACTCGGATGACTTGATAAACCAAGATAATTATTGGCACACATAATAATCACTTCTTGTCCTGAATCAACTTTAACCGTTGCTCCTTGTGGCGTTGTAATTATTCTTTCACTTTTATAAAGTCCAGCATCTTTGATTGATGCCAATTCTTCCTTCAATTGGTTTTCTAATTTTCCGATCATTTCTCTTACAGTTTAAAGGCATAAAGGTAAAAAAAAATAAAGACGCATCATTTAAATAATATTTTTTCAATGCTTCCTTATTTTAACTCATATATTTGAATTAATGACTTTGTTTTCTAAGATGAAAATTGATAGTAAGTTTTATGCAAGCACTTTCAGTGTTTTGTTGTGCTTATTTGCCATATATGCTTATTCCCCATTTATAGAAAATTACGCAGTAACACCTAAGTGGATCGGACTCGCATTGCTTGGAGTATTGATGTTCTTTAAAAAGCCTTCTGAAGCAAACATTGATAGCATACAAATTATCTGGCTACTATTTGTCGTCCAATACATCCTTAGTTCCTTCAATGCCTATAATGTATGGGACAGTTTGATTAAGGCGACTCCTATTATTTTAGCCCCTATTTTAGCTGCTATTATTTCCTATAAATGGAAAGGTATTAAAAGAAAGTACGAAGGTTTTGGTCTATTATTGGCTTTGACCATACTGCCCTTAATTATATTTGCCCTCATTAAAGCTTTTTTGCTTTGGAATCAAGGTGACTTTAACCATAGCACCACCTATCAATTTGCCTTTAATTTTGGACACCGAAATCAATTTGCTCAGTTTTTAGCCTTGTGTATTCCTTTCTTTTTTATTGGGTTGTTTGACACAAAAACAAAATGGAAAAAATGGTTTTTTATTACAGTTATTGCATTCACTTATTTGTTGATTTCTCTATTAATGTGCCGCTCGGTTTTATTAGTTACCTACGTTATTTATCCAGCATTTGCCCTCTTGTATTATATCCTTGTCATCAAAAAAATTAAGCCGAAAACCTTTGTTTTTATTTTGGTGCCTTCACTAATCGCACTTATTGCCTTTATTATCACAAACCCTTTTCATTTTTCTTGGGTCGACCGTATGTTTGAGACAGGTTTTGGCAGTGGAAACGAAAGGTTGAGAATTTGGACCAATACCATTGATATCATCAAACAACATCCAATTTTAGGAGTAGGCTCAGGCGATTGGAAAATAGAAATTTTAAAAACACCTTTGGCTTTTACACAGGCAGAAGATAGTTTGGTCTTTTTCCAAAGAGCACACAATGATTTTATTCAAATTACAGCTGAAAATGGGTTTCTTGGTTTAATCATTATTCTTTTATTTTTTGGTTTGGTCTTCCGAAAACTCATCCATTCTGAATTAAATTTAGGTGTGAAATACAGTATTGCAGGTGGAATTTTTGGTTTTTTATTAATTGCCAACCTTTCTTTTCCAATCGAAAAAGTTGAATTACTTTTTTTATTAATGATGCTGATTCATATCATACCAACTACTCAAAAAGGCTTTAATTTTAAGTTTATGAATCATACTCGGATTATCCTCTTGGTTATGATTGCTTCCACTAGTATATATTGGTATGCCCTTGAGGTTAAATATTTGACTTTTAAAAAACAAGAAAAAATACAAGTCTTAAAAAATTTAAACTACAACTTTTATAGTATTGATCCTACCGGCTTACCCGTGACCTGGTATATTGCGAACGACTATTATCACAAACAACAATATGATAGCGCTATTAAATGGTACACCATTGCACACTCCCACAATCCAAACCATGTCCATGTTTTAAATAATTTAGGCAGTTCATATATCAATATCAATCAACTTGACACTGCGAAGATTTATTATCAAAAAGCCCTAACTATCAATCCAATATTTACAGAAACTTTAATGAATTATGCTTCCCTTGAATTCAATAACGGCAACATTGATGGTGCATTGGATAAAATATTGAAAGTAAGAATTGACAAAGAACCTAAAAATTACAGACAATATATAGCAGCCATTGGTCAAGCCAAAATTGAATGGTTAATAGCATTATATGATGAAGCTGAATTTGAGAATTTTTTAAAATCAATAGTAAACAAACCTGATTTTCTTTACAAAATTTCAGTGAATGCAAGACTTTCTGGTGCCAGTTACGAAGATGAACTTAGGTTATTCAGAAATAAACAAAACTAGTTTGTTAAATAAAAGCAACCTTTGTCAGGATTTATGCATCTTAAGGTATGAAGGTATGAACTTTTTGTCGTACTTTTATATACTTAAATCAATATAAATGAAAAATTTAGCCTTATTAATAAGTGTCATTTGTATGCAATCATTGTTGCATGCTCAAAATATTTCGACTGTTACTCCTAATAATGGATTAAGAGGAACTTATACACTTCCGGTTACAATCACAGGAGTAAATACGCACTTTTCCGCAGCTACAAATACAGTAGCAAAATTTTCACAAGGCACAAATACTTTACAAATCACATCTGTTGTTTCGGTAAGTAGTACGCAAATAGATTTGAACTTAAGCATTCCTAACAACGCCAATCTTGGGTCCTATCAAGTAGAGGTTTACGATAGTACACAAACTAATTTTTTAAACCTCAACAATGCTTTTACTGTATTTCCAAACAATCAACCACCATCATTAAATACCATCACACCCAATGTGGCAGCTATTAATCAGACCCTGCCAATCACTATTAGCACCACCAATACACATTTTTCACAAGCCACTGATAATTTTATTTATTTAGTTCAGGGAAGTAATAACTTATTATTCCCTCAAACTTCAGTGACTGCTTTAAACGACAATTATATCAAGGCAACATTTAATCTCAATTATGCTGGAATTACTGTGGGTGATGTTTTATCAGTTGCCTATGGAAACACTTTCGACGGTTCATTTTTTGAACCCAATGCAATCACCATTGCCGAATCAACTTCCATTAATGGCTTAGTAAATTACGGTGGCACCTTTACTGGTGTTGTTGAAGTTTATCACCAAAATACTAATGTGAGCCCTGCAACTTACACTTTGGTAGCCGATACAATCGTTTCTTCAAATAATTCATACTCTTTTAGTCCACTTGCTGAAGCCTCATATTTGTTAAGAGCAGTTCCAATTAATATGACGGATGTTGTTGCCACATACTATCCAAATAATATTGCCTGGCAAAACGCAACATTAATCACCACCAATCATTTAGTAACAACCAACACTTATAATATTACGCCTTTTTTAAGTGTCAACTTATCAGGTTCAGGAACCGTAAACGGTACTTTAGGCTATGGTCCAAATGGTTTTACCA
This sequence comes from uncultured Putridiphycobacter sp., assembly GCA_965367695.1. Taxonomy (GTDB): domain Bacteria; phylum Bacteroidota; class Bacteroidia; order Flavobacteriales_D; family Crocinitomicaceae; genus Putridiphycobacter. The sequence goes on from CBDUKB010000030.1 coordinate 8,673, forward strand.
AAGCAAATATTGTTTTGGCCGAAGGGGTTGAAGTATTTTTAAAAGATGAATTAAACGTTGTTTATGCACAAGCAGTGACTGACATGTATGGCTTGTATTCTTTTAACAATGTACCTGATGGAAATTATAGTATTGTTATCAATATTCCGGGTTACGAACAAATATCAACTTATGACTTTATTGTGAATGCTGCAAATGGGCAATTTTCTGGTCTTGATTTTTTAATTGATGATGGTGAAATATTTAAGTCTGGTTTTTTAAGTACACCTAAATATGATAAAAACAGCCTAACAGTTTATCCAAATCCAACAACAGGAAATATTAAAATTCAATTACCTGAGGAGTTGGCAAAATACACTGCCAGTGTTTATTCCCAACTTAGTCAAGTAGTTTGTACCCAATCATTCAATAATTATCAATCGAATGTATTGCAAGCAGATTTAAGTAATTTGCCAAATGGCATTTATTATGTAAAAATCCAAACTGAAAAAGCGGCCTACAATTTGAAAATCGTAAAGCAATAACCAATTTAAATACACTTTAAACAAAAGCACTGCCATTCATTTGGGGGTGCTTTTTTATTTTATAACCTGTTGAAAAGTCTGTTTCATTTAAATTGGAAAACCCATGGGTTGGCTGTATCTTCGTTTACTCTCAAAAAAACAGAAACTTAGTGGCTAAAACAGTAAAAAAAGTGGCAGAAACGCCTTTAATGAAACAGTATAACCAGATCAAGGGTAAATACCCTGATGCCATGTTATTGTTTCGGGTTGGAGATTTTTATGAAACTTTCCGTGAAGACGCTGTCCAAGCTGCTAAAATTTTGGGCATTGTGTTGACCAAAAGAAAAAATGGAACGGCCGCTGAAATTGCATTGGCTGGTTTCCCGCATCATTCTTTAGATACTTATTTACCTAAATTGGTCCGTGCCGGATTGAGGGTAGCCATTTGCGACCAGTTGGAAGATCCAAAAATGACCAAATCGATTGTGAAACGTGGGGTAACTGAATTGGTGACACCCGGCGTATCCTACAACGATAAAGTCTTAGAAGGAAAAAAGAATAATTTTTTGGCTGCCATTCACTTTACTAAAAACAATTTAGGGGTTTCTTTTTTAGATGTTTCTACCGGTGAATTTTTAGTCGCCGAAGGGCAATATGAATACATTGACAAATTAATTCAAGGTTTTCAACCCAGTGAAATTTTATACGAAAAAAGTAAAAAAGCCACCTATACTGAAAAGTTTAACGACAAGGCTTACACTTATAAATTAGACGATTGGGTTTTTACCCAAGACTACGCCCAAGAAACTTTATTGAACCATTTTGAAGTAAAATCTTTAAAGGGATTTGGTATTGAAAATATGCATTCAGGCATTATTGCTGCCAGTGCAATTTTGCATTATCTAGGCGAAACGGCGCACGACAAAGTGGGTCATATCAAAAATATTTCTCGAATTGAAGAGGACAAGTACGTTTGGTTAGACCGATTTACGGTAAGGAATTTAGAACTACTCTACTCTCCACATGAAAATGCCACCACCTTAATCGATATTTTAGACCAAACCATTACTCCTCCTGGAAGCAGAATGTTAAGGCGTTGGATGATTCTACCATTGAAGTCTCAATCGCGTATCAACGAAAGGTTAGACATTGTCGACACCTTTTTAAAAGATGAACAATTCACCGAAAACATTAAATTTAATTTAAATGAGGTAGGTGACTTGGAAAGAATTATTTCCAAAGTTGCCACTACAAGGATTAACCCCAAAGAAGTCGTTCAACTTAAGCGTGCACTCACCGCTATTGAACCCATCAAGGAAGCTTGTGCAAATAGTGGCTCATCTCCACTTAAATTATTGGCCGACAACTTAAACCCTTGCAACGCTTTAAGGGAGCGCATTGAAAATGAAATGCAAGAAGACCCTGCAATCGCAGTCGGAAAAGGTAAAATAATTGCCGACGGATTCAATGCTGAATTAGATGAATACAGGAATTTATTGTACTCTGGAAAAACATATTTGGAAGATTTAAAAAACAGGGAAAGCGAAAGAACCGGTATCAGCAGTTTAAAAATTGATTTCAACAATGTTTTTGGGTATTATATTGAAGTGCGAAATTCACACAAAGACAAGGTGCCTCAAGAGTGGATTCGAAAACAAACCTTGGTGAATGCAGAACGTTACATTACTGAAGAATTAAAAACATACGAGACCAAAATATTCTCGGCACAAGATAAAATTCAAGCTTTAGAATCTCGTCTTTTCAACGACTTGGTATTGGCCATGGCCGATTACATTTCTACAGTGCAACAAAATGCAGCACTCTTGGCAAAACTAGATTGTTTGTATGCCTTTTCATTGACTGCTCAAAAAAATAATTACGTCAAGCCCGAAGTGAATGATAGTTTGGCCATTGACATCAAAGCGGGACGACACCCGGTGATAGAGAATCAATTACCCATTGGTGAAGCCTTTATTGCCAATGATGTTTACCTCAACAACGAGGACCAACAAATCATCATGATTACCGGTCCAAACATGTCTGGTAAGTCTGCCCTACTTCGTCAAACTGCTATCATTGTGCTCATGGCGCAAATGGGTTCCTACGTGCCTGCAGACGAAGCGAAAATTGGATGGGTCGATAAAATATTTACCCGTGTGGGTGCTTCCGACAATATCTCTTCTGGAGAATCTACTTTTATGGTAGAAATGAATGAAACAGCAAGTATCTTGAATAACTTATCCGATAGAAGCCTCATTATTTTAGATGAAATTGGAAGGGGTACCAGCACCTATGATGGTATATCAATCGCCTGGTCGATTACGGAATATTTGCACGAAAATGGCAAGGCACAACCCAAGACTTTATTTGCTACCCATTATCATGAACTGAATGAAATGACCAATGTTTTTAAGCGCATTAAAAACTACAATGTTTCGGTGAAGGAATTACAAAACAAAATCATTTTTATGCGAAAATTGGTCCCAGGAGGCTCGGCACATAGTTTTGGTATTCACGTTGCAAAAATGGCAGGCATGCCGCAACAAGTGCTCGACAAAGCCAATACGGTACTTAAAAAACTTGAACAATCTCATTCTGGTGACATCCAAAAAGAGGTCAAGGAATTGGTGGCGGATGAAAATATGCAACTCAGCTTTTTTCAACTCGACGATCCTGTATTAATGCAAATTAAAGAGCAAATTGAAGCCATTGACATCAATACACTCACCCCTGTAGAAGCTTTGATGAAATTGAATGACATTAAGAAATATGTGGGGGCGAAGTAGGTTCTTTTGGCTTTGTTTATGCTCGATTTAATTGCCGTTATCTTATACATTAACCTTTATTAAGCACCCAAAATTTCCACTTTCATCAAAATTCTTATCTTTGACAAGTGTTGAAGCTAAAACAATTATGGTCTGTCTTTTTCTTACTGGTTTATTCAGTGAGCTTTGGCCACGCCATTATCCCTTCTCACCATCATTCAAATTCAGATGGAACACATCCACCTGTACATTGTGAAACGGAAAAAGATGAAGACCATTCTCATATAGTACATGACAATCATCTTGACGAAGGAATTTTTGATTTTTTAGGTTGTCTAATTGAGAATCTACACGATAATTTACCGGAGGACCATCATACTTGTCATGAGACTTATACCTTAACTCACCAAAAAGTAAACAAGACAAGTCACACTTCACAAGTTATAGATACACCTATTCGATCATTAGTTGTTCAACTTACGCTAACCAAAAATTTGGTAAGTACAGCTGTCAATTTATGGGTTGAAGAAGTCACTTCCCCCTTGCCCCAACTCAGAGGCCCCCCAATGCAATAATTTTATCGAAGTTATTGGTCAATGCGTACCAATATTTATTTGTAAATAACTGTAAGTCTTTAATTTGATTTGCAACATAAATTTATTTCAAATGTTAAATAAAATTATTCAATTTAGTATTAAAAACAAATTCATCATTGGTTTGTTTACACTGGGACTGGTAGTTTGGGGGATTTACTCCGCTACCCGATTGCCCATTGATGCTTTACCTGACATCACAAATAACCAGGTTCAAATTATCACTACCTCTCCAACTTTGGCTACCGAAGAAGTGGAGAAATACATTACATTTCCAATCGAAAGGGCGGTTAAATCTGTCCCTAACATTGTGGAGCTCCGCTCTGTCAGTCGATTTGGATTGAGTTTAGTGACGGTAGTATTTAGCGAGGAAACCGATATTTATTGGGCAAGAACCCAAATTAATGAGCGACTCAAAGAAGCAGCGTCTATTATCCCAGCTGCTTTTGGTCAACCTGAATTGGCTCCTGTTTCAACCGGGTTAGGTGAAATTTATCAATATTGTGTAGAGGCAAAACCAGGGTTCGAAGATCAATTCGACATCATGGAATTAAGGTCAATTCAAGACTGGATGATTGCCCCACAAATTTTGGGTACAAAAGGCGTGGCTGAAGTCAACACCTTAGGAGGCGTATTAAAAGAATACGAAGTCGCAGTTGAGCCTGACAAGTTAAAAAGTATGGACATAACCATGTCGGATATTTTTGAAGCCCTCAAAAAGAACAATGAAAATACAGGTGGCGCTTATATCGACAAAAAACCAAATGCCTATTATATTCGAGGCATTGGGATGATTAATTCCTTGGAAGAAATCAAGAAAATTGTTGTCAAAGTTGATAATAACATTCCCAAATTGATTAGAGATGTAGCAGAAGTACGTTACGGAAAAGCCATTCGTTACGGCGCGACTACCAAAAATGGAAAAGGAGAAGTAGTGAGTGGGATGGTGATGATGTTAAAAGGTGAAAACTCAGCCGAAGTAGTAGGATTGGTAAAAGATAAAGTAGTTAAAATTCAAAAAACCTTGCCAGAAGGTGTCATCATCACGCCTTTTTTAGATCGTTCGAAATTGGTGGAAAGAGCCATTGGAACCGTTGAAAAAAACTTAATTGAAGGTGCCTTGATTGTCATTTTTATCCTGGTTTTATTAATCGGTAATTGGCGAGCGGGACTCATAGTCGCTTCAGTCATTCCCTTGGCCTTGTTATTTGCCATCAGCATGATGCGCTTGTTTGGCGTAAGTGGAAACTTAATGAGTTTGGGGGCAATTGATTTTGGCTTGATTGTCGACGGGGCCGTGATTATTGTCGAGGCTATCATTCATAGGATTTACAACAAAAAGAACCAAAATAAAGTACTAACACAAACTGAAATGGATGCCAATGTTTTTGAAGCATCTTCAAAAATTAGGTCAAGTGCTGCCTTTGGAGAAATCATTATTTTAATCGTGTACTTGCCCATCTTAGCTTTGGTTGGCATTGAAGGTAAAATGTTTGCTCCTATGGCGCAGACAGTGAGTTTTGCCATTTTAGGTGCCTTTATTTTATCATTGACCTATGTGCCTATGATTTCTTCTCTTTTTCTCAGTAAGAAAATTGTTCAAAAAGAGACTTTTTCAGATAAAATCATTGCCTTTTTCAATAAAATCTATCAATTTTCCTTAAAATATGCCTTAAAAGTAAAAGGGTTGGTCCTCACTGCCTCTTTGCTAATTTTTATCTTCTCTATTTTTACATTTAACAGAATGGGAGGAGAATTTATTCCCAATTTAGAAGAAGGTGACATTGCCACACACATCATTATTCCTCCAGGAAGCTCTTTGGAACAAGAAATTGATGCCACCACCTTAGCCCAAAAAATATTATTGGAAAACTTTCCAGAAATTGAACAAGCAGTTGCAAAAATTGGTAGTGCCGAAGTCCCAACCGATCCCATGCCCATGGAAGTGGCCGATATGATGATAATCATGAAGGATAAAAAAGAATGGACAACAGCCAGCACCCAAGCCGAAATGGTGGAAAAAATGGAACATGTACTGGACCAAATTCCGGGGATGACTACTGAATTTTCTCAACCCATTCAAATGCGTTTTAACGAGTTGATGACCGGTATCAGGAGTGATGTTGGGGTAAAAATATTTGGAGAAGACTTGGCCATGCTCGAGGGCATGGGTAACCAAGCTGTCACTATTATACAAAGTGTGCAAGGTGTGCAAGATGCCAGACTGGAAACAGTATCTGGTCTACCCCAATTAAAGGTAGATTACGATAAGGATAAATTGGCATTGTACGGCCTCAATGTAAGTGACCTGAACGAAGCCATTCAAATGGGATTTGCAGGAAAAATTGCCGGTGTCGTTTACGAAGGTGAGCGAAGGTTTAACTTGGTAGTACGTCTGAAAAATGAAAGCAGAAACGACATCAATGATTTAAAAAACATGTTCATCAGCTTGCCTAACGGATTTCAAATTCCCTTGGAACAAGTTGCTAATATTCATTTAGAAAAAGGGCCTTCACAAATTTCTCGTGAAGAGGGAAAAAGAAGAATTATCATTGGCTTTAATGTAAGAGACCGGGATGTGCAATCTGTGGTGGAAGAAATTAAGTCGAAATTGAATGCGCAAATTACTTTACCTCCTGGATACTTTATCAAATATGCAGGACAGTTTCAAAGTTTAGTCACAGCTAATAAAAGGTTAGCCATTGCACTGCCTATTGCCTTGGCACTGATTTTTATACTCTTGTATTTTACTTTTAAAAATGTGGGACAATCACTCTTGATTTTTACTGCCATTCCACTATCTGCCATTGGCGGCGTATTCGCTTTGTACTTACGAGACATGCCATTTAGTATTTCTGCAGGCGTTGGCTTTATTGCCTTATTCGGGGTCGCGGTTTTAAATGGTATTGTATTAATCAGTTATTTTAATCAACTTAAAGCAGAAGGTATGACAAATATTATGGATAGAATTAAGGAGGGAACGACAGTTCGTCTAAGACCAGTATTGATGACAGCCGGCGTCGCTTCTCTTGGTTTTTTACCCATGGCTTTGAGCACAAGTGCAGGCGCCGAAGTACAAAAGCCATTGGCTACTGTAGTTATAGGCGGTTTGATCACAGCCACCTTTTTAACCTTGATGTTACTCCCCATTCTTTATTATTATTTGGAAACATTTAGTGGAAAATTTAAGCAAAGAAAAACTGATTTAATGTTGCTTTTGATGGTCACTTTTAGCCTCAATGGAATAAGTCAAACCCAAACTTTGAGTCTGGAACAGGCCATTGAAATGGGCATGGCCAACAACCAGCAACTCAGAATTTCCAATATGAATGTCACTTTAAATACCCAACAGAAAAAGGCTGCCTTTGAAATGCCCAACACCAGGATTACTGGTTCTTTTGGTCAAATAAACACCTTTAATTTCGACCAACAGTACAGTGTGACCCAAGGCATCAATCCGGTTTTAATTGCTGCAAAAAAACAATTGTACACACAAGAAGAAGCAGTAAGTATGAGTGAATTCGAGTTAGAAAAACAGTCCCTTGTTTTAAACATTCGAACAGCATGGACAGACCTGCTTTATCTTAAAGACTTACAAAAGGAATATATTGCACAGGATAGTTTGTACAAAAAGTTTGCCCAAATGGCTGCCTTAAAATATGAGGTGGGTGAAGGAAATGTTTTGGAAAAAACTACTGCCGAAACATGGCAATTAGAATTTGAACAGACCATTTTTCACCTCAACACCGCCATCCAAAATCAAGTGCTAAAAATTCAATTACTCTTAAATTTAAAAAATGACTTTTTGCCTTTAGAATCGGAATTGGTCAATGAGCAATATTTGGTGAAGGAAGATTCTAGTCGCATGCAAAACAATCCACTTTTAGAAAAAGCAGGTAAGGAATATGAATTGGCTTTATCGAATGCTAAACTGAAAAAAGCCGCTATTTTTCCTGAAATAGAATTGGGTTATTTCGTTCAGTCCATGAAGGGGACACAAGAAAAAGATGGGCAACCTGTTTATTACAATGGCAGTCCTCAATTTCACGGATTCAGTATTGGATTGGCCATCCCACTTTTTTCTACTGCAGAAAGAACTCGATACCGTATGGCAAAAACTGCAATCGACATTCAAGAAACCACCAATGATTATTTGTATCAGCAATTGTCGAATCAATTACGCATACAAATTCAAGAATGGGTCAATTACCAAATGCAACTGGCCTTTTATCAAAATGCCGCTTTGCCCAATGCCGCACTAATTTTAGAAAAAGCACAAAAAGCATATGCTGCTGGAGACATTGCATATGTGGAGTACGGACAAGCACTAAACACCAGTTTTACAGTCCAAAAAAATTACCTAGACCTGTTGCAAAAGAGCAACAACAGTTTACATGGTATCAAATATTTAATTAACGAATAAATCATTTAAAATGAAAAATAATAAATTAATAATCGGAGCAGCAGTCAGTATTGTATTGGCCATTTTGATCTATTTCATCTTTTTTCGAACCGATTCAACAGCAGTAGCAGGTGCACATGATGATCACGAAGGTCATGACCACGCAGCTGAAACACACGAATCAGATGAAAAAGAAGTTACATTGAGCGCCGCTCAGTTCAACATGATAAAAATTGAAATGGGTGCCTTTGTACAAAAAAACATGAGTGATGTCTTGAGCGTAAATGGGTATACTAAGTTGCCTCCCCACAACCAAGCTGCTGTTTCATCACCAATTAGTGGGTTGATCAATAGCATCAAAGTAATAGAAGGGCAATATGTGAAAAAAGGACAATTATTGGGGACCATTGAAAGTTTGGAAATTGCCAAAATGCAAGAAGAATACTTGTCAAGTAAAAGTAAGGTGACTTATTTGAAATTGGAATTTGACCGACAAGAAAAATTGCAAGCTGAAAACGTAAATGCCCAAAAAGTATTTCAAAAAATACAATCTGATTTGGCCATTGAAGAAGCCAAATACAATTCATTAAAACAACAATTAAAAATGTTGAAAGTTGACCCCAACAATGCGGCGAGTACAAGGTTGCCTTTACTTGCACCTATTTCGGGAAATATCACCGAAGTATACATTAAAATTGGCTCTTCAGTTACCCCAGGAAATGAATTGTTTTCCATTGTTGACAATGATGAAATGCACATTGATTTAATGGTGTACGAAAAAGATTTAGGCAAGGTAGAAAAAGGACAACATGTTCGTTTTGTATTGACCAACCAATCGAATACTGAAATTAATGGTACCATTTTTAACATAGGAAAATCATTTGAAAACGAAACCAAAACCGTAGCCGTACACGCCGATATTGACGAAACTGATGTCAACTTAATTCCTGGTATGTACATCAATGCCTTAATTGATATCGGATCAGAAAAAGTAAACACCTTACCCGCTTCGGCTATCATTGATGATGTGGGTAGAAAATTTATTTATGTCTTGGAAAATAATAACAAAGCAAAAACCAACGTAGGTCATGGTCACGACCATGCAGGAGAAAACAAAGTACATGAAACTACCTCCAATCATAGCGCGCATGAAACTGCTGGAAAAAGTCATGCCGTTCATGGACATGCGCATGTAGCAGAAAGTAAAAAAGAAGCAGCCCCTCATGAAGGGCATGGTCATACTGCACATCCAACTAAAGAAGATACCCAAAAAGGTCATGATCATGCCCCGAGTAAATCGGAATATGTTTTTAGAAGAGTAGAAGTTAAAGTAGGTGCAGCCCAATTAGGATTTGTGGGTGTAACACCTATTGGCCTCATGGGGGAAGATGAAAAAATTGTCATCCAAGGCGCTTACTATTTACAAAGTCACCTTCAAAAATCCGAAGGCGGTGGCGGACATTCTCATTAAGGTTTTATAGGTTGTACTGGGTTTGCTTTGGCAAACTCAGTACAGCGTAGTCCGACTTAAATGTTCTCGATACACTTCGACGTTGCTCAGTGCAGTGCATTTTTAATTCAAACTAACGTTTTCATTAAAACCACTTGAACTAACAGGACTACAAATTGCGTCGAACTGAGTTTACCGCTATATATCGAGAACCATTTCGCGAGGAGAACACTTACCAAGCAAAAATACCCGATAACTTCTATTTCAAAGGTTGATATGGGGTCTTGTTTTTTAAAAATAGCTATCAATCTGATTGTTATTTTGTTATATTTGAATAAAAGCATTCCATGAATAAAATTTTTGTCCTCAGTTTAATATTGTTCTTTGGTAGAATGACATACGCCCAAGCCTTTACCACTTCCATTGTCATTCTTGAAAAAACGTTTTGTAGAACTGCCAGTTATCAGAGTGGGAATGGAAAGCTGAGCTACACTGTTTCGGGTGGAGTTACACCCTATCAATTTAACTGGATTGATCCCAATAACAATTCCATTTCCAACCCACTTTCAGTTCATGAACCTGGTTTATATAAATTAATTGTCACTGATGCAAATGGTTTTACGGCTAAGGATTCTGTTTTTTTAGACTCTATCAATCCTACAGCAGCATTTAGTCTTCAAGGTGGCGGATTAAATCAAATTTCTTCAAATGAATACATTGGGTTCAATGCTGCCAATGTATATTTTATCAACAATTCAACAGGATTTGCACAAGCCAATAATCCTATTTCTGATACCATTTTTCAATGGAATTTGGACAAAAGCCCAAACCTTGCAAATAGTGGATCTTGGTTTTACTCATTCAGTATGAACGAAGTCTTGAATCACAATTATTTGCCGGGAACTTATGAAGCCCTTTTAATTGCTAAAAATTACAACGATTGTGTCGATACTACCGCTGTATACATAGGTATATTTGCACCGTCTGCAGTTGATGAACTTGATACTGAAAATAGCTTTGTGATTATCCCGAATAAAAATAATAATCTCATTCATTTTTATAAAAAGGGATTTGATGAGGGCTTGCGATTAAATATTTATAGTATGAATGGTCAAAAAATTGAGGGAAGAAAAATATTCAGTAGTTCTGAAGAAATTCACTTTAACCAAGCAAGTGGAATTTATATTTATGAATTGTTTGAGAATCAAACTAAAATTGCAACTGGAAAATTAAATTTTTAATATGAAGAATTATTTATTATTGTCCATGATATTGAGTGCATTCATTTTCTTTTCATGTAAAAAACAATTCACTTGTGAATGTGTTGAAACTTATGATGGCAAAAACGAGCAATGGACCAAAACAAAAGAACAAGTTTTTGATAAAATGTCACAAAAAGATGCCGAAATAAAATGTGATGAATACGACCAAGAACCACAAGTCATTTTTGAAGAAACCCTCTATTTTGAATGCGGTTTGAAGGAGTGATTCATTGGATATTAAAAAATCAAGTTGATAAATAAATGACCCTATTTATTACATTAATATTAATTGCATTAATAATCAGTTCAATTCTATTGATTACTCATTCAGATTTTCCAAACTTACAAAGTTAATTGGCAAGATTTCGATTGCCTCATTATTTGCCATACTACTTTTTATATTGTTAAATGTGTTTAATCTTAAACTGAAAGGTGTTTACACCAATTACATAATTGGAATAACCTTCATTATTTCAACAATTTTACTTTTTGGTTTGACAAAAAACAAGCAATACAAAATACTTAGCGGCATTTTAGCAGTACCTTTTTATATTTTCGGGGTTGCATGTTTATTTTGGAAAATGGGATTAATCTTTTTTTATTTCATTTCATTACCCTTTGAGCCTCCTATTGCAACTTATAAAATAGATGATAATTATGCTATCGAAACAAATCATGGAGGCATCTTGTCATGTGGAGAGAACTTATCAATTACAAAAACTCATTTTGGCATTTTAAATGAGACTGTATTTACTGATAATGGTATTTGTTTGATTGGTATAAAGCATATTGAAACCATAACATTCACAAATGAACAACTTACTTTAATGATTTATCATGATGAATCACCTTCAATTGAAAACCCTTTTTCTTATGTCATCAAAAATGAAAATATTTGGTAAGCACAAATACATTTTGGGAAAATTGAAATGATAGGCTAATGCTAAAATTTTAATATTATATTGGCCCCATTGTTATTAAAATAGTGTATGGTACCATTTAATTGCTCTACCAATGAAGTTACGATTTCAAATCCCAAAGAATCATCATTTAGTATTTCTAAAAAATCTGCTGGAAATCCAACACCATTATCATTGACTTCGATTCTGAATCCACCATTATTTTTTTTAACTTCAATATGAATACTTGGATTGTCTATGTCTTCATGAACAAATGCATATTTAATTGCATTATATATCAATTCATTAACAATCAACCCGCAAGGGATTGCCTTTTCTATTTCTAATTCAATCTTCGAATCTGAATCAATCGAAATACAAATACCTTCATCTGCCATAGGAAGAAGTACTTCCACTGCAAT
>CBDUKB010000031.1:0-20883 GCA_965367695.1 uncultured Putridiphycobacter sp.
AAAACAAGTTAATAAAGTCTAAGTATAAGCTTAATGCACCCATCACTACTTGTTTTTTTCCATCTTCACTTTGTCCATCTACTGACATGCCTATGTGTTTTAGTTTTTGTGTATCGTAGGCTGTTAATCCAGTAAATAACAACACACCAATTCCACTAATTACATAATCCATCATGCTACTTCCTAGAAACATGTTTACCAATGATGCGATAATCAATCCAATTAAAGCCATGTATAAAATAGATCCTAGTTTCGTTAAATCAGTATTGGTGGTATAACCCACAATAGCCATAATTGCAAAAGTTCCTGAACTGATTAAGAAGGTAGTCGCAATTGAACCCATAGAATAAATTAAAAAGATATAACTTAAACTTGCCCCCGTTAATACAGAATAAAGTATAAAAATTCCAAGTAAACTTGAATAGGATAATTTTTGAAACCTAAAGCCCATTAACAATACCAAGCCAAGTGGTGCTAACATTACAACCCATCCAAAAATTGACATTCCTCCTTCTGGATTATACAATAACCTTAGTAAGGATTCTGTAGTTGCAAACAAATAAGCAGCAACACCTGAAATTGCTAGTGCCATAGCCATATAAATAAAAACATTCGACATAAATGTTTTGGCCATTGAACCTTGTTCAACTGAACTTGTTTTAAAATTATCTAAAATATTATTTTCCATTTTTTTATTATTAATTTAATCAATCAAATTTATTAATTAATTCCATTCCCATATGAGTCGTTTCAATTTTTTAACAATTTGTATAATCCTAAACTATCAAATACCTTACCTTTGCATAAAATCTGACAAATTGTCTTAAAATTTCAATTATGATAGTAGTTACCGGAGCCGCTGGTTTCATTTCCTCTTGTTTAGTTAGCATGTTAAATCAAAAAGGTTATACCGATATAGTGGTAGTTGATGATTTTTCAAAAACCGAAAAAGCAGCCAATTTAAATGGAAAAACCATATTGGCAAAAGTACCTAGAAAAGATTTTTTTAAATGGGCAACTGATTTTGAAAATGAAATTGAATTTGTATTTCATTTAGGTGCCAGAACCGATACCACCGAATTTGACACTGCTATTTTTGAGGAACTCAATTTAAACTACTCAAAAAAAATGTGGGAATTTTGTTCAAATAACAACATCCCCCTGGTATATGCTAGTAGTGGAGCAACTTATGGACTAGGTGAGTTTGGATTTGACGACAATCAAGCAGTGATTGAAAAATTGATTCCATTAAACCCTTATGGCGATTCAAAAAATGATTTTGACAAGTGGGCCATTAAGCAAACTAACACACCTCCTTTTTGGGCAGGTTTAAAGTTTTTTAATGTATATGGACCCAATGAATATCACAAGGGAAGAATGGCTTCTGTTATTTTTCACGCCTTTCATCAAATCAATAAAACAAAAGGAATGAAATTATTCCGTTCTCACAATGCCGACTATCAAGATGGAGCACAAGTAAGGGATTTTATTTATGTGAAAGATGTGGTAAACGTTTGTATATTTTTAATGGAAAATAAACCTAAAAGCGATATTTACAATTTAGGAACTGGAACGGCTCGTACCTTTTTAGATCTTACAAAAGCGACTTTTAAAGCATTGGACGTAGAACCAAATATCAGCTTTATTGATACCCCTGAAGATATTAGAGATAAATATCAATATTTTACGGAAGCAAAAATGGACAAGTTAATCGGTGTTGGCTATACTAAACCGTTTTATACTTTAGAAGAAGGTGTACAAGATTATGTACAAAATTATTTAAGTCCAAATGCTTATTTGTAAATAAGCATTTGGACAATTGTTAATTTTATTGACTGACTGTTTTTTTAGCGAACGCTAATCGTACTACCTCTGGGTAGATTTTCCCAAATCTTCTCACACACCAATTTTTCAATTGTTCTCTGTCTTCTGAGTTATTTACCCACTTCAATGATTTATTTAATTCTTTTTGAAATAAGTACTTATCAAAACTAACTTTGATGAGAATCTCCTTACATAATTCTAACATTTCCTTGTACGTATTACGGGTTTCTTTACAATATACGAATATGTTATGAATTTGTTTTATTCTTGCATGAATATAGTTATAAACAATTGGGACTTATAAAACAAAAAGTGGAGCTACAAAACTGTAATACAGACAGATATTAAAGTGATTTAAGAATTGTTAAAATTCTATTTTAATTACTTGTAGAATTTCTTCTGTACTCTTATCGTAAACATAGGCTAAAAAGTGCATAGAAGTATTGTCCAATTCAGCAGGTACATTATACGAAAAATGATTTTTAAATTTAGCTCCTGTACTGACTTCTGCATTGACAAAAACACGCCCAAAAGATTCACCTGCAAATACATTACCTATGTGAATATCGTGATGCTCATAATCTTCTACATCAGTTGACAATACTTTCTGCCAATCTATTCGACTATTTTCAATGGCGTAAATTACAATGGCATATTCCCCAATTAAATCTTGTAAAAATTCTACTTCAGTATGTATAAACAGCCCTCTAGTTGCTGGAAAATAATTTGTCTTCGCCTGAATATTCACCAAAAGAGAAGTATTTAATACCGAATCTGTCGTGCTTGACCAGGTACCAGCGCCGTGAAAAATTTCGCCATTACTATTTAAAGTTCTATTGATGGTTCCCGTTGGATTACCAACTACGCCCCCTTGAATATTTGATAAATGACCAGCAATTTCTTTGCCCTCAGGCGTTGTAAAATCGGTTGTGTATTTGGTTGCATTAGGGTCTGGTGAAACAGCCTGAAAATCGCTAGTTCCTGAAGCATTTGGCGAAGCATGAATGGAGGCAATATAAACACGTCCAGGATTTGCTTCTGCAATGTTTTTTGCTTCTGTAGCAGCAGCAGGACAAAAAGCGCATTTATGTCCTGTAAAATCTTCGATTAATACGTTTCTGGTTGAATTATTGTTTTCTCCGAATGTTGGATAAGGATAATCTCTAAAACTCCCAGGGTATAAATTCGTATCTAAATCTGTGATGATTTTATATGGATATGTTATTTTATCACAGGAATAAAAACTTACTAAAACAGTAAATATTAATGTAATTTTAATTAATGTCTTCATATTATTGACTTTAAAATGTAGTTGTAAAAGTAAAGGTCACCCCATTTGTTGCTGGTACAGGTCGACAAACGCCTCCAATACAAAAAATTCCTTCTCTTTGCTTTCCAAAAGAAACCATAAATCTTGAGGCATCAAGTGTGTAACCGAATGACCCTAAAGGATAATGCTTTCGACTTGATTCAATTGGATTCCCATAATTATATTGATCCATCACTGCGAAAAACCAACCTGGAGAGATGGTGTACTCCACTAAAACAGTGGTCCAATTTCCCTTGTCTTGTTTTGTAAACAAGGCTTGCGCCTCAGCTCTAATACTATGCTTTTTATTAATTTTATAAGCCCCATCAAAAACAATAATATCAGATGTGATGTAACCATGTGCTAATTTCGTCACTTCATTCACGTCATTATTAAATATAAAATGAAAATACGTTGCGGTGAGTTTAAACTTTTTTGAAAATTTCTTTTTCAACTCCACATTAAAATCGAAGTTGTACAAACTGTCACTTTTGTCGAAAGCATTGCTGGCATAAGAAACTCTATCAACTGCATAATCACCAGCTGATGTATGTTGAATGGGTTTAAATGCAGTGGCCAAATTTAAATTGACATCCATTCCATATTTTCCACCCAAAATCGTGTTCCGCTTCACCTTGTACAAAACATCCAATTGATATGCAACTTCTCCTGAAGGCACTGATGCATATGGATAAAGTGTTGAAGCTAAATTATAAGTATGGTTTTTATTTAAAGAAGGTAAATAAGAAATCATCAATTGGTTTCCTTCCAAGGTGCGATCTGCTCGGTAAAACATATTATCGATTGATTTAGCAGTAAAAAGCACCGCAAATCCTTTTTGAGAATAACCCATATTAACCAATGCCCCATGTCCGTTATTGTATACATAACCATTGTTTTGGGAAGGGTCGTTTTGTTTTAAAATGTACTCTCCATTAATGTAAAAGTTTTTATATCGCACATCAACACGACCGCCATAAGAAGCAACGTTTAAAGGCAAATTCAAGGTGTCGTTACTTCCAGGTTGATACCTGCTAACAAAACTACCACCAATTGATACTTTTAGTTTTGATTCAGAGAATTTACTAAATAGGTCGTTGAGGGCAACTTCTCCATCAAGCCCTCTTACAATACCTTCTGATAAATTGATTCTACCATCATCAAAATTATAACGCATCTTGCCAAAAACACCTTTTAAACTGACACCCGCGGTTGGATTAAACTGAATTTTTGCACCGTCCATGGCATTGTCAATTCCAACTGCTCTGGCTTCGTATGAACGCAAAATCATACCACTCCCAAACTGCTCATAAAAATTTCCGGCAACAGCAGATATTTTATCAGTGCTATAACCTACATAACGGTAGCCAATTCCTGTCCCAGAATAAAAAGCAGGATAACCAGCAATACCTGGCAAATAACTTTCAAAACGAACCCCTGCTCTAAAATTACCTAATGAATAATTAATATTAGCATATGAATTCATGACTGCTTTTTGATCAGGTGCAAAGGCATTAATACTTGAATCACTCGTCAAGTACTGTGCAACTGTTTCTATATTTCCTGTTACTGTCGCATTATTCATATTAAATTGTGCACTTGCCTCATTGACAAATGCGAAACTTAACATGGATAAAAAAAGCTTTGAAATAAATTTAAATTTTGGGTTCTTCTTATATATCATTTCAATAATTCTTCAATGTGTTCTAATAATATTTCTTCGTCACCAGGAACAAATCCACTGTGAGAATATACGATTTTTCCATTTTTATCTACTAAAAAAGTATGTGGTACATTATTTACCCCCATGGCTCTTTTAAAATCTCCATTTACATCCATTAATACTTCATAGTCCCATCCAGCAGAATTTACATAAGGTTTCACCATGTTTTTAGTTCTTTCATTATCGATAGAAACTGCTACTAATTTTACACCCGTTTCATCTTGCCAATCGGGGTAAACTTCTTGTATAGTATTCAACTCTAATTTACAAGGCTTACACCAAGTTGCCCAAAATGAAATTACAATAGGCTTTCCCTCATTCGAAATATCACTTGTGTTAAACGCATTTCCTTCAACATCTTTAATGGTTACCGAAGGAATATTTTTCCCTTCACTATCTTGATCCGAATTCGTATTTGCAAAAGCTAACCCCAATGCTGCTCCTACTGTTAAAATCATTATTAATTTTTTCATATTTCTTAGTTTTTTATTCTTTGTTAATGGTAATTCAAAAATTAGACCAAACCAACCATGTTAAGCAAATGTAAATAATTTCAGTTGTAAACCATTTTACAATTCCAACAAATATTGTTTTTCAATATCCTATTTTAAGCCTGTTAAAATTACTTAAAAGTTAACGCCTTATTTGGAAAGAATAGTAAAGTTACTGTTTTTAAATAGATTAACTTAAAAAACCATCAAGAGAACATTCAGTTTAATACATTTTGTTTCTTGGACTCCTAAAGAAGGAATTAAGTAATTGTTTCTAATAAAACCCGCAATCGATCCGAGTACTCCATTGCCGTTAAAGTTCAACTCCTTTATTATGAGAAAAGAACTAAGCGCTATCTTATCAATACTATTTACATTTATCCTCATTTCACTAAGTATTGAGATATACGAATATGAAGCCTATACAGCTATATCTGGAACAGAAATTTATATTCCTTCCTCGCACAATCACTTTCAATTGACACTCAATTTTCAAAACAAAAGCAACATGACATAGGAAAAGATTGATTGGTGATTCATATATGAATGGTTAAACCAGGAATTTTAAACGCATTATTTGGTTAGAAAATATGGTTTTATAGCTTGCTTTTCCATCAGTACAACAATCAAAATGCGCCATTACAAACACATAAACACATTTTAAAACATCATAAACACAAAAGGCATCTTGGAATCCTAAATTTTGTACAAACCAAATTTTAAGTCTTTTGGCAATGGGAATTCAATGGTTTTTTCGTATCTTTGGAATTCATAAAAACTTTGATTATGAATAAAGCTTTACAATTTTTCGCAGCCTGTCTTATCTCAATGAATTTGAGTGCACAAGACATACAAATATTTTTAGAAGGTCAAACTGTTGATGTTTCAGGAACCACTTTATATGCTCCTTCAGATGCAGTAGAAAGCCATTTGTACTTTAACATCAAAAACAATGCGAGCACAGCTTTGACGCTGACAATTACAAGGCAAAGAGTAATGGAGGTTCCGGGAACAAAAGATTATTTTTGTTGGGGGTTTGATTTATTAAATGGTGCTTGTTATGATGCTGACGCGGTTTCAGCAAGCAACCCTTGGACAGCGCCAGATCAATTTGAATTTTCGGCTGGAGGGCAAGGTATTTTATATACTTACCACAAAACTGAAGGAAATGAAGGTTCAGCACAATATAGATATTATGTTGTTGAAGATGGCGTTCGCTTAGATTCTGTTGATGTAATTTTTAATTACTTTTTAGGAATAGAAAATGAAACACCTGCAAATTTCTCTGTTTACCCAAACCCAGTAAATGATGTGTTAAACGTCAATGCAAGTAACATTGATAACAACAGTAACATTACTGTGTATGACATCACCGGTAAAACAGTAGCAACAAGTGTTTTAGTAAACGGTAAAAATCAATTGAATTTAAAAAATTTAAATGCGGGTGTATATTTTTATACTATTAGAAATAACAAAGCTGTGATTGAAACTAAAAAATTGATTGTGCAATAAGCACTTTATAAAATATTATTAAAAAAAGGAGCGAATTATTCGCTCCTTTTTTTATTCCATTAATAATTTTTCAACCAAATTAACTACACCCAGACTTGCCTTCGCTTTAATATGGTGAAAGTCTTGTTGAAAATTATAATTCACATCTTGGGGATCAACTAGATATATTTGGGTATCCCTAGGTACATAATCTATCAAATTTGCAGCGGGATAAACATTTAAAGAAGTGCCTATAACAATGAATATATCTGCTGCTATCACCAACCCAATTGCATTTTCCATCTCGGGAACAGCCTCACCAAACCAAACCACATGAGGTCTTACTTGATGTCCTCGTTCATTAACAGTACCTAGATGAATAGATTCACCCACTTCAAATGTATGCTCCGGGTTTTCCATAGTTTTACCTTTCATAATCTCCCCGTGTAAATGAAGGACATTCAAACTCCCTGCTCTTTCGTGTAAATTGTCAATATTTTGAGTAATGATACGAACATCATATTTTTTTTCTAATTCCACCAAAGCCAAATGGGCTTTATTTGGTTTGGCATTCATATTTTGACTCCTTCTTAAATTATAAAAATCTAATACCTGTTTAGGATTACGATACCAAGCACTCGGGGTTGCTACCTCTTCTATTTTAAAATTATCCCACAATCCATCATTACCACGAAAAGTACCTAATCCGCTTTCTTCACTTATTCCTGCACCCGTCAACAGTACAATTTTTCTTTTTTCTTGCATAACCATGACTAAATTATAGTAAAACCTAATACAATTGTTATGAAATAGGTAATTTCACTAAAAAAAATACGTTATCAAATCAGCGAAACTCAATTTTGATCCCAAAAATATTTACATATCTTTTATTTACAACATTATTACTGGCAGGTAATCACCTTTACGGGCAAAATAATATCATCAGTAAAACTTTGGAATACCAAGAAGGAGATACCTTGAAACTTGAACTTTTTTCACTGCTTAGCACCGGCTTTGAAGTTATCTATGAAAATAATGTGCTGCATGATACCAGCTATTATTTTGACCCTATCGAAGCGAAATTCTACAGCAATAACCTGCCTTCCACCACCCTGCTTTTTAATTACTACCCTTCTCCTTTAAATTTAAACCAAAGTTTTTACCATAAGTTAGACACACTGATTGTAGATTTTAATGATAGTTTGGCATTAGCACCCTATCGCTTATCAATTAAAAATTCGGATGATGATTTGAATTTTTTTGGTGATTCTCAACTTGAAAAACAAGGAAGTATTTCTAGAGGTGTAACAGTCGGTAATGCACAAAGTCTTTCATTTCAATCGACATTAAACTTGCAATTAAACGGCGTAATTGGCCCCAATTTATTTATTAAAGGATCTATTTCTGACAACAATATTCCATTTCAACCAAGCGGTAATACGCAAAAATTACAAGAATTTGATCAAGTATTTCTTCAAATTTACAACGACAACTTTGCTGTTACTGGTGGGGACTTTTGGCTTAAAAAGCCAACTGGTTATTTCCTGAACTACAATAAAAGAAGTCAAGGTTTAAGTGTTGACTATAATTACCTGTCGAATAACATTAAAAACAGTCCGAAAATATCACATAAAATTGGGGGCGCCTTTTCTAGGGGTAAGTTTGCAAGAAATATCATTCAAGGGGTTGAAGGGAATCAAGGCCCTTACAAATTAACGGGTGTCGAAAACGAACAAAACATTATAGTCTTGGCTGGTACAGAAGCAGTTTATATAGATGGGAAATTGCTACAAAGAGGACAAGAATTTGATTATACCATAGACTATAATACCGCTGAAATCATATTCACCGCCAATCAATTTATAACAAAAGATAAAAGAATAATTATTGAATTTCAATATTCTGACTTAAACTATGCACGTAGTTTAGGTGTTTACAATGGAAAAATTGAAGGGGATAAATACACCATTTGGGGGAATTTTTACAATGAACAAGATGCCAAAAATCAACCCATTCAGCAAAGTTTGAATTTTGATCAGAAATTAAAACTCTCCCAATCAGGTGACGCTTTAAATGAGGCCTTAATTTCGAGCATAGTACCGAGTGAATACAATGAGAACATTATCCATTATTATTTAACAGATAGTTTAGGAATAGACTCTGTATTGATATTTACCAATAATATTGATAGCGCCAAATACCGAGCAAATTTTAAATTCCTAGGTGAAAATAAAGGTAATTACGTCATTGATAAATATACTGCTAACGGTAAAATTTATAAATGGTTAGCACCAATTAATGGCATTCCACAAGGCCTTTATGAACCCGTTATATTATTAGTCGCTCCCCAAAAAAAGCAAATGACTAGCATTGGAGGGAATTACCAATTTAATCCTAATTTAAGTTCAACTTTAGAATTCGCTTATTCCAAAACCGATAAGAACACCTTTTCTAATCTTGACTCTGGTGATGATAAAGGTTACGCTTTAAAATGGGGACTTGCACAAAACACCAAAATAAAAAATGGTGATTTAACTTTATATTCGAATTTAGACCTTGAAATTAACGATCGGAATTTTAATCCAATTCAGTGGTTTCGTTCAGCCGAATTTGACCGAGATTGGAACTTAAGAAATCAAGCTTATTATGGGAATCAATACATTTCGAAAGCCCAAATTGGGCTTCAAAAATCAAAATTATTTAAAATAAGTTATCAAATTAATCAACTTACCTGGGGAGAAGATTACCAAGGGCTTAAAAATGATATTGACCTTCAATTTGCAAAAAAAGGGTACAATGTTAAATTCAAAGGAAATTATTTACTCGCAAAAGGAGAGTTAAACACGAAGTACTTCAGACATCAATCGGAAATTTCAAAAACTTGGAAAAAAATAAAAATTGGCTATATCGATATCTACGAGAAAAACATCATCAAATCGAATGATAGTTTACTGGGCTCAGCATATCAATTTTATGATGCAAAAGCATTTGTTGCTACAGGTGATTCATCAAAAAACTACCATCAAATTTACTATCAATTGAGAACTGATTGGCTGGCAGACACAAATACAATCAAACCAAGTGCAAGTGCTGAAAACTATGGATTGACTAGTCAGTTTAATAAGAATAAATATCATCAATTAAAATTAAATTTGAATTACAGAAGGTTAAAAGTACTGGACAATAATTTGTTCAACCAACCGCCAGAAAATACAATTTTGGGCCGTATTGAACAAAACCTATTCCTACTTAAAGGTGTCATAACTAGTCGCACTTTTTACGAAGTAAATTCTGGCTTGGAATTAAAGCGGGATTATATATATGTACAAGTCAATAATGGTCAGGGAGTTTATACATGGATCGATTATAACGAAGATGGAATTAAAGATATAGGAGAATTTGAAATCGCTCAGTTTTCTGATCAAGCAGAATATATCAGAATCTCCATTTCGAGTACAGAATTTGTTAGAACTTATGGCAATCAATTCAACCAGACTATTTTTATAAAACCAGAAAAAGTGTGGAGACAAAGCAAAGGAATCAAAAATTTTATTGGCCTATTCAGTAACCAAACAAATTTTAAAATTAACCGAAAAACGACCAATAACGATCAACTGTTGGCCATCAATCCATTTTTACTAGAAATTCCCGATAGCAGCTTAATTAATGTCCAATCCAATTTTAGAAATACTTTATTCTTCAATCGACTCAATCCAAAGTTTGGTATGGAATACACCATTAACGCATCAAAAAGCAAGGTGCTTTTAACAAGTGGTTTCGATTTTAATCAACGATTTGAACATGAAAATAGACTCCGTTGGAACATTTCTAAATCCTTTAACCTCAATTTAAAATATTTAAGCGGTTATAAAAAATCAGTCGCAAATTATTCGGTCAATAGAAATTATTTTTACAACACCAACCTTGGAGAAGCAACAATTTCTTACCAGCCAAACACAAAGTTTCGCTATGCCCTTTTAGGAGAATTCTCCATTAAACAAAACCAGTCTGATTTAAATGAAACTGCTAAAAATATAAAAATTGGGAATGAAGTCAGGTTTAATCAAGTTAAAAAAGGCAGTTTTTCAGCAAATTTTAATTTGCAATTATTAAGTTATAATGCAGCAGAAAATACACCAATTGCATTAAAACCAGGAATTAATTTATTATGGGGTTTGAACTACCAAAGAAAAATTGCAGACAACCTTCAATTAAATTTCAATTATTCAGGTCGTAAATCCGAAAATGTAGATTTCATTCACTCCGGAGGAATGGAGCTGAGAGCCTTTTTTTAATCCGATTTCTTCAAATAATTTATTTAAATCGTATTATTTTTTGTAATTTTACTAGCTTGATTATTAATTAAATTTTTTATGAAAAAGATTATTTCTATCTTCACTTTAATACTGTTTATTGCCGCATGTGGTGAGCAAGAAAAACAAGATGAATCTAAAAAACAAAACAGCAGCGAAATTTTAAAAACCACCTTGAGTTTTGAAAAAGTAGATGTTGCGGATTCAGGTATTGATTTTGTGAATACCATTACTGAAAACGACACCTTCAATTTTTTTAATTTTGAATACATGTATAACGGTGGTGGTGTTGCTGTTGGCGACATTAACAATGATGGTTTACCTGATATTTATTTCACAGGCAATGAGGTTTCCGACAAACTTTACTTGAATAAAGGAAATATGAAATTTGAGGACATTACAACCACTGCCATTGGAGAATTTGCTTATGATGGCTGGCATACAGGCGTAAACATGGTTGATGTCAATGCAGATGGTTGGCTTGATATTTATGTTTGTCGTTCGGGTTTACCAGCAGACAAGGCCCAATTAGGAAATTTACTTTTCATCAATAATCAAGACAATACCTTTAGTGAAAAAGGAAAAGAATTGGGCGTTAATGTGGAAAGAAAGACCACCCAAGCCGCTTTTTTCGATTTTGACAATGATGGTGATTTAGATCTTTATGTGATGAACCATCCAAATCAAGCAGCTGACAAATCAAAACAAACCGTAGCATCTATCAACCAACTTATAAAAGCGGGTAGTCCTGACTCAGATGTATTACTTGAAAATGTAGATGGGAAATTTGTTGACATAACAAAAAAAGCGGGTGTTTCAAATCACTCCTACGGACTTGGAATTGCGGTTGCAGATTTTAATGAAGATGGATTTGATGACTTATATATTTCCAACGATTATATGGCGCCTGATTATTTCTACATTAATAATGGCGACGGAACTTTTTCAGATCAAAGCTTAGCCAGATTAAAGCACATGTCGAATTTTTCAATGGGGAATGATGTGGCTGACTTTAACAATGATGGGTTAGTAGATATTTTAACATTGGACATGGCCAGTGAAGACCATGTAAGGTCTAAAAAAAATATGAGTGGGATGAGTACCGAAAAATTTTGGGGCGTTGTAGCGGTTGGCTATCATTATCAATTTATGTTTAATGCGTTGCAATTAAACAATGGAAATGGTAGTTTTTCTGACGTTGCTCAGTTAGCAGGCATTTCAAAAACAGATTGGAGTTGGGCACCTTTATTTATTGATTTCGACAATGATGGTTTAAAAGATTTATTTATTTCGAATGGGTATAAAAGAGATTCAAGGGACAATGATTACAATCGCTCAAGAGATAGAGACAACCCTAATTTAAGTATCACTGAAAAACTTGACTTGATGCCGGCAACAAAAATTCAAAATTATATCTATCATAATAATGGCAAATTGCACTTTGATAAAAAAATGAAAGAATGGGGTGTTGATTTTGCTGTCAATACAAATGGTACTGCTTTTGGTGATTTTGATAATGATGGGGATATTGATTTGGTGTTAAACAATATGGAAGAGCAATCTTTTATTTTAGAAAATAAACTACAATCTAATAATCATTTTGTAAGACTGCAATTAAACAACACCAATGCGAACAGAAACAGTTTAGGTGCAAAAGTTACCATAAAAACAAAAACTGGTATTCAGTTTCAAGAGATGAGAAATATTCGAGGTTATATTTCTTCAGTAGAAAACATTTTACACTTTGGATTAGGTGAAGAAAGCGCAGTTGAGTTTATTGAAATTGTATGGCCTGATGGAAAAATTTCCAAATTAACGGATGTTGAAGTTGATAAAAAAATAGTAGTTGACTATTCAAAAAGTACGTTCACAAACGAAAAATATGAAGAAAAAAGTGAACCCTTATTCGAAAACATCACGGCACAATCTCCACAAATTGTCCATCAAGAAAGATTTGTAGATGATTTCTTACAAGAAATTTTACTGCCAAATAAAATGTCACAGTTAGGTCCATTTATTTCAAAAGGAGATGCAAATGGAGATGGACTGGAAGACTTTTATTTATCTGGGTCTAGATTTTTTGCTGGAAAACTTTATTTACAAACAGCTGATGGAAGCTTTAAACTTAAAAACGGACCATGGGAAAAACAAAAAGATAGAGAAGAAATGGAATCATTATTTATAGATGTTGATTTGGATGGTGACCAGGATCTTTATGTAGTAAGTGGTGGTAATGAATTCGATTACAATTCTTCTTTATTATTCGATCAATTATATATCAATGATGGAAAAGGTAATTTCGTAAATGAATCAGCAAAACGTTTACCCGAAATGATTACTTCTGGACAGAGTATTGCGGAAGTTGACTTAGACCAAGATGGAGATTTAGATTTGTTTTTAGGAGGTAGACAGACTCCCGGTTATTACCCTTTTGCGCCTAGGAGTTATTTATTGTTAAACGAAAATGGTGTTTTTAAAGACATTACAACTAACTCTAAAGACATTATGGGGCCTGGTTTAATTACGGATGCATTATTTGATGATTTCGACCAAGATGGTGACCAGGACTTGATTTGTGTTGGAGAATGGATGCCGATTTCATTTTTTGAAAATAAAAACGGAACTTTTACGAACGTTACCGCACTAAAAGGTACTGACAAAGAAGTAGGCTGGTGGTATTCTATTGAAAAAGGCGATTTTAATGAAGATGGAGAAATGGATTATGTTGTTGGAAACCTAGGTTGGAATAATAAATTTCACCCAAGTAAAAAATTCCCTTTAGAAATTTATTGTCATGATTTTGATAAATCTGGATCTTACGATATTGTTTTAGGAAAATACCAAAACAATGTTTGCTATCCAGTAAGAGGAAAACAATGTAGTTCGGAACAAATGCCTTTTATCTCACAAAAATTTCCAAAGTATGCCGATTTTGCCGAAGCAGACATTGAAAAACTTTATGGAGAAGAAAACTTAAAGGCAGCGCTTCATTACTCTGCTACCACTTTTTCGTCGGTGATTTTGTTAAAGAAAGGCAACAAATTTGACATTCAAGAATTACCGGTAGAAATCCAATTTTCACCAGTAAATAAATTCTTGGTGCTCGATTTAAACAATGACCATCATTTAGACATAGTAAGTCTTGGTAACAATTATGCTGCAGAAGTGGAGACAATCCGTTATGATGGAGGTAGAGGAGCGGTTTTAATAGGAAATGGAAAAGGAGGGTTCAATAGCCTCAGTCCTAAAAATTCTGGTTGGTTTATTAATAGTGATAGTAAAGATATGGAGCTCATAAAAATTGACGGAAAGCCTGTTATCATTGGGGTTTCAAACAATTCTAACCTCACATGGTTTAGGTTATTAAATAAATTTGTTTGATTAAAAAAAAATTCATACTTTTGGCACATACTATTTATAAAAAAAATTAATTATGAAGAAAATTTACTTAATTTTCAGCATTGTATTTTTTGGATCAATTACAGCATTCGCACAGGGAGACAACTGTGGAACTGCTGTCAATGTAAGTCCAGGACAATATTCTGCTGATGGACCCTCGAGTGGGGGAGGAAACTCAACTGTTTGTTTCAATGGTGGAACAAATGCTGATTGGTACAAATTTACACCTGTTTGTGATGGTGATTTAACCATCAACAACAACTTACCGCAAAACACAAGTGCTGGTATTCGATTATCAGTTTATTCTGGTAACTGTAATACTGGTTTAGTTTGTGAATGGACTAATCCTGGTTCAGTGGTTTATGCATCAACTACTACACTAAATGTAACAGGTGGTGTAACTTATTACATTGAATGGGATGATAGTTGGTTAGGAAATAGTGCATCATTTGACTGGGAATTAGATTTCGTAGTTTCAGGAGGTGTAACTGGTGTTTCTACTAACACAAACTCAAGTGGTGCGATTGTATCATGGACGCCAAATGGTTTAGAGCCTTCTTGGGATATTCAATATGGTTCTTCTGGATTTAATTTAGGTTCAGGAACAACTTATAACGAAGATTCTACAGGTGGACCATATACTATTTTAACTGGTTTGTTACCAAACACCACTTATGATTTTTATATCGCCATTGGAGGCACCGGCTGTTATGTCGGCCCCATAACCTTTACCACCCAGCCGCTCTGTCCGGCACCAACCATAGCATCAACAACTCCAACAGCCACGTCAGCAATTTTAGACTGGGATTTAGGAGCAACTGAAAATGCATGGGATTTACAATACGGACCAGCAGGTACACCTTTAGGTGATCCCGCAATGATTTTTGACGGACCACAAAGTTCATCCGCGCACAATGCACAAAACTTACCATCATGTGAAGACTACCATTGGTATGTAAGAGCTGTTTGTACAAACTTCACACCTACATTGTATTCTACTTGGGTAGGACCAATTCAGTTTTCAACTGATTGTGTTTGTCCAGAACCAACAAACTTGAATGCATCTATTGGTAATTCAGCTTTTGATTACACTTTAGATTGGACAGCTGGTGGAACAGAAACGCAATGGAATGTTACTTATGGACCTCAAGGATTTTTATTTGGATCAGCTGCAGGAACTACTGTACCAGCAAATTCAAACCCTTTCTTGTTAACAGGTTTAACACCAGGTGTTGATTATGATTATTACGTACAAGCAGTATGTGGTTCTACTCCTGATTCAATTTCTGATTGGGTTGGACCTTATACATTCACTACTGATATTTATTGCCCAACACCGTCTGGTTTAGGTGCGAGTAATATTACTACTAACAGTGCGGGTATTCAATGGAACATTGATGGTACTACAACTGAATGGACAATTGAATGGGGTGCACCAGGATTTACTTTAGGTACTGGTACAAACAATTCTTTATTTTCAAACAATGCTATTTTAACAGGATTGTCAATCGCGACTGATTACTGTTATTATGTAAAATCTAATTGTGGTTCTACACCTGATTCAACTTCAGCTTGGGCTGGACCATATTGCTTTACAACATTATCTGCTTGTCCAGCACCGTCTAACTTAAGTGTAGCAAATATTTCAAATACTTCTGCTACTTTAGATTGGCAACCTGGTGCTTCTGAAACATCTTGGGATGTTATCTGGGGTATTCAAGGATTTGATGTTACAACTGGTGGTACAACTGCTACTGTAAATAATAACTCTAACTATTATGTGACAGGATTAAATGCTTCTGCTCCTTATGAGTTTTATGTAAGAGCAAATTGTGGTGCACCTAATGGTTCATCTACATGGACAGGACCATTTGAATTTAATACTTTATTGGTGAATGATTTAGCTTGTAATGCAATTGAATTATTAGTAGATGGAAATGTAAATGTTCACACAAATGTTGGTGCAACTATCAATGGTGAAACAGCAATTGAGCCTGCTTACCAATACATTTACACTTACACGCAAACATTGTGGTTCGGAAGTCAAATTTACACGCCTCTTCACCACCCAGTTTGGTTTAAGTTTAAAGCGCCTGCTTCAGGAAAAGTTGATGTATCTACAATGAATGATGTAACTGCATCTACTCCAACACAAACTAAGATTGCAATTTACGAAGTTGGTTTATGTTCAAATTTTGGAACTTACTCTTTAAAAGCTGCAAATACTTTTGGTGGTGATGGTTACTACTATACTTTAGAGTATGGTTCAGAAGCACTTTTATGTGATTTAACTCCTGGTCAATACTACTATGTATTAGTTGATAACTTCCAGTATTACACACTTAACTCTACATACAATGGAACACCTCCAGGTGCCTTTGGAATTTCAATTACTGATATCCCAACACCAAATGCAGGTATTGCTACACCAATTACAATTTGTGGTAACGGAGATCAAATCGATTTATTTGATGCAATTGATGACAACTCTACAACTACAGGTACATGGTACAATCCAAGTGCAAATAATCCTGGATTTACTACAAACAACAGTATGATTGCTTTAGCACCTGGTGCTGGAACTTATACTTTTGATTATGTAATTGCAAATGCTTGTGGTACTGATACAGTTTCTACATCTATTACAACTACAGCTCCACCTTCAGCAGGTATGGACGGTCACTTTACTACTTGTAATACTGATGATGTAGTGTTAATAGGTCACTTAAATGGTCAAGCTCAAATGGGTGGAACTTGGAGTGATGTGAATGGTCAAATGAACGTATCAAATGGCGTATTCCATGCTTACGGAAAACAATACGGATCTTACAACTTCTATTATATAGTTGCAGGTGATGGTTCTTGTCCAGCTGATACAGCTAAAGTAACAGTTACTTTAACTGATGACTGTTTAGGATTAGAAAACAATACATCAATTAATAACTTAGAGGTTTATCCAAACCCAGTGAATGATGTGTTAACTATTAATAACTTAGTAATTGAAGGAAATGCAGTTATCAATGTTTTTGATGCACAAGGTAAACTTGTTATCTCTTATGATGTTTCAAACAACAATGGTAACAAAACAATTGACATGTCAGCACTTGAGGCTGGAATGTATGTTGTTGAGTTAACTTCAGAATTAAATAACCAAAAAGTAAGAGTTGTTAAAAACTAATAACAATTACTTTAACTAATATTAAAGGCTGTTTCAATTGAAACAGCCTTTTTTTATGATACCTATTTTAATCCTATCAATACTGCTGATTTTAATTGGAACAACCTTGTATTGTTTCATCCGTCAACGCCATAAGTATACTTTATTACTTATTATAATTATTGGTGCATTTGCAAGGATTCAACAAATCAGCACACCTCAATTACACAATTGGGATGAGAAACATCATGCATTAGTAGCCAAAAACCTAATTAAAACACCTTTAAAACCAGTTTTATACAAATCTCCAGTCTTACCCTATAAAATTGATGATTGGACGGCAAATCACGTCTGGTTATCAAAACCACCATTGGCATTGTGGATGATGGCATCAAGTATAAAATTATTTGGGACCCATGCAATTGCGGTTAGATTACCTTCATTTTTATTATCCTTAATTGGAATACTCCTCATTTTTTATTCTGGGAAACTATTATTTGGTATCAAAACGGGACTTATCAGTGCATTTCTCTTTGCTATTCATGGCCCATTAATCGACTTAGCAAATGGAAGAATATCATCTGACCATGTGGAACATACATTTATTATTTTATTTCTACTAAGTATTGTACTAACACAATTGTTGGTAAAAATGGAAAGACAAAAATTAAGCATGGCATTTTTAATTGGTACGGTCATTGGTTTAGCCTTTATCACTAAATGGCATATTGCTTTTTTTACTTATCCTATCATTGCTGGTTTTATCCTCGTACAACCTAAAGTAAAACCTCAACAAAAACACTTGTTACTGCTCATTATCATTTTAAGTGCTTGTATTATTCCAAGTATATGGTTGGCTTATATTTATACAAATTATACAGTTGAAACAATGTCTATCATTCAGGGACTTGTCAGTCCCATGACAAACATTATTCAAGGACATGGAGCTCCGTGGTACTATTATCTATATAAACTGAGTTCCGTTTATGGATTTTTTATATTCATTCCATTACTATTTCTCACAGTTCAACTATTTAAAAAGTTTAATCCCAACTTATTTCTAATATTACTATGGATATTGATTCCATATATTATATTTTCAGTGGCAGAAACCAAGCGATTTACTTATATTTTAATTGCTGCACCAGCTATGTTTATAAGCATTGCCTATTATATCAATCACATCTTACCGACACAAAAATTATCGAAAATTATTAAAATCAGTTTAGTTTGCTTACTACTGATGATTCCCACTTATATGGGCATAGAACGATTAAAAATATTTGAGGACAATACTAAAACAGAAAACACCTTCA
Source organism: uncultured Putridiphycobacter sp. (assembly GCA_965367695.1). Taxonomy (GTDB): domain Bacteria; phylum Bacteroidota; class Bacteroidia; order Flavobacteriales_D; family Crocinitomicaceae; genus Putridiphycobacter. The sequence continues at coordinate 19,024 of CBDUKB010000031.1, forward strand.
ACGAATGGAAAACTGACCTATTCGTGTTTTATGCAAGCTTAAAAAAACCACAAAAAACAATTATTTTTAATGACCCCAATTGTATTGAAACAATGTTTTATACTGAATTAACCTCCTATAGAGACCAAGTCAATTTGGTTCAAATTAAACAATTAAAAAAGGATGGGTATCATTGTTATCAATTAGTCGGCAACAAGTATCAAGCACTTTAATTGGCTGTATTGTATAATACAGGCGGAATTATTTCACGCTCCTTAAAAACAATATTGTATTCCGTTAATTCATCCAAGATTGGTGTATAAACTTCACTTTTAATAGGCAATTGCACACCTTTTAAAGTAATGCTTCCATTTAAGATGAGTTTCGCACAAATGGCGACAGGTAAACCAACAGTATTACTCATTGCAGTATAAGTTTGATCTTCTCCAATTGCAACCATAGATGCATTAATTTCGTGACATTTATCATTCAACTTATACACAAACTTATGCCACATTACAATCATGTCTTTATCTTGGGCATCCAATTTCCATTTTTCTTCAATTATTTTTTGTAAAAAAACAGCAGGTGTTACATCTTCGGTAATGCCAATTCTTTCAGCTTCAAAAATACCTAACCAAACTAATTTTTCCCAAATTGGATCATCTTGATCAATTTTTAAACTATACCTTAATTTTAGTTCAACAGAATCGTTTGGATTGTAGGGTAAGAATGCATTTATAAAATCTCTTTTAGTCATTTTACTGCTTCCTTCTAATACGTATGAATCATCAGTAGCACCTAATTGTACAAACACATTCCAAGCTTTTGAAAAACCTTTTCTTCTAAAAGTCCCACGGTAAATAGTTGGAATATCATGTAATTGATAGATGTCTCTATATTTCAAAGAATCTCTATTTGCATAACCTTCAAATTCTCCAAAGCCAGGAATATTAACAATTTCCGTTCTGCGAAACAATTTATGATAGGGAATATATTTATATTGACCTTCTTGTATAAATTTAGCAGCACCACCTTGACCGGCCAAAACCACATTTCTGGGATTCCATGTCAGTTTATAATTCCAAGGGTTATTATCTGATTCGGGTGCAATTAGCCCTCCTGTAAAAGATTCAAAAATGTGCATTTTACCGCCCATTGCATCAATCTCATCTAACACTTTTTTAGCACTCATATGATCAATGCCTGGATCAACACCAATTTCATTCATGATGATAATACCAGCATCAATTGCCTCTTGATGAAGGGCCTGCATTTCGTCGGAAATATAAGAAGGGGTAATTAAATTTGTTTGATACTTAATACAATCCTTTGCTACTTCACTGTGGAAGCGTGCAGGGAGCATAGAAACAACAATATCTGCCCATTCAATAAAAGGTTGACGTTTATCTGCATTCAAAGCATCTAAGGCAATACCTTCTGCAAATTGACTTTCCTTGCATTTTTTTTTGGCTAAATCTCCATCTCTATCTACAACCTTAATAGACCAATTCTCTTTTTCAGCATGATTTATAAAATATCTAATCATTGAGGAAGCAGATAATCCGGCTCCAATTACAAGGATGTTTTTCATGACTATTTTTTTTGTTGTAAAACTAACTTATTTTAAAACTATTCGTGTTTTTTTTAACATAAATTTACAACGTAAATAGAATACGTTCTATAAGAATATACTTGTATTGTTAAAACAATTAAAACAAAGCAAGATGAGCAATATAGTTAAGATTTACGAAGAAATAAGCATCCAATCAATTGTTTATGAAAATGGTGATTTTGAGGCGGAAATTAACTGCACCTTAAAATACAAAAATAAAAATATTTATACAGCTAACACGGTTGAAGTCTATAAGGTTTTTAAAG
>CBDUKB010000032.1:0-20589 GCA_965367695.1 uncultured Putridiphycobacter sp.
ATTAAATTTAGCCTTTGGGGTAAATGCATCTTCAACAAAACTATATAAGTTTAATGCAATTAAACGACAACTATCTCCCCCTTGCATGGCAATTTCAGAACAAGGATTTGTGGAAACATTTTTAAACCCTGGATACACAGACGAAGTTGAATAATAGTGTTGTCGGTCCCAAAATATAATCCCTGGCTCTGCTGTTTGGTGTGCCGAATGAATTATTTTATTCCACAATTCCTTTGCTGAAACAGTTTTTGAAATTTGCGGTGTTTCTGAATCAATTGGCCACCTTAACAGGAAAGGTTTATCTGCCTTAACTGCATTCATAAATTCATCCGAAATCCTTACTGAAATATTTGCACCAGTGACCTTTGTCAAATCTTGTTTGATTTTAATAAATTCACTGATATCAGGGTGAGCAATATCCATAGTAAGCATTAAAGCGCCTCTTCTTCCATTTTGGGCTACCTCTCTAGTTGTATTCGAAAACCTTTCCATGAAGGAAACTGCTCCTGATGTGGTTCCGGCTGCATTTGACACTTTTGTATTTGCTGGTCGAATACTTGAAATATCAATACCCACACCACAACGGCGCTTAAAAAGTTGCACCAATTGTTGGTCAGTTTTCATAATTCCACCATAAGAATCATATACTGCAGGCATTACGACACAATTAGATAGTGAAGCCAAAACATTTGGATTGCCTAAACTTGCCATAACACTGCCTTGCGGAATTACATATTTAAAATTTTTAAAATAATTGTAAATTTTTGCTTCACTTAAAGGTTCACGACTTTGACCATATGGAGACAATGATTGCACATTAAAATGTTTGGTTTCATGTGCATATTTCTCTTCTATTCTTCCAAATTCTTTGGCCATTCTCAAATGCATTTCATCTGGCGTTTTTTCTAAAAACTGTCCATCTGCATCTTTCATTGCATATTTATTCATCCAGGTGGTGGCAGCTAACTCATCTTGATTAAAATAAGACAAACTTGCATTCAATACTGCTTTAAATTTTATAATTGGACGTTTGTTCAAAATTGTGTTTTTAATTAATGTACTCATAATTTATAACGGTTTTGGTTGTTGAATGGTTAATTTAAACCTTGATAAATCGTGCTTTTTTGCAATAGTTTAAATTAACTATTCAAAATTAATGAGCGGGACGAGTCAATTTTATGATGCAGGTCATATTCTCCATTTTTCTATTAAAAACTAATCAACAATTAAGATTGAATAAACTATAAATTTGGAATTCAAAACAGTAGCATTCAAACTATACTTTACATGAAGCGATTCTTTTAGAAGTAATGATTGAATAATGTTTGTGCATACGTTATTGAAGTAAAAAAAGCTGATTACTTAAATAATTCTTATGTTTATAATTATAAAATGTAATTATTATGTGGAAGATTGCCCTGTTTCTCATTTTTACTTTATTTGCTGTGCCATACTTGACTTTTATGTATGACGAACCCATGAATGAACAGCAATGGAATGTTTTAGGTAAATTGTTATGGATTTATGGCATTTCAGCCTCTGCTTGCTTTTTAGTTAGTTCCTTTACCAATAATTACAGTCAAGTTGATAAATTGTGGAGCATCATACCAGTGCCTTATGTATGGGTAATTGCTTATGAAAGCGGTTTTGAACCAAGGCTAAATGTAATGGCTTGTTTAGTGACTATTTGGGCCATTCGATTGACTTATAATTTTGGAAGAAGAGGCGGTTATTCTTTGAAATTTTGGTTAGGAGAAGAAGACTATCGTTGGTCATTACTTAGCGCAAAACCCGGATTTGAACAAAAGTGGAAATGGGTATTATTTAATTTATTGTTTATCTCAGCCTATCAAATGGCACTCATTTTACTATTCACTTTACCGGCCCTTAAATCAATGGGCAGTGGAAGGGAATTAAATTGGATAGACTATTTATTAGCTGCAATGATGGTAGGTTTTGTCCTCATTGAATATATTGCAGATCAACAGCAATATAAATTTCAAGAGCGCAAGTATCACTTAAAGCAAGTAAACAAAATGGATGATTTTCATGCCGTGGGATTTACCCATACTGGTTTATGGGCCTATATGCGGCACCCAAATTACATGGCAGAACAAGCTGTTTGGATTGTTTTCTATCTTTTTAGCATAAACGCGACGGGACATTACATCAATTGGTCCATTGCAGGTTGTTTGTTGTTGGTCTTACTTTTTAAGGGAAGTTCAGATTTTAGTGAATCAATTTCAGTGAAAAAATATCCATTGTATAAAAAATACATCCAAGAAGTGGGTCGATTTTTACCCTTAAAAAAGAAATTTAAGGTTTAATGTTTATGCGCCTTTTTATATTTCTTTATCCCAGCTTTGATGGCTGTTTTTAAATAGTTTTCGGCAGGAGGAATCGGACAACTGTATTTTGAGTTATAATGGCAATATGGATTATAAGATTGATTGAAATCAATCAAAATTGAATCATTTTCTGGAATTTCGAGATCAATGTATCTACCACCGTTATAGGTTGACTTGCCGTTGGTGTTGTCGTTGAACAATAAAAACAGGCTATTTTTATATTCCGCAACTTGGGTAAGTTTAATATTTTGGTAAATACTCAATTCAAAATTTTCTTCATCAATTGTAAAATGTGCGACTCCATACTTTCTATATAATGGCAAACGCGCAGTGGAAGTTTTCATTCCAAATGTATCGCTTTCTGGTGTCAATGTTAATTTAGCATTGATGCGATATTTCAAATTAATTTTAAAAAACTGATGCCTTTTAAATTTTAAACGGTCAGTTTCTGCCAATGGTGACTCTTCCTTATCAAGATACTGTTCGTTTAACTCCTTTTGAAATGCCTTGATTTCATCCATTGCCTTTTTATTCTTTTCACTTCCTTGAATTAGAAAGATGAATAGACTAATCAATAAGAATAATGTTTTCATAGCTGCACTTTCTTTTAGAAGTTAAACTTAGTATTAAATATGTGCTTTAAAAAGTAATTTTACATTTATAATCAGCGACACTTGTGTCAATTTTTTCACAATTAGTGGTAAATTTTCCCCGTTTTTTTTCAATAATAAATTCCAGGAAGCAAAGCCACCCACATATTAACAACTGTAAAACAAAACTTTAAGTATGATGAATAGAAATGGAATTCATCAAGGCATGAAAGTCGCACTTTACATATCGAATCAAAAAAACTACAATGATGAAAAATTTAAAGAAAATATCAATACTTGCCTTAGGTGCAATGGTTTTATTCAGTGCTTGTAAAAAAGAAGAAGTCACACCAGAAGACCCTGCGAAAGGAGAACAATCTTTTAAAGTTAGAATGACTGACAACCCGGGTAATTACGACAAACTAGATGTTGAGATTACCAGTATTGCAGTCTTAAATTCGAACAATGAATGGGTGACTTTAAACGCAGATGCACAAACTGTAAGTGTGTTAGAATTAACCAATGGTGAAGAAAAAGAAATTGCTGCTAAAAATGATGTAGATGCTGGTGTTTATTCAAAATTGAAATTAGAATTTTCACCTAATAGTCAATTGACTTTAAATTCATTTTTATCAACTGGACCTTTATTGACAAAAGTAGATTTAAACTTCACCACAGCTGGTTCTTCTAAAACAGTAATTGTTGAAATTGATGAGGAAGTGAGTGCAAACAGTAATGCAAATATCTTAATTGATTTTAACGTTGCGCAATCGATCGTTGATTCTGCAAACACCTACTTTTTAAATCCTCATATTACAGTAATTGCAGACGAAAAAACAGGGGTACAAGGCCATACTAAAAATGAAATTAGAGCAGCTATTATGTTAGAAAATGAAGCCAATGAAAACTATAAATATAGTGGCTATACCAACCAAAATGGTGAGTTTTTAATCAGGGGAATGGTAGATGGCACCTATACAATGACGGTAATGCCTGACCAAGATGAAGACCCAAGTTTAAACAGTTCTTACACCTTTACATCTGTTGTAATTGTTGATGGAGAAATCAAGCAAATGGGCGAAATTGAATTACAATAATTATTATAAACAATAAGATAAAAGGGCTTTGCATGTGTGCAAAGCCCTTTTTTAGTTCACACTGGGTAATGATAATCGCATGGCATCATCTTTTAGAGATCGCCCTTCATTTAAGAGAGTAGCTGAAGTTAAATCAGGACTAAAACTGCTTGGAGGAACATTTAATAATCTTGGTTCTTCATTGCTTTCAATTTTGTCTTTTATTTGATTCACATAAACTATTTTTTCTTTAACAATTGGCTTTTCAACAATCACTTCAATGGTATCAACCTTAATTGTTTCTAGCCATAAGGTATCTACCTGCGCCCTTAAGTTATTATTATTTTCACTGCCGACTATTTTTGTAAAAGGAATGGCTAAATACATGAAAAGAAAAACGGCAGCAACAGCTAATAATGCTTGATAAAGCGGAATGGTACTGCTTAATAAGCCAACTGGTTTTTTATCAATGATTAAAGGTTTTGGTTCGAATTTATCAGACAATAAAAACAACTCCTTTGACTGAAGAATCACTGTCCTTTCTAGCTGATAACTTTCTTCGCTACTATGGGCGAGCACCTTTTCAAGTTCGGTTTTAGTCAGTTCACTAAAGTCCTTATTTTCTAGTAATTCAGTCAACCAATTTTCAATTGCTTCCTCATTTTTCATCTTAAATAATTTTAAATAATTTGCTTTCCATTTTTGGATTAAATTCCCTCAGTTCATCTGCCATTTTTTTTGTGGCGTAGAATAAACGCGATTTTACGGTACCCATATTTGTTGCTGTGATGGCTGCAATTTCTTTTAATGAAAATCCTTGTTGATACCTTAATACAAACACCTCCTTATGCTCAAAGTTCAGCGCGGCAATTTTTTCCTTTAACATCAATCTAAAAACTTGTTTGTCAAATTCGTTTTGAAGATTAGTAGCACATTCATTAAACGCGCTAGAACCCTCACTCAGGTCCTCTTCTAAGTAACTTTTTTTCATTTTTGTGAAATGTGTCTTGCACATATTACTGGCAATGGTAAACAACCAAGCGTAAAACTTTTTATCGGTGTTAAATTGACTTTTTTTATCCATGACCTTCACAAATAGATCTTGCAAAAAGTCTTCGCCTAAGGCCACATCACCTTTGAACATGTTGATAAAGTAACCCAGTAGCTTCTTACTGTATCGATTGTACAATTCTGTCAAAGCATTTGAATCATTCGAATCAATCAAACGTCCCATCAATGCTTCATCTGTTAACTTGCTGATATCTGTTTTAAACAACTTCATTTTTTAAGGCAAAATCAAGGATGTTGTTTTAACCATTCGTCAATTTCAAATTCTTGAGCGCTGCCTTTAGCAATAGTAACGATTAGTTTACGTAAATTTTCAGCCTTTAACAATTCTTCACTTTCAAAATAATGGTTGTATAATTTTAAGAATGCCGGAAGGTAAAAGGCATTGAATTGTTTTGTTTTTTTATCGAGTGGATGAAAAGCAAATTGCATGCTTAGCCCATCCAACAAATATCTTTTTTCTACATTCCTTTTAATAATCGCCAAGTTATCAATGCTTTTCAATTCGTATTTATAAGCCAAACCAGTTAAAAATAATTGATCGGCGTAATCCTCCTCAAATTGCTGAATGGCTGTCCCACTTACATAAACTGGTCGGTTTTTATAATTATCAAAAATGGCATCCTTTATCTTTTTATTAAATGCTTCATAATCCGCCCTACTTTTGACATCTGCAAATTTCATATCAATGGGTGTAATGCCCAGTTTATTAAACATTTTTTCGCGGTAATCATCTATCATAATCAAGCTGGTATTAATTACGCTAACATCTCTTCTAAAATCCTTTGCAACCTGTATAACCCAAGGCAAGTAAGTATCGTTATCTCCAGCACTGAAAATGATGGCATTTGGTTCCAATCCTGCCAATAAATTATAAGCCCAATTATAGGTTCCTCCTGGCATATCATTTGCTTGAAATACCAACATGGCAAATTTATCGAATTGGGTTTGCTCACATTGAATGGCGTATCTTGTCATTAAATCAACATGCGTTCTTGTGTCGTTTGGCTTTATTTCGTATGCTTTTTCAAGGTATTTTAATTTGGTTTCATCATTGCCACCTTGCCACCAAACAATGTGATTTGCTTCAAATGTTTTGGGAATAGTTTTATACACATCAATGGCTATTTGAGCAGTCAATTTCTGATATTTATCGTGCGCTAAAGAATCGCCATATGTGATGTTTCTCAAAGCCCGATTTGCCGCATAATAATTATACCAAGCGGTAGCATTTTTTTTATTCTTTTTAATTTCTTTTTCCCATAAATCAGACTGGGTTTTATACCAACTCTCCTCATTTAACTCTTTGGTAATACTGTATACTTTTTCTGGCTTTTGTCCTACACAGTTCAATCCTATTATTAATCCTATTATTATCCCTATTGATTTCATATTTAAATTTTAGTAGAAAAAGTGCACTTAATTCTCGATTCATAAGTAATACTAAAAAGATGGACAGAGGTTCAAATAAAAAGTCACTTTTTTTAAAAATAAGTATTTTTTATTGTGACCCGACAGCTTATTCGACGTCCAAAGGGTATAAACAATATAAAAAAATGAAAAAATTATTACTATTAGGGACTGTGTTCTTGTCGACTATTATTTACGCACAAAATGAAATTCAAATCCCTACCCAAGTTAATGTAAAGGAAAACAATGTGATTTTAAACAGCGTAGAAAGAACAGGATATTCTATGATAGTGAATGGTGATGCAAAAGATATTTTAAAAGATTTTGCAATTTATTTAGAAAGCACTAAAAATTTAAACGTTAAAATTAAATCGGGTGTACTTGCTGGTGAGGATCTCATGAATGTGAATATCTCAGATAAACATTTTAATGTGTATGCCATTTGTAATGAAACCAAGGCCGGAAATGAATTGACTTATTTTATGAGTTACGGTACAGATATTTATGTAAACAGTAATGCCTACCCAGCAGAAGCTACACTTGCAAAAAAGACATTAATTGATTTTGGAAATGCTTATTATTCTAAAATAATACAAAAGCAAATATTAGTCAGCACCAAAGAAATGAATGAGGCGAATAAAGCATTAGAAAATGTAAATGATGATATTGCTGATATTGCCAAAAACAAAAGTAAAGAAGCGGTGAAGATTGAAAAAATTGAAAAGAAAAAACTGAAAGCAGAAGAAAAAGCAAGAAAAATTCAAACTACTTTAGATGAACAAACAAAGGCTATTGCTGAAAGTAAAAAAGTGATTGAGAAATTAGATGCAAACAATGAAGAATTAAAAACGATTAAAGAGACTGCCACTACAACACTTTCAAAATCGAAAGAAAATTTGAATGAGTTAAATTTAAAAAAGGCAACTTTTCAATAAATCTAAATTGGTTAGATAAATAAAACCAGTCAATTTTTTTTTGACTGGTTTTTTTATGCCTCATTTCTTTTTAACCTTCAGGACTTTCTTTAAATCTGCTGGAATTCTTTTTGTTATTGCTTATTTTTTTTCGCTTGAATTCAGTTACTTTTTACTGAAATCTGTGTTACAAATAAATGAAAATTGAAGGTAATTTTTAGCTACAGCATTAGTCGCTTGATTCAATATCCCAACTTGAATACCTGCGAGTTTAGACAATTGATAACCCAAGGCTACATAAAATCGATTGCGGTCGAAATAATTATTTTTATCGTTGATAAAAATTTCATCATAAACGCTAAAAAATAAAGTACTTTTTTCAATTTTATCTTTGTTTATTGGGACCAAAGCATTGATTCGGTAACGCAATCTATTTTTATAAACTGAATTTACCCAACGTTGTTCTACTCGGTATCTGTGTTCTAATTTTACCCGCCCGATATGGTTAATTGCAATGAATTGTTCAAAAATTCGGTGTTCGGTCGCTATTGGACCTTGCTCAATTGGTTCAAATTCATAATTATTAATAAATCCATAGCCCATTGTGGCGATTGCTTTACTTTCGATTAAATGATAATTGAACCCCGTTCTCAATAACAATTGTTCCGCATTTACTGGAGCAACGGTATGGTTCCTATATTGAACCTCAGTGTGAAGACTCCAATGATTGTTGATTTTGTTAGTTCCAAAATACATGAGCCAATTCCCTAAATCGTTTTGAGCTTGACTATTATTGGCAAATAAATAAAGGATTGAAATTAAAATTGTACTTTTTAACATGTTTGACTTTTCTTTTTTATTTTGACTATTGGCATTGTTCCAAAAACCCGGTCCCAAATCCTAGAACTGACACCAAAAGCCTTGTTGGGCTGTTGATAGTGGTGTAACAAATGATGTGTCCACAAAGGTAGTAACATTTTTGGTGCTCGATAAATATGAATCGCAAAATGTAAACAAGAATAAAAAGTATAGCCAATTAAGAAACCACCACTCAAAATGGCACCTTTATTACCCATCAGAAAATAAAATAGAAAGAAGTAAAGTCCATAAATAATCAATCCCGGTATAGGTGGCATGAGGGTACGTTTTTCTTCCCTAGGAAACTCATGATGAATCCCATGAAAAATATATTTGAGTCGGACTACAATACCAACATCTGAAATCATGTGAAACAAATACCTGTGCATGATGTATTCAACAAAACTCCATGTTAGTATACCAGCAATAAAATAAGTGCAGAATTCGATAAAATTGGTGGCTCCTAGCTTGACTCCTACAACACAAGAAATCACACTTAATCCTATATACCAAATTAAATGGATGAGAATATTACTATAGGTGAATGCTTCTAATAATTTGCTTTTAAATAATGGTTTAATTGACCCTGCAGTCTTTTCCATAGCGCTTAAAATTAACAATCTAATTAAATTTAAAAAAAAGCAAAATTCTGTAAAAATATGAAGGAGAAGAATCGAAATTTTTTAACATTTTTTTAAGTCGCTTTTCGATATTTTATTACAATTTGGAAACACATTTAAAAACATTAGTATATTTAATCATGCAAAATAATTTAATTGAATTGACGGAAAGACCAGGTATTCAAAACCAGCTAGGCTTGTATCGAAAATACTTACAATTTGCACAATTACTTTATTCCTTAAAAGAACACGCGTTGACTGGAGAAGTAACAACTCAAATTAATGCAGAAATAACCCAACTCAACTCATTGGCAGATTCCGATCCTGAATTTAAAAAAACACTTCGGAAAACGCAAAAGCAAGTATTAAAGTGGGTTTACGAAACCCACAAATTAGTCCCAATTAACCATTACCGAAATATGTGGTTAGCACTGGGTATGGTTGTATTTGGAATACCATTAGGCATTGCTTTTGGAGCAAGTCTGAAAAATATGGCTTTTTTAAGTATTGGTTTTCCAATTGGAATGGTGATGGGCATGGTTGTTGGCATGCAATTAGATAAAAAAGCAGTGAAAGAAAACAAACAATTAATGGTTGAAATAAAAGAATAATTGTGGAAACGGCAAGACTAATACTCAGGTTGCAAACGAAAGAATTATTAATAAAAATATTGGGAGATTCAATCCAAGCGCAACTCGATTTTTTTGGTTATTCAAGCAAAGAAGAACTCTCTTTAAAAATAGCTAAAATAAATACTAAATTGGCTTTGGGAATAAATGATTTTCAATGGGATTTAATTGAAAAAAAGACCAAAAAAGTAATTGGTTCCGCTGGTTATCACAATATTGTAAAACAGCATAAAAGAGGTGAGTTAGGTTATTATTTAAAGGAAGATTTCCGAAGAAAAGGATACATGTCAGAAAGTCTAACAGTGATTCTTAATTACGGATTTGAAGTAATGGATTTTATTAGAATAGAAGCTTTCATTGGTCCAGATAATCTAGCATCCAAAGCACTTGTCAAAAAATTTGGTTTTGAACAGGAAGGAACCCTAAGAAATCATTACATAGCAAACAATCAAATTTATAATTCTGAAGTTTACTCCCTATTAAAACCGGTCAGTTAAATATTAATTACAAGGAAAAACAAGTTTAATTCCTACCCCATTGTCTGAATTCATTTGCAAGGTGGCATCAATTTGATTTGCCAAGTCTTTGATTAGCTCCAACCCCATCCCAGATTTCAATGATTTTGCATGGAAACCAATCCCATTATCTTTAAAAACTAACTCAACAAACTGTCCCTTTTGTTTTAATTGGATGGTCAATTCTGGTGTTAAATTTTCATCAACGAAGGCATATTTAAATGAATTAGTTAAAATCTCATTGGAAATAAGTCCGCATGGAATTGCTTTGGAAACATCTAAAACAATTTTATTTTGTAAATCTAAATTGAATTTAATTTGTTTTTCTAAACCATAGGAAAAATTTAAATTGATAAGCAAGTTTTCCAAATAAACTCCCAAATCAATATTATTGATGGTTCCACTCGTATGCAATTGCTCTTGAATCATGGACATTGAAAAAACCTTGTCTTTTATTTCTTCAAAAAGTTTTGCATGGTACTTATCTTTGGTTTTTCTTTTTTGAAGATTCATCAGGCTAATAATTACTGCCATGTTATTTTTTACACGGTGATTTATTTCAGAAATCAACACTTCTTTTTGATTAATTATATTTTCAAGTTGAAGCCTGTAATCTTTTTTTTTCTTGGTTTCAAGTGCTAAAGAAAATAATTGTGCAACTGACTGGGTAAAATTCTCTTCTTCTACCGACCAAATATGCAGTTTTTTAACATGTTCGAAACACAGCACCCCAATCATTTTTCCTTCTGACCTTAAAGGCACGTCAATCATGGAAGTAATTTTATTTGGCACAATATAATTTTCCAATAATTCCTCATTAATAGCTTCTTCAGAAGCATTATTTGAGACAATTATTTTATTCATTTTAAGGAATTTAAAATAATTCGGATATTGATCTTTCATCAATGCCATGCCGTTGGAAAAAGAATTATCCACAGCATTATAGGCAAGTAAGGAAACCAATTTAGTTTGATTATTTTCAAATAACCAAATATTACAGCGTGTGCAATTCAACGTGGTTGCAGACCTCATGAGAATTTCTTTGGTGAAATTTTCAATTTCACCCTTGTGCAAATCTTCACTGATTGCAAATTCTTCTATCACCTCCAGGTAACTCCGCATATATCAAATATAATTAAATTTAATTCAAATTAGAAATTAGATGGAATTGAATTCTAAGGGATAATTTCTCAATCTTTTTCGTGGGCTTCTATCTCTTTACTCAAGTCTAATTTTCTAAAAGTGGGAGAAATAATACCTGCGGTGAGTACCGTAATTAAAGTCATGGTTCCGCCAAATACAACTGCTGTGACGGTTCCCATTAATTTTGCGGTGACACCACTTTCAAAAGCACCTAATTCGTTTGAAGAGCCCAAGAACATTGAATTCACTGATGCCACCCTACCCCTCATATCGTCTGGGGTTTTTAATTGCAAAATTGTTTGACGGATTACCATTGAAATTCCATCTGTTACCCCACTAAAAAACAAGGCCATCACCGACACCCAAAAAATAGTTGAAATTCCAAAGATTATGATACAAATACCAAAGCCGAATATTGCCACTAATAATTTCATTCCCGCATTTCGACTTATGGGCAAATAGGCAGTAATTAACATGGTAATAAAAGCCCCAATAGCTGGTGAAGCCCTAAGCAAACCAAATCCTTCAGGTCCCACTTTTAAAATGTCTTGGGCGTAAATGGGCAACAACATCACTGCGCCACCAAATAACACAGCTACCATATCCAAAGTCAAAGCACCTAAAATAGCTTTTGTTTTAAATACGTATTGCACGCCGGCTTTCAAACTTTCCAAAACAGGTTCTCCAATTTTCGGATTTAATATGGGTTTCTTTTTTACTTGAAGTGTGACAAAGAAAGCCAATACAATGACAAGGAAAATGACACATAAGGACCAATGCACACCAATCCAATGAATTGACAAGCCGGCAAATGAAGCGCCTAAAACCGAAGCCATTTGCCAAGTTGAACTGTTCCAAGTAGCTGCATTAGGATATAATTTTTTGGGTACAATTAAAGCCAATAAGGAAAAAATTGTAGGTCCAAAAAAAGAACGCAAAAATCCTCCAAAAAAGACCAGGGCATAAATACAATATAAAATCGTATTGGTAGACCAACCTCCAACTATTTGAGGCCAGGTTAACAAAAATAAACCGAGACTAATTAATGAAAAAAGTGCAATACATATTGCTAATAAATTACGTTTCTCTTTTTGATCGACAATATGACCTGCCAATAAAGCCATTGTAAAAGCCGGAATAATTTCCATTAAACCAATAATACCTAGTGACAAAGGGTCTTTTGTAAGAGAATAAACTTGCCATTCAATGATAATAAATTGCATTGACCAACCAAAAACCAATAGAAAACGAAGCAATAAAAAGACTTTGAATTCTTTTATTCTTAAGGCTGCATAAGGGTCTTTTTTACTCATTTTAAAATAAAAAATTTGCATTAATTAATTGAACAAAGTTACACTTATCTTAAATTTAAGACTCTCTATACTTTTGAAAATTAATTATTTTTAAAACCTGCTTACCTTTTTATCCCCTCGACAAGCAAAACCAATTTTATTGATTAATTTTCCTGCATATATCCAGATAAGTTTTAAAACATTTGACGTGAACATGCACAATACAAAATTGAAATTAAATGATAAGCTTCCACTTACTTGTAGCAGGGCGGGAACTTGTTGTCATGGAAATAAAGTCACGCTCAACCCTTGGGAACTATTCACCTTGGCAAAAGGAAAACAAATTACAACAAGTAAATTTAAGGCATTATACACCATTGAAGGAGGCATACAATTAAATTTCAATGGCAAAAAAGGTTATCAAAATAAGCATGCCTGCAGTCAATATATTGAAAATTTTGGTTGCAGCTTGCATGAAAGCAGGCCTTTGGCTTGTCGTTTATACCCACTTGGAAGGCAAATTCAAAACAATCATGTTGAATACATTCACGAAGGATCGACATTCCCTTGCAGTATCAGTTGTCCAGAAGTGGCTGAATTACCCTATTTAACAGTGGAGACATACCTAACAGGTCAAGGCATTGAACCATTTGGACAAGCACAAGATGCTTATTTAGAAGTAATGGAAAATTTAGCTGACATGGCTTTTGAATTATTACTTGAAACAGATTTAGCTCAATCGGGAGATAAAACCACCCTGAAAATGTGGCGTAAAATGGGCAATGAATCATCAAATGAGCTCATTAAAAGATTGGGTAAGGATTGGATTGATTTATTATTGACCCCTCCTATTTCAAGGAATACCTTGGATTCAAATTCATTTGTAAATAAGCACTTCGAACTCATGCAAAAAAGTATTCATGAAAAAATCATGACCTTATCAACCCTCCAATCTATTCA
This sequence comes from uncultured Putridiphycobacter sp., assembly GCA_965367695.1. Lineage (GTDB taxonomy): Bacteria > Bacteroidota > Bacteroidia > Flavobacteriales_D > Crocinitomicaceae > Putridiphycobacter. The sequence continues at coordinate 13,424 of CBDUKB010000032.1, forward strand.
TGAGGCTTCGGTTTTATTAATGGGACTAGCATTGTTCTTGGGAAAAAGCAATGGTGCGAATCCCGAAGAACTAGCAAATCACTGGGCAGACACGGCATTGAGCTTAGGGGCTTTGGAATGAGGGTGAAATTGTTAATAGCTCCACATCAATCGTAAAAAGACTGAATTACTAGCGTTGAGGAATTGGTTATTTAATTTAGCAAATAGAATTTGACCTATAAAATCTAAAGACCAGTTTTGAGCGATAGAATAATTAAGTGTTGGGATAGCAAAAACACCATTGATACTTGGTAAATACATGGCAGATATTCCACCTCCAGTCAGTGGAGAAAAAGATTTAGACACTTGAATAAATCCTGCAAATTCTGTTGGCAATAGATTTTTAGCCGACAAAGTATTCATACTACTCAATTGCGTTAAACTATTAAAGCCAGTAGCAGCTGAATTATAATAACCCGACACGTTTAAATACAAACCATTGCCAAAAGTATAATCTGAGGACAAAGAAGCAGTGAATATGCCAGCAGTATCTTTTAAGTTATCTTTTGGATGAAAATAAGTCCCTTCTCCTTTAAATCCAGCTTGCCATAAATTACCTGCAAAACCAAACCCTGCAGCCAAGTCAGCATTATAATTTGCTGCAATAAATTGAAAATCATATCGCCATTGATTAAACTTGTAAAGTGCTGCCAATGTAGTTTCATTGAATGTTTTTCCCGGTCGATAAGCCAATTCAATGTGCGACATTTCAGTTGCATAATAACTGATTCTAGCCGCGTCTGACCCAGGTCGTTCAGCATAATCAAAATCTACAAAATTGTATGCATTAAATAAATCGTTTGGATTCCACGCTAAATTGATACCCCAATTAATTCTTTGTCGACCTAGTTTAATGTTCCATTTGCCTTTATTGTACTCAATATTTGCACGATCAATTGTGCTATTAAAAAGTAAGGCAGGTTGATTTATTAAATTAAATGACATATCAATCGCTCCCATATCATTTCCTATACTATATGCATAATTAGGGATATTTTGGAGCGAAGCACCATAGAATATACGGTTTCTCATTTCAACTTTTGCTGTCCAATTGTTATTGATGTAATATTTTAAATTTAAACGATTGTGAAATAAATTATCAGTTGCAATTTGATTAAGCTTCACAAAACTATTTGTATTCATGTACTTGACATAGCCGCCAAAGGAAAAATGTTCTTTCCAATAAGACTTTTTTATCGTGTCTGAATCAGTTTGACCAAAGACCAAAGATCCAAATACAAAAGTAACCAAGCAAAATACGAGTTTTAAATTCATGCTTTCTTAAAATATTCATCCTTGATAATTTTCCCATCCTCTACTGTGATTACCCGTTTAGCCCTATCAATTACGCGTTGATCGTGAGTTGAAAAAACAAAAGTAATGCCTTCCTCCTCATTCATTTTGGCCATGATATCTAACAAGTTTTCCGTTGAAGCTGAATCTAAGTTAGCGGTTGGTTCATCTGCCAAAATAAACTGAGGCCTTGAAGCCAAAGCACGTGCAACCGCAACTCTTTGTTGTTGTCCTCCTGACATTTGGGTTGGCTTTTTTTTCATTTCTTTTTCCAACCCTACCGCTTTTAATAATTCTTCCGTCCTAACCTTTCTTTCATTTTCTGACTTTCCTTGAAGCAGCATGACAAAACCAACATTTTCTTTAGCGGTTAAGACGGGGATCAAGTTATAGGCTTGAAAAACGAATCCAATATTCTGAAGTCTGAAATCAATTAATTGGTTCCCTTTTAATTTCGTGATTTCTTGCTCATGAATAATCACTTTTCCACTAGTAGGTGTGTCTAATCCTCCCATGATATTTAGCAAAGTGGTTTTTCCAGACCCTGATGGTCCACAGATTACGGTAAATTCCCCTTTTTCAATTTCCAAAGAAACATCATTCACAGCATGAATAGTATAATCACCTTGTGTGTATGTTTTGACTAGATTTTCTGTTTTTATTACACTCATTTTTTTTCATTTAAACAGCACGAACAGCTTCGGCCGGATTGTATTTTAATGCTTTTCGTGCAGGAACGATTGCTGCAATAATGGAGGCGATTATAATCATTAAAGTAATGCTTAAATATGCCCAAGGATTTACAGCAGTATACACCATGCTATCTATTCCTGCTTTGTACAAAGCTTCCCCAACTACTTCTAAATTAATACCAACGCTACCAAAATAGGTGATGCTTGCCCAGGAAAGGAGCAAGCCAATGGGTGCCGCAATGATTGATAAAAAAATGGTTTCAATCATGATCATTAAAAAAACACTGCTGCGATTCATTCCTACACACAATAACATCCCTAATTCACGTTTTCTTTCCAACACTGCCATGAGCATGGTATTTACAATGCCAAATGCCAAAGCAAAAACGATTATTATAAGTATTATATTTTGTGCCAAACCACTTGCCTCATCCATATAACTAATTTCAGGTGCAATTTCTGCCCAGTCTTGCGCAGTCGCCCCTGTCATTTTTGCGTTCAATTTTTCAACAATTACTTTTGACTTTTCAATATCTTGAATCACAATTGCGAATTCGTGAACCATTTCATCACCTGCTTCAATTAACGCGCTAAAATCTGTCGCTCTTATATAGAGGTTTGATTTATCAAATTGTTGAGAAGGCGTGGCAAAAATACCTTCAACTTTAAAACCTGCTTGAACAAATTCTCCTGCTTTGTTTTGAAAAGATAAGTTCATAGATTTACCAACTTCTAAATTCAATTCTTCAGCCAATTCACGTCCAATTAAAACAGGTCTATTTTTATATTTTGTAAAGTAAGTTCCTGCTAATAATCGTTCTGATATAGAAGTCGTTGTTTTTTCTATTTCAGGATTAATGCCCATTATTTTTAAATTAGAAAAACCACTTGCTGTTGTCCCTGTACCATTAGTAATTGAACGTTTGGTAAAACTCTTTACTTCAGGTATAGCTTGAAGTAATGCTTCAATATTTTGTACTTCTTCTTGATCAATGTCATTTTCAAGTTTCGGGTCTGCTAAATAAGTAGCTGCATGAATTTGAATGTCTGAAATTTGTGAAGATAATATACCCCTTTTTTGTTGCGCTAACATACCTTGACTCATGGCCACCACAAACAAGCCTGCCCAAATACCAATCACCACAGATCCAAATACTACACCACTTCTCAATCTGTTTCTCCAGACATTTCTCCATGCTATTTTTAATATCGTTTTCATGCTGTAATTTTAAAGTTTCATGGCCTCAACTGGGTTCAATTTTCTAATCACCATAATTGGATAGATAACCAATATTGTAGCTATGGTTAGTACAACTAAGCCATGGTTTACTAAAATTATAGGATCCATACTAAATGGGATAATCGGTTCAATGCCCATTTCTTGAATTGATTTTGCTTGATCGCCAGTAATTTCTAATGGATTATTATGAAAATAGTACATGATTGGATAAGCTGCAATTGCACCAGCAATCACCCCTATAATACTGATAATTAAGTTCTCTATAACAACCAACACCATTGCCTTTCTGCGTTTCATTCCTATGGCCTGTAAAACACCCATTTCATATTTTCTTTCTTGTGTTGCCATTAACACAGTACCAAACATCACAAAACTGATAATTAAGTATAAAATAAAGTTCATAATATACCCCTTTGCTACACTGGTTTGAATTAATTGTTCAAGATCAGGCATGAGTTCTTTCCAATTCATTACTTCATAATCTTTATTTAGTTTACTGGCAATACTGGCCTGTGTATCCAGTAACTTTTTAGGCTTTTCGAGATTAATATTTAAGGAGGTAAGGATGCCTGGTGCCTGCATTAAGTCTTGCAAATTGGATAATCCAACATAAGAGGATAGCCGATTCAATTCAGGCATGTGAAAATCAAGTAAACCTGAGATAACATATAAACCTGCCGCGGTTGCACCATGATAACCCACTCCTAAATAGATTAAAGTATCTCCTACAGTCGCTTCCAAATAGTCGGCCAATTCAATTCCAATCAGTACTTCATTTTTGCCAATGCTTGGTAAATTACCTTTAGTTAAAGCAAGCTTGATACTTTTAGGAGGCGCTGCATTCAAGTCGAAACCGGCCAGAAATGTACCACGTGAATTATTTCCAAAATTCACAATCATTCCTGTTTCCAAAGAAGGGCTCACCGAAGCTACATTTGAAAGTGCTTTTATTTCATCAATAGGCAAATCCTTCGTAAACATACCATTGTCAATGGTTTTCTCCTCCCAAAAACCTTTTGAATGTACTTGTATGTACCCCAGCCGATTGTCAACGCTTGTTTTTACCATTTGCTCTTCCACTCCTTGGTTAACAGAACGCATCATACTTGCAAAAAGCACGGCAAAACCAATGGCTGAAATGGTAATGAAAGAACGGCGCCGATTCCGCCAAATATTTTTCCAAGCTAATTTAACTAACATAGTATTTTTATTTAAGCCTTTTAATATATTGTGTGGTAAAAATTTGGTCATCAATTTCTATGTTAACCAAACGCTTTGTAATCTCCATCTTTGTTTTGTTGCCATTTTTTTTTGCTGGAACAATCATATTTACAGTTGGCATGAGTAATCCATTTAGCTCCTTTACTTCACTTGCAAAAAATGTATTCACTAATTCCATGTCTTCGTCAAAATACATGACTTGCATTTGAAGAAAATCTTTTTTTGAAATCCAGATTACTATTTTTCCCCAAATAGAATTTACATCAGCTTTTGGGGTTAAAAGTATACGGTAACAAGCAAGCCCTTCAATAACAAACTCACCAGTAATTTCCTTATTAAAATCATCTTTTTTATTCGAGCTTTCTAATAAATCATCATTTTTAATATCTGTTCCCATCCATGACTGTGACAACATAGAAGGTGGCATTTTAATCGTTCTATCAATGGCTGGGTTATAAGACCACAATTCATTTTTCCTCTTCAATGAAACAGCTCCTTTTTCTTTAGCTGGACTAGTAACAAGTGTCACGGAGTAATCTTCCCCTTTGGTCCAAGTTTTTATGGTCATTTCTCTTGAATATTTAGGTCTAATTATCGTAATGGTAGCTTCGGCGTAAGCTGAATTCCCCTTCATCCTGTCTTCTGATTTCTGTAAAATTTCATCTGCTGTTAACTCGACAGTTTGCAGGGGTGAGAACCATAAAAATGGGATTAATAATAATAGTGTTTTCATAACTGAATAAAGTGTTTAATGATTAAAGTTTCTATTTTTTCTATTGGGTAAGTTTCAGGATGCATAATATATGAAACTTTAAGCCCGCCAAAAGTGGTATAAAAAAATTGTAATTGTAATGAAGGATCTTCGTGGCCTTGTTCGGTAAAAAAAGTAAGTAGTTTTTGTTGAATTTCAATTTGCTCCTTCGCAAATCGTTTCTCCACTATGCTTGTAATTTCAGATTGTGTGGCCAATGAAAAATACAACTTCCACAATTTCGGTTTTGCTTTTAATGCTTCAACAGTATATTTAATAAATTTTTTAAAAGTTTCACTTGTAAATTCCTCTTTCACAATTTCTATTGCAATCTTAATTTCTTCATCCAATAAATCTCCGATTAATTGATCGAGTAATTCTTCTTTACTACTGAAGTAATTATACATTAAACCTTTTGAAACACCAGCGTATTTACTCACCTTACTAATTGAAGCACTGTGATATCCCTCTTCTGCAAAAACGTGCAAGGCAGCATCTAATATAGCCGCTTTCCTATCAGTTCTTATTTTTTCAAATTGGGCAGGTGATTTAGGCATAGTAATTTTTGACTGAACGTTTGGTCAAAATTAATAAAAAAACAGCAAATTACCAAGTAACTTTAGTATAAACCATGAAAACGCAATGTATTTACAGTCCCTAAATTGTCAGTGATTTGTTCTTTGCCTTAAAGGAACAATTTGTTTTTGAGGTGTCGACAATAAATTTTTTATTTAAAAAACTACGACCAATAAGGATGGGAAATTTCATTTCCCATCTTTCAGAAAGAGACAAATCAATTGGGAAAACTTTTCCAAACATTGTCACTTCTGTTTGAATAATGTAACGTGATTGAACTGTTCCACAAGAGCTTTTGATATCTTTTTTTCGATAATGTGAAAAACGGTGAATTTTATCGTGTGGCTCAGGAAATGATTCGTCGAGTAATTGAAATTCGATTACTGGAATTCCATCATAAATATTCTCTTGAATTTTTGAACAATGAATACTTGAAGTATATGCACCAGTATCCATTTTAACATCAATATCTTGAAGGCTTAACTCCAAAAAATCAACTTTATCAGCTCTACCTAATATTAATCTATCTTTCATTTTCTATTCCACAAAAAGGGGTACAAATGTAATTTAAAATTCTTTTACTTGTACTTATTAAAAATAAAAAAACCTGCTTCGTAAAAGCAGGTTTTAATATAAAATTGATCAGCAATAATTAAATTCTTCCAACTACTGCTTCTGATACATTAATGATATGATCCCCTGCTTTTTCACAGAGAGAAAATAAATTACTAAATATCATTCCGCTTTCCAAATTAAAATCTTTGTCATTTAAATCAGAAAGATATTCTTCTTTCATTTTATTGCGTTTGATGTTAATTAAGTCTTCAGCTTCATTTGCTGCTTCCAATGAAACACCGTCCCAATCCGCATCTAAATTTTCACACATAATTTCAAAAGCATTGTCAATTAACTTAAACATTTTTAATAGACTTTCTCTTTGATCTGGTAAAAACCATGCTTTCAACTCTTCTTTGCGTTCGATACTTTTTGAAATTTGGTAAAAAATATCTCCAATACGCTCTAAATCATTCACAATACTATTCATTGCTCTAATTTTCTGCGCAGTATCTTCCGTCATTTCACCTTTTGAAACCTTAGCCAAGTAATTTGCTACTTCAACCTCTACTCTATCTGTAATTTCTTCGTATTTTTTTATTTTTCGATATAATTTCGACTTCGTTTTCGAATTTTGCTCGGTTAATAATTGTTGGTTGAATATTGACATTCTACTGGTAATTTTACCGAATTTAGCTACTTCCTTTTTAGCTTCTAAAATTGACAAGTCTGGTGTTCCCATCATACCCGTTCCAATATAATCCAAATGGAATTCTTCGTCAGCTGCTCCTTTTGATTT
>CBDUKB010000033.1:0-19439 GCA_965367695.1 uncultured Putridiphycobacter sp.
CATAAAAAAAGCACTACTGAAAAGTAGTGCTTTTAATTTATTGAGGTCACGGACGATTACTCGTTTCACTCATGATCCGGTATAGACGGGCTAAGTCAGAATTAAAAGCCCTTTACTCGCGTAAAGCGTAATTTTATATCAAATCATTTGTTCTCACCTAAAGGCTCAACAAATATTTTGACATAAAAAAAGCACTACTGAAAAGTAGTGCTTTTAATTTATTGAGGTCACGGACGGATTCGAACCGCCGTAAAAGGTGTTGCAGACCTCTGCCTAGCCACTCGGCCACGTGACCCTTTTTTAAGGAAGGCACAAAGATAAAAAATTAATTCAATGTGTGCAATACTTTAAAGTTTAGATTTAATGATAATTGAAACATCTCTTACAGTGCCTTGTATTGGCGGGTTGACTTTATGAATTTTTACATAAGATTCAATGAAAGGTTTAAATTCTTTCTTAAATCTATCGGTAATTCTTTGTCCTACATGTTCAATTAACTTCGAACGAATTGCCATTTCTTCTGTTACAATTTCTTTAATTCTAACATAATCAATAGTATCTATTAATTCATCTGTTGCAGCAGCTTTCGAAAAATCTGTTTCAATTGAGACGTCCACAATGTATTTACCACCCAAAATGCTTTCTTCATTCATACAACCATGGTATGAATAACATTCAATTCCGTTTACTTCTACAAAATGCATTAGCTTACTTTTAAAGATTCAATTTTTGCTATTCCTTCACTCATTCTCTTAATCACAATAGTCTTTCCTAATGTTTCACAAATCTCAAACATTGATGGTCCCATCCCTTTTCCTGTTACAAGTAGTCTAAATCCAGGACCCACTTTACCAAAACCGTATTCGTTTTTTGCTAAGTAATTACTAAATGCAGTTTCAATGTTTGCTTGTGTGAAGGCATCAATTTCACTTAAAATATCAGTCAACTCTACCATAATAGCCTTGGTGTCTTCTTTCCATTTTTTCTGAACGGTTTTGGCATCATATTCCTTAATCGTTGTAAAGAAATAAGCTCCTTCATCCATGATATCTGAAATAAAAGTAGCCCGCTCTTTCATTAAACCACAAACTTTTGCTGCATAAGTTGCGTCATAGTCATACTTATTCTCAAGCAAAATTGGTTTTAACATCTCCGCCAATTGATCATTTGAAAGGGCACGTAAATATTGTTGATTGAACCACTTTGTTTTTTCAGGATCGAATCTTGCTCCTGATTTTCCCACTCTGTCAAGCGTAAAAACTTCTTCTAGTTCTTTTAATGAAAATATTTCTTTGTTATCGCCAGGGTTCCAACCTAAAAAAGCAAGCATGTTGATAAAAGCCGCAGGTAAATAACCGTTTTCTTTATAACCTGAATATTTTTCTCCATCAGCTGATAGCCAGTCGATAGGAAAAACTGGAAACCCTAATTTGTCTCCATCTCTTTTACTTAGTTTTCCTTTTCCATCAGGTCTTAAAATTAATGGTAAATGAGCAAACTTTGGTCTGTCCCAACCAAAAGCATCATAAATATGTACGTGTAGTGGTGCAGATGGCAACCATTCTTCTCCTCTAATAACATGACTGATGTCCATCAAATGATCATCAACAATATTTGCCAAATGATAAGTTGGTACGCCCGTTTCTTTTACCAAAACCTTATCATCTAAATTGTTTGTGTTCACACTTACCCACCCTCTTATTTCATCTTCAAATTTTATTTCTGTATTGCGGGGCATTTTCATTCTGATGGTGAAAGGCTCTTTATTTGCTAATTTTTCTGCAACCACTTCTTTCGAGAGCGAAAGTGAATTTTTCATTGAAGAACGTGTTGTTGCATTATACTGCCAATTTGCAAGTCCCATTGTTTTGGCTTGCTCACGCATTTTCTCTAAATCTTCTGCAGTATCAAAGGCTAAATAGGCATGACCATTGTCAACTAATTGTTGGGCATATTGTGGATAAATGTGCTTTCTTTCTGATTGGGTATATGGCCCTTTTTCTCCACCATAACCTTCTCCTTCTGTTGGCTCAATACCACACCATTTCAAAGAGGCTAGAATATATTCTTTTGCACCAGGTACAAATCTCTTTTCATCCGTGTCTTCTATCCTTAAAATAAAAGTACCACCGTTTTTTTTGGCGAATAAATAGTTATACAAAGCGGTTCTAACGCCACCCATGTGCAATGGTCCTGTTGGACTGGGTGCAAACCTTACTCTAATTTTTTCCGACATGCTATTTTGTTTAATAATCGACAAAGATACATAATTTAAGGTTTATTAAGCCTTTTGGCTATATTTTTGATGCTGTTAAAGGGATTTAACTTAACTTTATAGGTTGGATAAATAGTATGGGAAAGTTTCAAGAATTATTATTGCAAATTGAAAGTTTCATTCGAAAATATTATAAGAATGAAATGGTAAAGGGAGGAATGCTCTTTTTGAGTATTTTTTTATTTTCCTTTTTGCTTGTTTCGACCCTAGAATATTTTGGACGATTTAATGGAAATGTCCGCTCTATTCTATTTTATTCCTTTTTATTAGTAAATGGATTTGTCCTCTTAAAATATATTATCATTCCTTTTTTAAAACTTTTTAATTTAAGTGATCGCTTGAATGAAAATGAAGCTTCAAAAATAATAGGAAAACTTTTTCCAGAGGTCGCTGATAAATTGGAAAATACACTACAGTTAAAAACCCAATTAAATGAGCAGCTTTATAATTTTGATTTGGTGCAAGCGAGTATTCAGCAAAAGGCTGCAACTTTATCTGTCATTCCATTCACAACGGGTATACAGTTCTCCAAAAACAGAAAATACTTCAAGTATCTTTTACCTATTTTATTTGTAATTTTTTTAGTCGGTTTAATTAGACCTTCCATTTTTAGTGATGGTTCTAAAAGACTTGTAAATTATAATGTAGAATTTGTTGAGGAGGCGCCATTTGAATTTATATTGTCAAGTGCAGATTCTGTTTTACAAGGAAGAAACTATAAGTTAGCCATTCAATTGAAGGGAAGTGAAATTCCAAAAGAAGTTAAAATTGTTTCTACAAACGGAACCTATAATTTGACGAAAGAAAATAATTTAAGCTTTGTACATGAGTTTGCAAATTTGGACGAAGACTTAAATTTTTATTGTGAAGCCAATGGGTTTAAATCCGGAAAATTTAACATTAATGTACTTTTAAAGCCAGCGCTAGATGGGGTTAAAATAAGGTTAAACTATCCAAAACATACGGGAATTGCCAATGAAGAAATTAATGATTTGTCGGATTTAACAATTCCTGAAGGAACAAGAGTTGAATGGGTGTTGACATCACACAATACAATTGAAGTTAGTCCTTATTTTAAGGATACCAATTTTAATGTATTGCCGAATGCAACTAATGAATTTAGATTTAACAGGGTAATATTGAATAGTCAAAACTATCAATTATTGTTTAGTACCAAACAGTTATTAAATGCTGATACTTTATCAAACCAATTGGTGGTGATACCTGATAATTATCCAAGTATTCAAGTAAAAGAGCAAATTGATTCGTTACAGCCATTGCAGCGTTTTTTTAGTGGTAATATTATCGACGACTATGGATTTACTTATTTAAGTGCGGTTATTAAGGTTAAACTGAAGGATTCCGCTTACGTCAAAAGTGTGAGGATTCCCATTAATACAAATCAGTCAAATCAAATTTTTTCTTATAAGCTAGATTTTAAAAGCTTTCAATTAAAACCTGGAAGTACGGTTGATTATTTTTTTGTGGTAAGAGATAATGACAAGTTAAATGGATTTAAATCTACTACTTCTACTGTGCAGACTTACCGGGTTCCTGAATTGTCTGAATTAGATAATGATTTAAGTAAGCAATCAGAAAATTTAAAGAAGGAAATGAATGCCGCGATCAAAGATGCGAAATCATTGAAAGAAGAAATTAAATCAATAAAAAATAAGCTAATTAACAAAACTACGCCTGATTGGAAGGACAAGCAGAGCATGAATAACATGTTAAATATGCAACAAGAACTGCAGCAAAAATTAGAACAATTAAATCAGCAGTTTGATGAAAAGGCCCAAAAAGAAGAAGAGTTTATTGAAAATTCTGATGAATTAAAAGAAAAGCAAGAGATGCTACAGAAATTAATGGAAGAGTTGATGGATGATGAAATGAAAGCTTTATTGGAAGAGTTACAGAAGATGATGGACGAAATGAACAAGGATGACATATTGAAAAATATGGAGAAGATGGAGCAGAAGTCAAATAATTTAGAAGATGAATTGGATCGAACACTTGAAATTTTTAAAAATCTTGAATTGGATAAAAAAATAGAAAGTATCGAAGAGCAGTTGAGAGAGTTGGCAGAAAAACAAAAAGCATTAGAAGAAGACACTAAAAATAAAAAAGAAAGTCCTGAAAAATTAAGTGAGAAACAAGAGAATTTAAATAAGGAATTTGAAGAAATAAAGAAAGATATTGAAGACGCGAAGAAGATGAATGAAGCGTTGGAAAAACCAAAAGACCTAGATTTTAAGAAGGAAAAAGAAGAAAGCATTGACAAGGAAATGAATGATGCTAAAGAAAATTTAAACGAAAGCAAGGAAAAGAAAGCTTCTGAAAATCAAGAAAAGGCTGCCGATATGATGGAACAAATGGCAGATGATATGCAATCTATGCTCTCTTCGGCCAGTGCACAGCAGCAAGGTGAGGACATGGAAAAGTTGAGGTTCTTATTAGAGAATATTGTCACCCTATCATTCCAGCAAGAAAAATTAATGGACAATTATGCTTTAATTGACTCAAAAAACCCGCTACTGATTGATTATAATCGGGTGCAATTACAAATTAATCAATCTACTATTATTGTGAAAGATTCTTTGATGGCGCTAGCAAAAAGACAACCGCAAATTTCCAATACGATTCTTACTTATTTGAATGACCTTGATTTTAATCAAGAAAAAGCAATGGAATTTGGTCATGAAAGAAGTATATCCAGATTGATGCATCACCAACAATATGCCATTACAAGTTACAACGATCTGGCTTTGCTTTTGGCAGAAGCTTTAGAGCAAATGCAGAATGCCATGAAAAGTAAAATGCCAGGTTCGGGTCAATGTGATAAACCAGGAGGAAGTGGAGCTGGTAAACCTTCTTCTCAAATGTCCATGGAACAAATGAAAAGTCAAATGAAAAAGCAGTTGGAGCAAATGAAGAATGGTAGTAATCCTGGAGGGAAAGAGGGAAAGAAACCAGGAGAAGGAAGTGGTATGGGTCAACAAGGCGCTGGACAAGGCAGTATACCAGGTCTAAGTGCCAAAGAAATTGCTAAGATGGCCATGGAGCAAGCGCAAATGAGAAAAGCCTTACAAAATATCCGACAAGAGCTAAATAAGGATGGTTCTGGAGCTGGAAATGGACTTAACCCGTTGATTGAGGATATGGAAAAATTGGAAAATGATTTGTTGAATAATGGGTATACAAATAACATGTTGAAACGGCAACAGGATATTATGACAAGGTTATTAGAAAATGAAAAAGCAATATTAGAGAGAGGTTTTAGTGAAGAAAGAGAATCAAAAGCAGGAAAAAACCTTACAGAAGGTAACCAAAATAAATTAATTGAGTATAACCAAAAGAAGGAGGCGGAAATTGAATTGTTAAGGACGCTTCCTGTAGGACTAAGAGTTTACTATAAGAATATGGTAAACAATTATTTTAACACGGTAAACAATTAATAAATGCATAATTTGAAAATTAAATCTGACATCACTAATATCAGTCAAGTAGAATCATTAATAGATAAAGTTTGTGCTGATTTAAATGTGACAGAAGATTTATATGGTAACATATTAATTGCAGTCACAGAAGCGGCAAATAATGCAATCGTACATGGTAATGCGCAAAACAAAGACAAGGCTGTTGAGTTTTTTGTAGATAAGCTAAACAATGAATTGGTTTTTTCAGTTGTAGATGAAGGAAAAGGATTTAATTACGAAGAATTGCCTGATCCAACTGCTCCAGAAAATATTGAAAAGCCTGAAGGGAGAGGAATCTTTTTAATGAGAAATTTATCAGATAAGATAGAGTTTTTGGAAAATGGTTCAAAAGTTAATATTACTTTTGCACTCCATGAATAGTATTACATTTCATATGAATGATGTAACTATTCCGGATTTTAATCCGGAATTTTTGCGTTTATGGATAAAACATATTGCAAGTGTCAATAATAAAAAAATTGGTGAGTTGTCTTATATTTTTTGTTCAGATGAATATATATTAAACATTAATAAGGAGCACTTAAACCACGATTATTATACGGACATTATCACGTTCAATTATAATGAAAATGATGTATTGGGTGGGGATGTTTTTATTAGTGTGGATACAGTAGCTTCAAATGCTGCTGAATATGGGAATGGAATTTTTAAAGATGAATTAGAAAGAGTTATCATACACGGATTGCTACACCTTATCGGTTATAATGATAAAACTGAAAAGGAGCAAGACGAGATGACTATAAAAGAGGATGAAGCATTGGAGTTAAGAAAAAGTTTCACGTGAAACAAATTCCTCCATGTTTCACGTGAAACAAATTTAGAGAAATGTTACAAGAATATGATGTAATTGTTGTTGGTGGCGGACACGCAGGATGTGAAGCAGCGCATGCAGCTGCCAAAATGGGTTCTGCGACTTTGCTAGTCACTATGAATTTGGCAACCATAGCCCAAATGTCATGCAATCCTGCTATGGGCGGTGTTGCAAAAGGACAAATTGTGAGAGAGATAGATGCTTTAGGTGGCGGTTCCGGGATTGTTTCCGATCAGAGTGCCATTCAGTTTAGAATGCTGAACCTTTCAAAAGGTCCTGCCATGTGGTCGCCTAGAACCCAAAACGACAGGATGATGTTTGCTGCGAAATGGAGAGAGAAGCTGGAACAAACTAAAAATTTGGATTTTTGGCAGGATATGGCGACTGGAATTGTGGTGGAGAACAATAAGGTGGTAGGTGTTAAAACATCACTTGGCATGACTATTAAGTGCAAGTCTATTGTCTTGACAAATGGGACTTTTTTAAATGGAAAAATTCATTTAGGAGAAAAGCAATTCAAAGGTGGTAGAGCTGGTGAAAGTGCCAGTTATGGAATTACTGAAAACTTAATCGATTTGGGCTTCGAGTCTGGGAGAATGAAAACAGGTACACCGCCAAGAGTGGATGGGCGTTCTTTGGATTATACAAAAATGGAAGAGCAAGCTGGAGATGCTTCCCCTTTCAAGTTTTCTTATTCAAATGAATCTAATTACTTGCAAAAGCAATTACCTTGTCATATAACTTATACCAATCCTGCCACACACGAAATGTTGAAAACAGGATTTGATAGGTCTCCAATGTTTAATGGTGCCATTCAAAGTGTGGGTCCAAGATATTGTCCTTCAATTGAAGATAAAATAAATCGGTTTGCTGAAAGAGACCGACACCAAATATTTGTGGAGCCCGAAGGTTGGAGTACAGTAGAGATTTACGTAAATGGTTTTAGTACTTCCTTACCAGAAGATGTTCAATTAAATGCATTACGCACCATAGCGGGATTTGAAAATGTAAAAATGTTTCGTCCTGGGTACGCGATTGAATACGACTACTTCCCTCCTACCCAATTAAAGCATACTTTGGAAACGAAGCTTGTGGAGAATTTATATTTTGCGGGTCAAATTAATGGGACAACCGGATATGAGGAAGCAGCAGCACAAGGATTAATGGCAGGAATTAATGCCAATTTAAAATTGCGTAATAAGGCCCCATTTATTTTAACCCGATCTGATGCTTACATTGGTGTGTTGATTGATGATTTAATTACCAAGGGAACAAAAGAACCTTATCGTATGTTTACTTCAAGGGCTGAATTTAGAATTTTATTAAGACAGGACAATGCAGATTTGAGGTTAACAGCTTTGGGTTATGAAATTGGCTTGGCGGATGTCAATCGTTATAACAATGTGCTAAAAAAATTGGAAGATACCAATGCAATAAAAAAATTGCTTGAAAATACGAGTGTTTCCCCTGCTGAAATGAATGAATATTTAACATCTATTGACTCCTCTACCTTAAAGCAAAAGCAAAAAGCAAATGTATTGTTGTCGAGACCGCACGTTAAACTTTCAGAACTAGAAAAAAACAGCAAGCCATTGACGAAACTATTAAGTGATTATAATACCAATAGTTTTGATGCGGTGGAACAAGCAGAAATTCAAATTAAGTACGACGGTTATATTACGCGTGAACAAGAAATGGCCAATAAAATGATTCGATTAGAAAGTGTGAAAATTCCACTTGATATTGATTACAGTGTTTTTTCTTCTTTGTCTGCTGAAGCCGTTGAAAAGTTAACAGCGATACAACCAGTAACAATCGGACAGGCAAGTAGAATTAGTGGTGTCTCACCATCAGATATTTCTGTTTTATTGGTTTTTTTAGGAAGATAAATTTATGAATCATATTAAAAACTGTCCTTTATGTGGACATCAATCTTTTAAACCTGTATTGTCTGCAGTTGACTATACAGTGAGTCAGGATACTTTCACTATTGTGGCTTGTGAACAGTGTAAATTTCAGTTTACAAATCCAATTCCAACTGAGGAAAAGATTGGCGCATTTTATAAAGCTGAGAGTTATATTTCTCACTCCTCTTCCAATAAAGGAATGATAAATAAAATATACCAAAGGGTTAGAAAGTACACTTTAAAGCAGAAAAGTAAGTTGGTTAAAAGTGTTTCGAATGGAAAGGAAGTGCTTGATATTGGTGCAGGAACAGGTCACTTTCTAAATCAAATTACCAAAGTAGGATTAAATGGAAAAGGTTTGGAGCCGGATGCAGACGCCAGGGCTTTTGCCAAATCAAATTTTAATATCGATTTGCAACCTATTCAGGACTTGTATCAATTAAAAGAAGATAGTGTAGATGTAATTACCATGTGGCATGTGTTAGAACATGTATATCATTTACAAAATGATTTTTCCCAATTGGTAAAAGTATTGAATCAAACAGGTAAATTGATCATTGCAGTGCCAAATAGAAATTCCTATGATGCGAAAATTTATAAGGAATATTGGGCAGCTTATGATTTGCCAATTCACTTGTATCATTTCACTCCAAAAGATATTGAATTTTTAGGAAAACAACATGGATTAAAAATTGAGAAAATATTACCCATGAAGTTTGATGCTTTTTATGTTTCTATGTTGAGTGAAAAATATAAAGGAGGAAATATCCTAAAAGCTTTTTTTAATGGGCTACGCTCTAATTTAAAAGCAAAAAACGATACTTACTCTTCGCAAATCTATATTTTAAGTAAAAAAGGCCAATAATTTAAGTTTTAAGACGTTTACTTATTGTTTTGGTGTAATGACATTACTTTTTGTTTTTTTGCGCTTAAATTAAATTCTAGAGTGTCAACTTATATTGAGGTTAATGCGCAGTATATCAAGTAAATACTTAAAATGTCATGTCTTTTTGACTTTTTTACTGCTTTTGTGGGGCCATAATTTAAATGCGCAACCACTTTATTTTAAAATAGGGATAGGCTTAGATTTTGGAAGCCATGTTAAACGTATTGGCTTACGTTCTGAATTGTCCTATCAATTATATTTTATTGAAACAAATGCTGATCTGGGTGCATATTATAATTTTAGTAGTTTCGGCATTCAACGAAAAACGCCAGAATTGCAAATGGGTTTAGGAGCTTGTTTTGGATTTGGAAAAAAGGATGAAATTTTGAAAGCATTTATTTTTGATTCAAAATTAAATAATACCACTTACCCTTATGCATTGTCATATCATTATCAAATTTATTTAGACAAACAACAGACTTCCCAAACAACAGGAACAATTGGTTTCCATGCAAAAGGGTTCTCATTTCTTACTGAAAATGATTTGTTAGGCGCAGGAAAAGGTTGGCGTGATCGTTATAGAACCGGGGCTTTTTCTTTTAGTTATCAAAGGAACGAATACTATATCGCACTTAAAAATATAATGTATACAGGAGATTATGCTTCTGCCTCAAAAGTATTAAATGAAGATTACCCTGCACGTTTTGGTTATCGTTCAAGTAATAAAGCAATTTATTCGGATAAATCAGTAGGGGTATTAAGTATTACTTTCAATTATATGCTTCCTTATCAACAAATAATTGGTTTATCGCTAGGAATAGATGCAGAGCAAATTAGGCATCAATTACAAAATGAATGGATGCATGACATGGTTTTTTATACCGATAAAATGGTGAAAAGACAGTTAATGCATATCCCCATGCTACAAGCAGACGGCAGTCAATATTTATTTAATGAAAATGATACGATTAGACCAGCGCGTTTTTATTATAATTTAAGCTGGAACCCTATGCTATTTTATTGAAGTTGGAAGGGTTGGCATTCGCCTCCAATTAACTTTAATGATCCTTCATATAAAACTTCATCAGGAGGGTTTGTTCCCGGAGCACCAATAGGTGTATATTTGGCTTCATATTTAATAATAGCTGATTTTTCGCTCCCTAAATCTTGAAAGTATGAAATACCACCCGCATTACAATCAGGTGCAGTTAAGAGTGCTGAATTGGTACTCATTTTGCCAACGTACGTGCCGTCAACATAAATTTTCAATTCATTAATCCAACTGTTTTGCAGGTCTTGGCTCGTGTTCGCATCAATCCAAAAAACGGCATTTCCATCAAAGGTACAAGAGCCATCATCTACTTCTGCCTCCTTGTTGTAGTTGTTACTTTTTATATCAACACAGCCTTCTTGTTTACAGCTAATAATACCAACAGAAAGCAGGGCGATAATTAAAACAAAAATTTTTTTCATAAAGCTTATTTTGAATTTTTTAATGCTGCTAAAGCTTTTTCATAATTCGGCTCATCAATAATTTCTGGTACTTGTTCTGTATACGTAATTGTTCCAACTGAATCTACAACGATTACAACCCTGCTATGTAAGTTGAAGAGCGGGCCTGAAATCATTTCTAAGCCATAATCTTTTCCAAACTGACTCGTAGCATAGTCTGACAACATAATTACATTCTCAAGGCCTTCAGCGCCACAAAATCTATTTTGCGCAAAAGGTAAATCACTTGATATGCAAAGTACTTTTGTGTTTGCAAGTTTTGAAGCCTCCTGGTTAAATCTTCTCACAGATTGTGCGCAAGTTCCAGTATCGACACTAGGAAAAATGTTGAGTACTAATTTCTGCCCATTAAAATCACTTAATTTAGCTTGACCAAGGTCAGTTTTTACTAAAGTAAAATTTTTTGCTTTGTCCCCTACTTTTGGTAATTCACCAATTGTTTTAATTTCGTTTCCTTTTAATGTTACAGTTGCCATATTATTTGCTAATTGTTAAATTATTATCTTTTTGAACCATTTTTTCAGCTGTTTTGATGATGCCATTGACGTCATAACCACATTCTGCATACAATTCATTTTGTGTTCCATGTTGTATGTATTTGTCGGGAATCCCTAAACGCACAATGTGTGCATTGTATTGATTGTCGGCCATAAACTCTAGTACTGCTGAACCCATTCCTCCCATAATACATCCATCTTCGACAGTAATTATTTTATTGTATTTTGAAAACACTTCGTGAAGCAAGGCTTCATCTAAAGGTTTTACAAATTGCATATCATAATGTGCTGCGGATATGCCCTTTTCTAATAAATCATCACAAGCCTTAATCGTAAGGTTGCCAATTGGACCAATAGTTAAGAAAGCCATGTCCTCACCTGCTCTCAATTTTTTACCGGTTCCAACTTTAATTTCTTTTAGAGGTGTTTTCCATTGTGGCATTACACCTGCACCTCTTGGATACCTGATTGTAAAAGGACCTTGATCTTTTAATTGAGCAGTATACATTAAATTTCTTAATGCTTCTTCATTAATTGGAGAAGAAACAACCATGTTAGGAATAGAACGCATATAAGCCAAATCATAGGCACCATGATGCGTGGCACCATCTGCTCCAACTAATCCTCCCCTGTCTAAACAAAAAACTACGTTTAAGTTTTGCAATGCAACATCATGCAACACTTGGTCGTATGCACGTTGCATAAAGGAAGAATAAATATTACAAAATGGCACCATTCCTTGTGTTGCTAATCCGGCTGAAAATGTAACCGCATGCTGTTCCGCTATACCCACATCAAAAGCGCGATCGGGCATGGCTTCCATCATAATATTCAAAGAACAACCTGAAGGCATGGCAGGAGTTACCCCCATAATCTTCTCATTTTTTTCAGCTAATTCTACTATGGTATGCCCAAAAACTTCTTGAAATTTTGGGGGCTGAGGCGATTTTGGAACCACTTTAATAATCTCTCCAGTAACTTTATTAAATACACCAGGAGCATGCCATTTTGTAGCATTTCCTTCTTCAGCGGGCTTATATCCTTTGCCTTTTTTAGTTAAAACATGTAATATTTTTGGTCCAGGAATATCTTTTAAATCTTCCATTATATTCACCAATCCAACCACATCATGCCCATCAACAGGACCAAAATAACGGAGATTAAATGATTCAAATAAATTACTTTGCTTTAACAAAGTTCCTTTTAATGCATGAGAAATTTTTGAAGCGATAACTTGGGCATTTGGACCAAATTTAGAAACCTTGCCAAGTAATTTCCATACATCATCTTTTACTTTGTTATAAGTATGTGAGGTTGTTATATCGGTTAAATATTCTTTTAAAGCACCTACATTCGGATCAATTGACATGCAATTGTCGTTGAGCACAATTAACAAGTTGGAATTTGTAAAACCAGCTTGGTTTAAACCTTCAAATGCCAATCCTGCAGTCATAGATCCATCTCCAATCACCGCTATGTGCTGTCTGTCTTCTTCTTTTTTGTATTTACTGGCAATGGCCATTCCCAAAGCTCCTGATATAGAAGTAGAAGAATGTCCTACGCCAAAAGTATCATATTCACTTTCGCTTCTTTTTGGAAAGCCAGACATGCCTCCATATAATCTATTTGTGTGAAATATATCCCTTCTGCCAGTGAGTAACTTATGACCATATGCTTGGTGACCTACATCCCAAACTAATTGATCGTAGGGTGTATTAAAAACATAATGTAAGGCTACTGTTAATTCAACAACTCCAAGGCTTGCGCCAAAATGTGAGTTACCAATTTCTGAAATGACATCAATGATATAATTCCTTACCTCCTCAGAGACCTGGCTTAATTGGTTAATGTCAAATTTTTCCCGTAAATCTTTGGGGAAATCGATTTGTTCCAAAAAAGGACCCGGTTTATAATCTGGCATAAGTAAAGTTATTTAAACAAATTTACAATAAAAATTGAGGAAATAATAAACTGTTTATTAATTTATGTGAAAAGTTAAACATAATAGCAAATTGATTGTTACAATATGGTTTCATTCACTTCAAAATTAAGGGCCTTACTAATTTTCTTTAATAAAGCCAATTCCTTCTCATCAACAAAGGCAATTGATAAGCCTTTTTTGCCTCCTCTTGCTGTTCTACCCGATCTATGTGTGTAATAATCAGTTTGATCAGGCATTTCGTAATGAATAACATGGTCCAAATTTTCAACGTCAATTCCCCTTGCAGATACATCAGTTGAAACTAAGAAGCCTAAGCTTTCATTTTTAAAGGCCCGCATTACTTTTTCTCTTTCCAATTGTGTCAAATCTCCTTGAATGGCTTCGCAAAGTATATTCTTCGATTTTAATTGTTTTGTCAATATGGTCGTTGCTTTTTTAGTTTTGCAAAAAATCAAACCTCTTTGAATATTCTTAAGCTTTAAATATTGAATTAGGGTGTTTAATTTTTCTGTTTGATTACAACTAATGTATTCGTGTTTAATATTTTTATTCAGCACACTTTTTTCAGAAATAATTACGGAATGCGCGTTGACTTTTAAATGCTTTTGAATTAATTTTTTTATATCCTGAGGCAAAGTCGCTGAAAACAACCAAGTGTTTATTTTACCTTTTGAATAAGATAAAATTTGTTCAATGTCTTCTTTAAAACCTAACTTCAACATTTCATCAGCTTCGTCTAAAACAACGTATTTTAAGTTTTCTAAATTGACTTTTTGCTGTCCCAATAAATCCATTAATCTACCGGGAGTTGCAACAATAATATGGGTGTTTTTATTTAGCAAGGAAAGTTGTTTTGACATGTTCGGTCCCCCAGTAATACTTACTGAAAAAATGGGTTTATAGTATTTGGTAAACTTAAATATGTTTTTGGCAATTTGTTGAACCAATTCACGGGTTGGTGCCAATATTAAAGCTTGTACATTGTTGTTTTTTACATTGATGTTTTGAAGAAGGGGTATGCTATAGGCCGCAGTTTTACCTGTCCCTGTTTGTGACATACCAATAAAATCCGACCCTTTTTCAGCTAGAAAAGGGATGCTTTGTGTTTGAATTTCTGTTGGATCAATAATGTTTAATTCCGTCAGTCTTTTAATTATTCTAGCATCAACGCCTAATTGTTTAAATTCACTCATGATTTGGTAATTTGTAATGAATAATTTCGTTGATCAATTCATTTTCAAATCCTTTTTGAAAAAGAAAGTTTTTCAACTTAATTTTTTGCTCCCAAATGTTTCCTTTTAGACTGGGAATTTTTTTATCTATTAATACTTCAATCGTTTTAATGTACGCTTCATTTTCAATCGATTTCAATGCTTTTGTTATGGAATAATTGGAGATGTTTTTGTGTTTTAAATGCGCTTTTATTTTTAACCTCCCCCACTTTTTAATATTAAATTTTCCACTGCTGTAAGCAAGGGCAAACCTTTCTTCGTTTAAAAAATTATTTGCGATTAAATCGGCAATTAAAATATCCTGATCTTCATTGGAAAAACCCCAGGTATAAAGTTTTTGAGTTATTTCCTGTGCACAACGTTCTTGGTAAGCACAATAGGCTTCTAATTTCGCTTTCGCTTCTAAAAAGGAATATTTTTGTGGTGGAACCAATGCTTTTTTTATTGGTTACTAAAATACGAATTCTAAATAGTGATTAAATATTTAAACCACTATTTTCTTGTTCTGTTTATCTAAAAAAGAAAATTCGAAGAATGTATTCGCATTTGCTGCTTTTACAGATACCCACTTTTTATATTTAAAAAACCATTTTACTTGTTTTGATATGATTCCATTTGTAAAAAAGGAAGCAATGTAAGGATGAACGAGTAAAGTTAACTTTTTATATTTTCCACTTAACATTAAGTGATCAAGTGCTGATTCAATCTCATCAGTAAACATGATAGAGGCCTGTATTTTACCCGTCCCATCACAAGAAGGACATACTTCTGATGTTTCAATATTGGTTTCTGGTCTCACACGTTGTCGTGTAATTTCCATTACGCCAAATTTACTTGGAGGAATAACACTATGCTTAGCCCTATCTGTTTTTAAGAGGGTTTTCATTTTTTCAAAAAGCATTTTATTATGCTCTTTTTTGTGCATGTCAATAAAGTCAACACAAATAATTCCACCCATATCTCTCAAGCGCAATACTCTTGCTAATTCGTCTGCTGATTCAAGGTTTACAGCCAAAGCATTTTGTTCTTGCGTATCACCTTTAGCTGTTCTGTTTCCTGAATTTACATCAACCACGTGCATGGCTTCTGTATGTTCAATAATCAAATAACCTCCGCTTGCCAAAGGCACTTTTTTACCGTAAAGTAATTTTATTTGCTTGTGAATGTTGAAATGCTCAAATATGTTGAGCTTTCCATTATATAAGTTCAATATTTTTTCTTGACCTGGAGAAATAGAGGAAATGTAATCGTGCATTTCATCCATTAATTCTTTGTCGTTGATATGAATTTTCGTAAAATCGTCGTTCAATAAATCCCTTAATAATGAAGACGCCCTGTTTAGTTCTCCCAAGACCTTTTTAGGTGGTTTGGCAGTGAGCAAGTTTTCATGGATTAATTTCCACTTGTCTAATAAGGTTTTTAAATCATTATCAATTTCTGAAATCTTTTTGTCTTCGGCAACTGTTCTAATGATAACGCCGAAGTTTTTTGGCAAAATGTCACGCATGATGTCTCTTAAACGATCCCGCTCTTTGCCATTTTTAATTTTTTGAGAAACAGAAATTTTCTGTGAAAAAGGTACCAAAACAATATACCTACCTGCAATTGTAATTTCTGCGTTTAAACGAGGTCCTTTTGTTGAAATCGGTTCCTTTGCAACTTGAACTAAAACTTGCCTTGTTGATGTTAGTGTATCGTCAATCTTACCCGCCTTTTCAATGTCGGCTTCGGGTTTAAAGTATAATAAATCTGCAACCTTTTGTTTTCCTTGAAGTGTGTTTTGAACATACTTATCTAAGGACTTGAACTGTGGGCCAAGATCAAGATAATGTAAAAAAGCATCTTTTTCGTAACCTACATCTACAAATGCAGCATTTAAACTTGGTACTACCTTGCGTACTTTACCAAGATATATATCACCAACCATAAAATCTTTATTGCCTTTTTCCTCGTGAAGTTCAATTAACTTCCCTTCACGCATCAATGCAATCCAAATTCCGTTGGCTCTGACGTCAACAACTAACTCAAAATTCATCCGGACTTATTTAATTTGAATGATAACAAACACAAAATACTTAGCAACTTGATGTTACTAAGTATTTATACTTTTCAAAAAGCAAAAAAATTATTTTTTCTTTTTGTGTCTGTTTTTTCTAAGACGTTTTTTTCTTTTGTGCGTGGCCATTTTATGTCTTTTTCTCTTCTTTCCGCTTGGCATATCTTAATATTTATTTATAATTAATACTGTATTTACAAAAAAACTCCCTGAAATTCAGGAAGTTTTTGTTAAACTCTAAATTTTAGAGCGCAAAGATAATAAAAGTATTCTAGTTATACAACTATTTTACTTTCACCTTTGATTTTACGTTTTCTACAAATGTTTTTGCAGGTTTAAACGCAGGAATGTTGTGTGCTGGAATAATGATAGATTGGTTTTTAGAAATGTTTCTTCCAGTTTTTTCAGCTCTCTTTTTAACAATAAAAGAACCAAATCCTCTTAAATAAACATTTTCACCGCTTGCTAAAGATCCTTTAACATTCTTCATAAAAGACTCAACTGTTGCTAAAACAGCTGCCTTTTCTACTCCAGTTTCGTTTGCTACTTTTGTAACAATGTCTGCTTTTGTCATAACTATTTAATATTTAATCGTTTGTATTTGATACAAAAATAACTGATTTTTATAAATAAAAGGAATAAATTAGACAAAAAATTAGTTAACAGAATTAAATGATTGATAAACAATACTTAATATTGAGTTGGTATGCTGATAATAAGCGTGATTTGCCTTGGAGAAGGGAAAAAGACCCTTATTATATATGGTTATCCGAAATTATATTGCAACAAACTAGGGTTGAGCAAGGTTTGTCATATTATTTAAAATTTATTCAATGTTATCCAAATGTTAAAACCTTAGCAAATGCCGACCTAGAACAAGTTTTAAAATTGTGGCAAGGATTGGGTTATTACAGTCGGGCTAGAAACTTACATACCGCTGCAAAACAAGTAGTAAATGAATATGAGGGAGAATTTCCGACAAATTATGTCAACTTGTTAAATCTTAAGGGTGTAGGAGAATACACTGCTGCCGCAATTAGTTCTTTTGCTTTTAATGAAGCAAGAGCGGTGGTAGATGGAAATGTTTTCAGGGTTTTAAGTCGTTTGTACAAGGTGTCAACCCCTATTAACACAAATAAGGGAAAAATAGAATTTACCTTATTGGCCAATGAAATTTTAGACAAAAACGATCCAGGGACACATAACCAAGCCATGATGGAATTAGGAGCTTTGATTTGCAAACCCCAAAACCCACTTTGTGATATTTGTCCAGTGCAAGAAATTTGTTTGGCTTTTGAAGACAAAACACAATTAAATTATCCTGTTAAGGAAAAGAAACTAAAGGTGAAAACACGGCATTTAAATTATTTACTTTTTAAGGATGATGAAAATAATATTTTGATTAATAAAAGGGTTGACCAAGGTATTTGGGAAGGACTCTATGATTTTCCTTGTGTTGAAACCGAAAGTGTAGTTGATGAAATACGCAGTTTTGAGGGGGTCAATTTGCGTGAGGTGCAATTAGATTATGAAAAGAAACACATTTTAACACATCAAAAATTGATGGTCAAGTTTTGGGTTGTACGAGGTACTCAAATCGATAAAATAAATGGATTTTTGAAGGTTCACATGAGTGAAATTACAAAATTCCCCCTCCCACAATTAATTGCGAGATATGTCAATGAATCTGTTTTTTTCAAAAGATAAATCTTATCTTTGTTAAGTAACAATTTGACAAACTTATGGCTGGTAGTGTAAACAAAGTGATTTTAATTGGAAACTTAGGAAAAGATCCTGAAGTGAGACATTTAGACAATGGGGTAGTAGTGGCAAATTTTTCAATTGCAACTTCAGAAACTTTCACCGACAAAAACACTGGAGAAAAGAGAGAGATTACGGATTGGCACAATATTGTCGTTTGGAGAGGTTTAGCCAAAGTGGTTGAAAGTTATTTAAAAAAAGGCATGAAGGTTTATGTAGAAGGGAAATTAAAAACCCGTTCATGGCAAGATGATCAAAACGTCACAAAATATACCACAGAAGTAGTCGCTGATAACTTAACTATGTTAACAAGGGCAGAGCCTTCAAGTGGTCAAAAACAAAATCAATATCCAAAGTCGATTGAAGAGAACAAAAGCCAACCAATGGAGCAAAACATTCAACCTGAAGAGGAAGATGATTTGCCATTTTAAATTCGAAATATGAGTGCTGATTTAATACCACTGATAGTTTCTTTCATCATTTTAATTTTACTCTTATTTGGATCTGCCTTAATTTCAGGTTCTGAAGTCGCATTTTTTTCATTAAAACCTGTTGATTTAGAAGAGCTAGAAAAAGACACCTCACAAAAAGCGAAATTAACCATTAGCTTATTAGAAAGACCCAAACGTTTATTGGCAACGATTTTAATTGCCAATAATTTTATCAATGTCTCTATCATTATTTTATCTTCTTTTATATCGTCCTTGTTGTTTCCAGAAAACAGCATGGAGGAATGGGTAAAACTATTTATTGATATTGTTGTTATTACTTTTATTATTTTACTTTTTGGGGAAGTAATTCCAAAAGTATATGCCAGTAAAAACAGTAAAAGCATGACCCTTTTAATGGGTGCTCCCCTATATAAAATTGGGAAAGCTTTTCCAATTAATTACTTAGTAAAAGGGCTGGTTGCTGGGACATCTGTTTTAAGCAATTTGGGAAAGAAAAAATCAATGAATGTTTCTTCAGACGATTTAGAGCATGCCATTGAATTGACCAAAGAATTAGAAGGAAAAGAAGATGAGCATAAAATTCTAGAAGGGATTGTAAAATTTGGTCAAAC
>CBDUKB010000034.1:0-19433 GCA_965367695.1 uncultured Putridiphycobacter sp.
AAAAGTATCTAAGCATCCAGCAGCTGAAGCAGCAATTAATTCAACCTGATAGTACCCCCATGGATGATATGTTACATTAGGAGCAAATTCATTTGATGATTCCCCATTTCCAAAATTCCAAGTAAAATTGGTCGCTCCTGTTGAATTATTTTTAAAATAAGTAGGCAATCCTTCCATAGGATCTTTGCTTAAGAGATTAAAACTTGCATTTGGTGTTGAAATTTTCACATATATTTTTCCTGTTATTTCGTATGTACCACATCCATCCGATACCCTGACTAAATAATCTCTAGAGCGTTGAGGACTGACCACCACACGAGATGTAGTCTCTCCAGAATGTGGCCAGTAATATGTATAGTTTCCAAGTCCACCCAATGCTGTAACACCAATTTCAACTTCATCTCCTTTACAAATGAGTTGATCATCATCCGTCACAATTTTTAAAACTGGGGTTAAAACAGTTAAAGTTAAAGAAGTACTATCTGCATTGTCACAAATATCTGTTACTTTTATTTGATAGGTGATGGTTTGCATGGGTGCAACTAAATGTTGGTCATTAAAACTAATATTTTGACCATTTGCAGTCCAAACAAAATTGTTAGTTCCCGCTCCTCCCTGAACTGTAGAGATGAGTGTAATGGGTGTACGAGGACATAATACTGCTGTATCTCCAAAAGTACTGACTTGAAGGGGTGCATAAGTGGGCACATACACTTCGGCCGTTTTTGAAACAGGATCGGCGTTACAATCGTCAGTTACCGTTAAGATGTAATTAGTGGTTATGTTTGGATTCACTGAAATATTTTGAGAAACCTGTCCATTATCCCATGAAAAATTATAAGGTTGAACACCACCAGTAACCACTGGCGTCAAGGACACAGCATCCCCTGGACATAGAATAGATTCATTTGGTAAAACCACTGCAAGTGGGGCAATCTCTTTAATCAAAAGATTGAGCGTAATTAAGTTACTATTTCCACAAGGGTCAGGTTGGTCGAGTATTAATTTTAAAGATTCATCACCTTCCAATAAATTATCTTGATAAACATCTATCGTAAAAGTAACTAAGGTTTGTCCAGGATTAAAAACGATAGTCGAAGGAACCGTGGAATAATCTACCCCTTCAATGGCAGTCCCCCCTGTACTTAACGGAATTGACAAAGCTTGACTTGCTTGACTTGCATCACGGGTGATACTGATGGTAGCCGATTCACAGTTTTCAGCCATACTGGTATTATTATTAAATATATTCTTGTTCAATGTAGAACTTATTTCAACAGGTAAAATACTGTTTAATGAATTGGCTTCCAAAAATATTCCTGAATCATAAGCCCAATCACCAACATCCGCAATGGCCATTTTTAAGTGATAAGTCTCACCGCATTGAACCTTGGCTTTTGCTTCAATCACTACAGTAAAACCATCATATTGAATGTAATAATTTGATGTATTCTGTGGTGCCGTGGTGCCATCTCCATTGTCGATAAAAAAAGAAGAATTTACATTTGCATTCACATTATCAATGGTTACCGGAGTACCATTAGTCCCAGGAATAGTTGCCATATTATAATTACCTCCAAATCCAGGCCCCGAAATGAAAAAAGCAAAGACATCATTAAATCCCGCATTTACAAATTCTGGATATTCCTCGGAACCAAAAACATATTTAAATTTTACGGAATCACTATTTGGAACAAAATCAAATTCTAAAATTGCAGCATTATAAGTTGTTTCACCAGCAATGGCTGTTAATTGTGCATCACCAGCGGCATTATTATCCATTCCTGCACTTCCATCAGTATTTGCTCCGTGTGGACCTTGTTCTGCCCCAAATACACCAGTACCTGGTTTCACTGTACCTGTTGTTAATACAATTCCCGTACTCAAACCTAAGTTTGTATTGGCACCATTAAAAGAACCAATTGCATCAGGGTCGCCTGTAAAACTAACATTGGAAACTGTGACCCCATTTCCAACCAGTACATTTTGCACTAACTGGGCTGGAGATTGATTGGTACTCGTTGTTAATTGGCCCCATACACTTGGCATTGCTATTAAGGCAATGCCAAGGATGAAAGTATGGTTTAATTTATTTAACATATTAAAATTGGTACATTACGTACACCTTAAAAATACGTATTTATTCCCTGTAAGTTGTCTGCTAAATGTTAAATTATCTTGAAAGGTGGGAATTACTGATTATACGGGAAGTATAATTTTGATAAAATAAAGGCCTTTAGCCGATTATTATTCCTTAAATTTGCCCTTCGAGAATGAAAAAAATAAAGGAAATTATTAATAAATGGCGGGAAAAGTATAAATTAACTTATACCCATGCCGATACCTTTAATGTAAAGTGGAGTGCCCATTTATCCTTTTTTAATATACTTTCTTTGATTCTGTTGTATACCTTAATCATAGGAATTTCAGTATATTTTTTAATCTTGTATACCCCCCTTAAAAAATTTATATTTAATGATGTTTCCATCTACGAATTGAATGAAAAATTAGAAGAAAATACCAAAGCATTAAATAAAGTTGAAAAAAAATTAAATGCTAACACAAAGTACACCAATAATTTAAAAAATATATTTACAGGCGAAAACCTGGTAGACTCTAATTTATTTAAACAAATGGACACTTTAGAAGGCATTGTTTCAGTTGAATTTGAAAATTCAGTTGCAGATTCTTTATTGCGTTTAAAAATTGAATCAGAGAACACCAACACTACTTCAGATAAAATTGAATTTCAATCAGACTTCTTTATTTCTCCTGTAAATGGGAAAATTTCAAAATCCATGAATGTGAAAATTAAACATTATGGTGTAGATATAGTTACAGCTGAAAATGAGCCTATAAAAGCGGTTTTAGAAGGATTGGTTTTGTTTTCTGGATGGACAGATAAAACGGGTTATGTGCTCATTCTTCAACACCCAAATAATTTAGTCTCAGCTTATAAACATTGTGCCACTGTTTTAAAAAATGAGGGTGATTTTGTGGAAGCTGGAGACCCGATAGGAATTGTTGGTAATACTGGAGAATTTACTGATGGCCCACACTTACATTTTGAATTATGGCAAAATGGAATTGCCCTTAATCCACAAGAATTTATCTCATTTTAAATTCAAATTCAAAAGAATTTATCTCAAAACGAATTATTCTCCATTGGTTTGATTATTTTTGAACCTTCTAACTTTTAACAGATTTAAATACATAATGTGGATTAGAGTCTCCCAAATTATTTTAAGAAATAGAATACTTATTCTTAGTATTCTTTTCTCAATCACACTAGTGTTTGGTTATTACATGATTAACAATGTTAAAATGGATAACAAATACGGTACCATGTTACCCAAGGATTCTCCTGCAAAACAAAATTACATTAAATTAAAATCTCTTTTTGGACAAAATGAATCTTTGCTCATATTCGCAATTGATAATGCCGATTTATATGATTTGAAAAAATTTAATGCCTGGTATGAACTTGGTGAAGCGGTAAAAAGTTTTGATGCCGTGGATTCTGTCTTTTCAGAAGCGCATTTATATCAACTCTATAAAAACACGGCAGATAAAAAGTTTGAATTCGATAAAATCATAAAATTTAAGCCCGAAAGTCAAGCAGAATTAGATAGCCTAAAAAAATTGATTCGATTAAACCCTTTTTATGATGGGTTTATTTACAACAAAGAAACCAATTCATCTCTAATGATGGCATTTATTGATGAGTCCATCATGAATGACATGAAAAAAGCGGTGGTGCTTTTAGACATTGAGAAAAAGGCCAAAGAATTTGAACCAATTTTAGGAGACATTCACATATCAGGAATGCCACACATTCGAGTTTCAGTTGGAGAAAAGCTGAAAGCTGAATTAGGTTTATTTATTGCTTTGACAATTATAGTTACTTCCCTATTGTTATTCATCTTTTTTAGGTCACTTAAAATCGTCCTAATTTGTAACATTGTTGTTTTTGTTGGAGTAATATGGTCGTTAGGAAGCATTGGTTTTTTCGACTTTAAATTATCTATTTTAATGGTTTTAATACCACCATTAATGATTGTAATTAGTATTCCTAATACCATTTTCTTAATTAATAAATTCCATCAAGAAATTAAAGATCACGGGAACAAAGTGAAGGCCCTTACCCGTGTAATTCAAAAAATTGGTAATGCCACTTTTTTAACAAACTTAACGACGGCAATGGGATTTGCCACTTTTATATTTACTAATTCAGAAAGACTGTTTGAGTTTGGTTTCATTGCCGCATTGAACATCATCATGGTGTTTGTGCTATCAATCACCATTTTGCCGATTGTATTGAGTTATTCAGCCATTCCTAAACCACGACATTTAGAGCATTTAGAGAAACAATGGTTACATATTGCCGTTGAAAAATTAGAATATGTTTCTTTATATAAAAGAAAGTGGGTTTTTACAGCGGCATCTATTGTAGTTGTGCTTGCAATCATAGGTTCCTTGAGAATAAACGCCACGGGTAATATTACAGGAGACTTGCCCCAACACGACCCCATTACAAATGATGTTCAATATTTACAAGATAAGTTTGGTGGGTCTATCCCTTTCGAAATTCTAATTGACACAAAAAAGAAAAATGCTTATTTATATCGTTTAACTGCCTTGGAAAAGGTTCAAGAAATACTTGATGAACACGGGGTATTTTCAAAATCTTTATCTGTTGCTGATGGTGTAAAAATCATCAACATGGCTTATTCGAATAATAATCCAGATCGCTATTCAATTCCAACCCTTAGTAAAATGAACAAATTTGTTCCTTACCTAGAAAACGCAGATGGTGCTGGTAAAAATCCCTTTATTGATTCTTCGAAAATATATACCCACATTTCTTTACAAGTTCAAGATTTAGGTTCTTATGAAATCCAAGAATTGATTGATACACTTGGCCCTGAATTAAGGACCGCTATCAACCCTAAAAAAGACACCTACGACAATCTTTATTCAAATATACTTAGTCTATCAGGGGAAGCAAAAAACGAAGCCTTAGGAGAATTATACTTTGATTACCCTGAAATTTATTTAAACTTAATTGATGTAACTGCTAAAGATGATGCAGCCTTAAGGGACCAACTAATTATGGATGAAAGTGGAATTTATTCCTTTCACGATAAAGCCGATTTTAATAGCAACCTAAAAACCGCCTTTGATTTAGAGAATTGGGATTTAGTTTTTTCTGGAACAGCAGTCATTGCATCAAATGGTACCCAGTATTTGGTGAAAAACTTATTCACTTCTTTGGCAATCGCAATTGTGTTAATCGCAATTTTAATGTCCCTTTTATTTCAATCGTGGAGAATGGTAGTGATTTCTTTAATACCGAATTTTATTCCCCTCTTAACCACCGCTGGAATCATGGGGTTCTTTGGTATACCAATTAAGCCATCTACCCTTTTAGTGTTTAGTATTGCATTTGGTATTTCAGTAGATGATACCATTCACTTTTTAGCGAAATTCAGACAAGAATTAAAGAATTATGAACATGATTTAAGAAGATGTATCTTAGTCGCATTAAGAGAAACTGGAATCAGTATGATTTATACTTCCATTGTATTATTCTTCGGGTTCTTAGTCTTGGCATTTTCTCAATTTGGGGGCACAAAAGCATTGGGTATATTAGTTTCTTTAACTTTATTAGTCGCCATGCTTGCTAACTTATTAATTTTACCTTCATTGCTATTGTTCATGCAAAGAAAAATGACAAATAAAGCATTAAGAGAACCTTTATTCGAACTATTTGATGAAGAAGGGGATATTGAATTAGATCGATTAGAAATTGAAGAAGGCTTAAAGAAGTACGAGGAAGAAGACATCAAACAGCAGACGCATAAAAATGATTGACCTTAGTTCTTATCAAAAAATTATTGGCAGTGAAATTGAGCAATTAAAATTTCCAACATCACCCAATAACTTATACGCACCCCTTTCATATTTTTTAACTTTGGGAGGAAAAAGAATGCGGCCTATTTTGGCTTTAATGGGTTGTGAATTATTTGGCACAGATGCAAATCAAGCTAAAAATGCAGCCCTTGCAGTTGAATTGTTTCACAATTTCTCATTAATACATGATGACATTATGGATGCAGCACCTTTAAGAAGAGGTAAAGCGACTGTGCATACTAAGTGGAATCAAAACATAGCCATCTTATCAGGAGATGTATTGATGGTGAAAGCTTATGAGTTTTTAGCAGCTTATGATGGGGAAGTATTGAAATCATTGTTACAGCTTTTTAATACTACTGCTAAACAGGTTTGTGAAGGGCAACAATGGGACATGGATTATGAAACGGCAAAACATGTAACCATTGATCAATACATTAAAATGATTAGCTATAAAACTGCCGTTTTATTAGGTTGCAGTCTTGAAATGGGCGCCATCATTGCTGGAACAAGTCGAGTAAACAAAAAAGCATTGTATGAGTTTGGTGTAAACCTGGGTATTGCCTTTCAATTACAAGACGATTTATTAGATGTGTATGCCGATCAAAATAAATTTGGAAAACAAGTGGGTGGTGACATCTTGGCAAATAAAAAAACTTTTCTCTTATTAAAAGCATTTGAAGATGCTGATGCTGACACTAAAAAATCCTTAGAACATGCTTTAATTAATTTAAGTGGAGACGAAAAAATTAAAGCAGTAAAGGCCATTTATGCCCAATTAGATATTCCTGCCATCACAAGTGCCAAGATGAACGAATATTATGAAATTGCCCTTCAAAACTTGAATGAAATTAATGTTTCTGAATCACAAAAAGCGCCTTTATTTGCCTTGAGTGAGTTTTTAATGCAGCGAGAGCATTAATTAAAAATTATTTTTCCATTCAACCACTCGGGGTCTAAATTAGCGTTGTATTTTTTATAAAAATTAATCGCTGGTTCATTCCAATCAAGCACTTGCCATTCAAATCGACCTACTTTTCTATTTTTGGCAATTTGATAGACTTCATCAAATAGTAATTTACCAATTCCCTTCCCGCGTAGTTTTTCGGTGACTAAAAAGTCTTCTAAATAAAGGCAAGCTCCTTTCCAAGTAGAATAACTAGTATAAAACAAAGCAAACCCTACTACTACCCCATCTAACTCGGCTACAATGCAATCAAATAATTTATTGGTCCCAAAGCCGTCTTCAATTAATTGGGCGACCGAATTGGTCATTTGATCAGCTGCTTTTTCGTATACTGCTAATTCTGTAATTAAAGCGTGAACACTTTGCATGTCATTAGGCCTTGCTTCCCGAATGAGGAGGTTTGATTCTTTCATGCCTTAAAAATAATTATTTTTTAATACCCAACTCATTTTAATTAAAATACGTTTGGAATGACATGACTTTAAATGTTTATAAACAACTATTTACGCTCGTATCAATCATTTTATTTTTTTCATTTAACAGTTGTCAAAAAATAAGGGCTAAAAAATATAGCGGGGCCTATAGTTGTGTGGTTCATTCCCATTATTGGGAAGGAACTAACCCTATGGATTATTACGAAAAAGACAATGTTTACAACACCGAAATTGAAGTAATTCGAGAAAGGAAAACACTTCGCATTTTTAATTATCCTGCATTTGAAATATCTGAAATTGAAGAAGGAAAGACTTTGGATAATTTTAGTGGATGCGCAGCTTGCGGTATTTCCATCAAGTTTGAAAATGACAGTTTATTTATGCGAACCAGTAGTGGCGGAAATGGCGGTGGAAGTATTCAAACGTATGAATGTAAAAAAGAATAATGTACAATTAAGGCGTTACCACATTCTTAAACACCATACCACCTTTACCTTGCACATTAAATTCAATAATTCGGCCATTATTGGTTTTAAATACCACTTTGTTTTCCCCTTTTTTAAGTGGAATTCTCGCAAATTGAATTTCGTTTGGAATAGACTGCCAGTTTCTCGTATCTGCTTTTTCAGTTGAGGCATTTGCAATTCCAACGGCCAATCCAAGGTATTCATTTTCTTTAGAAATTTTTATTTCAGCTAACTTTTTAATAGCCAATCTCAGCAATCGTTTTCCCAACTCCTTAAAATAATTATCCTTTTCTATTTGAAATGCAATTTGACTGATAGGCTCTGCCAGTTGAAGTCCGTAATTTTGATTATTCACTGTTAAAGCGGCATTTTTTGAAGTAGGTACACGATCGACATAAAAGGCCCAAGCCAAACGAATAATGCCAATATCAGAAGCTTTAAAATTATTTGAATTTTCGTCAAAATTATAATCAACTGGGATGATGATAACATTTTGGGCATCTGCAAAAAAATAAGTCCCTGTTTTACTATCTTTAACTAAAGAAAAAAAGAAGTTTTTCTCCATTTTCACAGGGGCTAATCCATTTTCCCAAAACAATACAAGTTCTCCCCCTTCTCCTTTCGTAGCATTTGCATCCACTTCACCAGTAAACTTTATTCCATGATTAATACCCGCTAATTTAGCAGTTCGGATGATATCTCCAGGAAGGGTATTTGGCATCACACCAAGACTAGTAATTTCAGTGTTTTTGTATGTTTCATACGCATTTCTATAGGCAATTAAAGCATTGTTGTAATCGTAATCTGATTCGTAAATCATGCCCATCATCATTAAACCAAAAGGATCTTGGGCATATTTGTTTTCTTTTTCTTTGGCAGCCACAAACATGGCTTGCTCACGAATATTTATTTTTCTTGCCTCCACTACAGCATCTTCTGTATTATTTAAATAAAGGTAATTCAAGGCATTATAATAATGGGCTAGTATTTGCTCGTGAGGCTCTGTCCTATATGGCTGCATAGCAGGATTTAAAGCCATTCCTACCGCAATGTCAGCTACACTATTATATTGATCCATTAAAAAGTCAACATACTCAAAATTTTTAGTGCTTTCCTTGTATTTTCCAGCCAAGTGATTCACTCTTGCTAATTCTAAATAATAGAGCAAGGCATTTCTTTTTTTTCGTAAAAACTTACTGGATTCAATTTTTTCAGTCGCCTTTTCAAAATCATTTGACAATAATGCAGCTTCCGTATCTTTTGACTTTGTGTAATAAGTTCCACAAGCAATGATGCTAAAACTTAAGAAAAGTATGAGCAAAAATCGATATGTACCTGCTTTTTTCATGGCTTAATTCTAAAAAAAACCGACCCGAAATTAACGGATCGGTTTCCAATTATTGAAATTTTATATGGTTAATTTTTAACCGTTTTCTTTATTTTTTTATCACCTATCCAAACTACTTCATTGGTTTGAATGTTGGTTAATTCTAAATCAACTTGGTAATAAACTACTTTGTCTCTTTTGTATGCATCAACAATAGAATTGATAGATCCTTGCATGATAAAATCAGCACCTACTTCCAATCCCCATTTTTTCATGGTCGAAACCGAAGCGTTCGTTTGTTGGTCAGCTTTTTCGGCTCTTAACTCCTCACGTTTATCTCCTCCTTGTACCAAACGCACACGTTGAGATTTAATAAAAGATTTTTCAATGTCTTTTACAAATGTTTCCGCTTCAATATGTTCGTGACTATTATTTTTAACAAAGCCAACAATCACCACTGGTTTTTCCCCTTTTTCCTTTACAAAGTTTGACAACCAAATTTCTCCTAGAACTTGTTCAACCATGGCTTCAGCAGTTAATCTTGAGTCAACATCATTCCATTTTCCACTGATATCAATTTGTTCGTTTACATCTACCCGTGACACTTTGTGTCCACAACTTTGAAATCCGAATGCTAAGATTCCAACAAAGGCGATACTATATACTATTTTTTTCATTTCTTTCGTTTTTAAATATTAATGGAATAATAAATGGTCAAGACCAACACCTAGTAATACTCCGCCAAGTGCAGGCGCATAACAATTACTTTGGAAGCCATAACCGTAATTTTGATACCCAAAATTATTGTAGTTATATCTACCATATCCATAATATGGCCTACCATAATAATTAGGTGTATTTGCTCTTGCTAATCGAACAGCTTGACGGTTATCAATTCTCGCTTGTTTTTTATCCGCCTTAAAAGTCGACCAATCAAATGCTTCATAAGTATTTTGAATTGTCAAACCTTGATTGGCTAATAAGCTTTCTTTATTAGCTTCATATTTTGCAGCTGCTTGTGCGTGATTCGGATTTTGATCCGGATCTGAAGTCTGCGCTTGAGCGAAGGTACCAACCATTACACTCAATAAAAGGAACCCTAAATTTTTCATCTTTTTTGTTTTGCTTTAGATAAATCAAATTACATGCCAAATTAATAATTTAATTTAATATGCCGTATTCAAGGGAAGTTAATTTTATTTAACTTAGTGCTATGCATAATATTCTAAAAATACTATTGCCTTTCTTGGTGCTTCTTGGATTAAGTTTTAACTTTTCAAACAATAACAATACAACATCTTATACTTATTTAGCCTTAGGTGACTCCTATACTATTGGAGAGTCGGTAGACTCAAATGAACGTTGGCCAATGCAGTTGGCTGTACAATTAAATAAAATGGGGTTACTGGTGAGTACTCCTACTATTATTGCTAAAACAGGATGGCGTACAGATCAACTTTTAAAAGCTAGCAAAAAAATTCAAAATGAAAAATTTGATTTAGTGTCTTTATTAATTGGGGTCAACAATGAATACCAACAAGAGGACCCGAAAACATTTGAAAATAAGTTCAGGGCTTGTTTAAAAAAAGCCATTGCCCATTCAAAAAAAGGTAAGAAAGGGATATTTGTGATCAGTATTCCTGATTATGGTTACACCCCATTTGGTAAACCAAACATGGCAAAAATCTCAAAGCGTTTAGCCATGTATAATCAAACCTGCCAAACTGTTTGTGAGACGGAAGGGATATTATTCATTGATATCACCCCCCTTTCAAAAGAGGGTTTGGCCCAACCTGATTTGGTAGCTTTAGATGGTTTGCATCCTTCAGGAAAACAATATGAATTGTGGGTGAAACTCATGAAAAAGAAGGTATATGCTTTATTGAGTGAGGAACCAGCAACTACCCCTTTAATTGAAGATGAAAAAATGGGTGGACCACCAAAAGTAGCATTAACCGTTGAAAGTGAACCCAATCAAATACCCGATCAAATGACAACTTTTCCAGGTGGGGCAGAAAAATGTGATGCTTTTATCAAAAAAACCTTGCAATATCCATTGGAAGAAAAAGTTCAAAAGCACGTGGGTGTGGTATATGTCGAATTTTTAGTTGAAAAGGATGGAAAAATAAGCCAAATTCAAATTATTAAAGGTGTATCACCTACTATGGATCAAGAAGCAATGCGCATAATTAAAATGATGCCTAATTGGGTACCTGCCCAACTTAATGGCGCCCCAATAAATTCAAAATATGTGTTGCCAATCAAGTTTGAACTAAAATAAAAGTGACAGCATTAACAACCCAATTCTGAAAAGTTGCCCATTAAAAATTGAAAATCTTGCTTGACAGCATTTCCTTGAGCATCTTTAGCTGGAACCCAAGTTGGCATTGATGCAATTAAATCGACCATCAATAAATCAATGGCTAAATTCCCCGAAGTAGTGATTAATTCAACATTTTCTATGCCTCCTAATTCGTTTACTGTAAAATTAATGACCGCATTTTTAACTGCCGCCAATTGTTGATGCTCAATTTTTAATAAACTTTTTGCTTTGAGTTCTGCTTCCAACTTATCTGCTCCTAATAAATAAGCGGCCTCTACAGCAGGTACAACTGTCAATTGATAATTCATTTCAGATGCCATTCTCTCTTTATTCACCGCATTGAAACTTTCATATTTTATTTTTATCTGAATGATGTCGTTATGGTTCAAACCTTGTATCACCTCTTTTTGAGCTGCAGTTAAAACCTCATCTTTGCCTAATACCACTTTTTGATTCGGGACCGACAATTCAACCGCTGTATATGTCGCAATCCATTTACTTGGATAATAAGCTATTATATCGCTCAAGTCATTTGCAGCATGCAACTTTTCCAATGTAATAGGTCTATTGTACTTTCCTTTGATGAAATAATACAACGCTCCTTCAGCTTCAAGGGTAGGTGTGTCCAGTTCAAATATTTCATTCACATACTGAGTGAATTTTAAAAGTTGATTATTCACAGCCAATGCTGGATTGTTGTTCAAAAACAAAAATACAGTGGTGAAAATACTTAAATAAATTGCTTTCATGTTTTGCTTGTTAACTGTTAAATGAATAACACTAAGTTATGTATAAAACATCATAAAACAAATTAAATTATTTCTAATAAATAAGGTGTTATATCAAACATTTAATGATTCACAAAGAAAATTACATAATTAACTGATTAAAAGTAGATTTTATATTTTTTAGATTAAAGTTTATGACATTAAACTTGCAAAAACGCTTATTTTTTAGTATTATATCTGTTATTATGATAGCAGAACAAAAAGCAGTACATCAAGAAATTTTATTAAAATCAGTTACCTATTTAGAAAACCATGGGTATGAAGACATCAAGGCGGATGTAGCAGGTTTAGAAACTCCAAAGTCATATACTAAACAATCTGACAATAGTAGTTTAACACCCGATATCGTTGCATTTAAAAATGGACGGAAATATTATTTTGAAATTAGCCAGAAATTAGATGAACCCCAAAAATTAAAAACTAAATGGCGTTTTTTAGAGGTGTTCACACGTGCAAAAAATCATAATTTTAAAATTATTACAACGCGTGGAAACTATAAATTTACTGACGATATGTTGGGTGATTTAAAATTGACGAAGACAGCAATAAAGTTGTAAATTATTATACAATCCTATTCATTAACTCCTAGGTCCTTGGTCTGGGAGTTTTTTTTGAGTGGATTTATTCCTTCACAATTTTAAAAACAGATTGATGCTCTTCAGTAAAAACTGAAACAAAATACATTCCTTGACTCAATTGCTGAATATCAATTTGATGCAAATCCATTGTTTTTGAATTGTTTTGGTAAACTAGACTTCCATTAATGTTATAAATAGATATTTGGTCGACTTTAATTGCAGAAGTTATGCTTAAATAATCATGGCAAAGGGTTGGATAAACTTGAATATTTGAGCTGTTAATTTTGGGAACTGAGGCGACATAATTTGGAATACAGGCTCCTAAACTATCGAGTTCACTATAGATGATGCTGCCTAAATTGAAGTGGCAACTTACTTTCCCTGACCCATTAACATCCGGTGTGCCGCCTGGGGCATTGATCAAACTCAAGGAACCTATTCCTTCAATCCAAATTGGCATTTCAGTACTCGCAGAACTGGCATTTGGGCTCAAATAAAACTGCCTATAAATCAAACCATCTACCAATTGGACATTTACGATAGAATCAATACTAAAATAACCTGGACTTTCAGGAAAAGGACTGATGGGGTTCTTTATATCAATTGAATCGCCTACTTGCAATGAAAAATCATACAACAAAGCCTCTGTTCTATTTTTGTCGACCAATGTCGATAAAAATACTTGTTTAGCTGTCACATCTTCTCTTAGCCAAAAAGACCTTGATATGTAATGAAAGCCATTGAGTATTTTATATTGATAGCCATTATAAAGCGTGTCACCATCAGTATAATAAACATCATTTAAACAACCCGAAAAACAGGACGTCAAGTGCCATTCACTATCGTGGTCAAGCATTTGGCGATAGCTTTGTGAAAAAATCGCATTCGAAATTAATAAAAAGATAAATAATAAATATTGCTTCATATTGCTGTTTAAAATACAGTTCTACGAAGGTATGCAAAACTCTAGAATAATGTCTTAGGTTATTAGTAGCAATATGCTAAAGCTAGATTTTTCATTTTATTTATCGATTAATAATCATTATATTTGATTAATAGCGTTTTAATTATCTACCATGAAAAAAATTTTTAACTCAAACTTCTATATTTCACTTTTATTTTCCTTTGGCATATTAGCTAATAGCGCTATTCAAGCCCAGGTTCTAATTTTTAGTGAAAGTTTTGAAACGGCCAATAATACCCCGCAAATTAATGACTGGAATACTGTGTGTAGTGCACCATCTTCAGGTAATGATGCTGCTCCAAATGGGGGTAATTGGTCATTGTATGCAATTGGTGGTAATTTCCAAGGCTGTTCTCCAGGTGCTGTTAGTAGAATTATTCCTTGCGCTCAAAATGGTGATATTATTCAAATTGATGGTTGGGCAAG
This sequence comes from uncultured Putridiphycobacter sp., assembly GCA_965367695.1. Classification (GTDB taxonomy): domain Bacteria; phylum Bacteroidota; class Bacteroidia; order Flavobacteriales_D; family Crocinitomicaceae; genus Putridiphycobacter. Next base: position 14,188 of record CBDUKB010000034.1, read on the forward strand.
AGTCGATACTAACTATGAAATAGGAAATTTAATAGGAATTGGATTAGGAACAATTGGGCCTGGCGCAATTCCAACTGTGAGTAAGTTTGATACGTCCTCAACAGCCTTAACATGGACTTACTTTTCCATAACCGATACTTTTTCCATAAACCCTGGTGAAATTCCAGTTGCAATTTTATTCCCTGGTGAAACATCTAGTTTTTTCAGTTGCGCTGCTTTTTTTGATTTAATTAATGTATCCAAAATTGGTAATATTTATGGAAGTAATGCTCCTTTCAGTTTAAGTGTGTCGGTTATCGACAGCATGATAATATCCAATGACACGAATGTGTTTTATCAATGGTTTGATTGTGAAAATAATTATGCAGCAATAAACGGAGAAACCAATCAAACATTTCTTCCAAGCAGCAATGGTAATTATGCGGTAGAAATTTCTAATGCAAATTGTATTGACACTTCTGAATGTGTGAATATTTCGAGTATTGGTCTTGGACTTGAAAATCAAAACAATTCAAATTTTAGCATCTACCCAAACCCAGCAAAAGACATTGTCAATTTTGAATTTGTGTCTTCAGAAAAAATGGATTTGACCATCTTCAATATCCGGCAACAATTGGTTTATAAAAATAATAACTTAGCTGGTTCCAATCTGCAAATTTCATTTAATCAACCTAAAGGTCTCTATATAGTACAAGTACAATCTGATGCTAAAAAAGAATATTACAAACTAATAATTGAATAATAGCATAGCACAAGTACACATTATCATCTTTAACTTAACGTTATTCATGACTGATTATATTTTTCCCGCTTAAATAGCGGTGGTTATATTCATGTTTTCAATCCGCTGAATTTTAATGACACAAATAGCACCTACTATAATTTAAAATATATTATTTATTTGATGACAAAATTGAATAACTCACCAATAACAACGCTTGCTGGACATTTAACACAATCAACAACACTATAATAAAGGGGATGGAACACAATTTACAAATAGCGATTCCTTTTGTATCAGACATACTCATTTTGACCAAGTAACTGGAATGAAGATTTCCTCTCAAACCACCACTATTGTTGGAATACAAAAATGTGAATTTCTGGAAAGGCGACTGATCGAATATTTTAATTCTCCTTAATTATTTTTAATAGGACTTCAATCATTGACTTTTTATCGCTTCAAATTATCATACAAGCAAACTTAACAATCAGTTAAATCAATTTTCATGTTTAAGTGCATCCATTTTGTCGGTACTGGGTCAGACTTTCCATTCATAATTTTATCGTAATCAATACCCCAATCCAATAAATTAAATTGGCTTTCTAAAATCAGATGACTGGTCACATTTACATTTGGATTTCTGATACCTGAAGCGAATAGTTTGACATCCTTTTCAATCCCTTTAATGGTCAATTTACCATTTATTTGATACCAATCTAAACCCATGGTATATACATCAGTTGACCTGAAAGCAATTGTTTCCTCAATATTTTCGTAAAACAACCCTGGCAAATGAATCTTTTCCGTCAAGCCATTCTCTGTACAAACCCTAAAAGTTTGGGGTTTTATTTCGAATGAAATAGACATGTTTTCTAACGGATTGCCTTGCCCTTCTGAAATTGATTGTTTCAGTATCAGGTTTTCTACCTCCCCTGCAAAGGGTGTACTACAATGACCGTGGGTAACAAATAAATTGACCATTTGTTTTATACTTTTCACTGCCGTCACTTCTTTTTCAGCAGGACAAGTCGCACTGATCATCAATACACTTGCTATGATGAATACCAAAAAGACTGAAATAATTTTAATTTTTTTCATAAAGCATTTATTTAATGTTTATCGAAAAGTAGTTCTAAGAACGCACTCAAAGTGTAAAACAGTGTAAAGTGTTGTAAAATGATGCATTTAAATTAGACTAGTCTGCTGCTAATCGACACTAATATTGGATGTTTTGCTCGAAAAAACTAGAGAATAATATTATCTTGGGGGTAATTTTAAAAATTAACAATAGATTCCTTTTAGGTATGACGATATTACTTTTGTTTTTAGCACTCAGCATTGGATTTTCTTTTCTTTGCTCAATTTTAGAAGCCGTTTTATTGAGTATTACCCCTTCGTATATTCGAAAACAAAGAGACGAAAATCCGGGTCTATATGCTGACCTCAACACTTTTAAGGCAGACATTGACAAGCCTCTCTCTGCCATATTAACTTTGAATACCATTGCACATACCGTGGGAGCGATTGGCGTGGGCGCCCAGGCAGCGGTTGTATTTGGCAGTACCAATATTAAAATATTCTCCTTTTCAATAGCCGCAGAATCTATTGTTGCAACCTTAATGACGTTGGCCATTTTAATACTCAGCGAAATTATTCCAAAAACTTTAGGGGCTAATTATTGGGAGCGACTTACGCCCATTACTGTTCAACTTTTAAAAGGGTTAATGAAACTTTTATTTCCTTTGGTTTGGCTCAGTCAACTCATTACCAAAAAACTTAAAAACGATAAGAACAAAAGTGTGTTAAGTCGGGCCGACTTGATGGCTTTGACCATTGCTACAAAAGAAGATGGGGCATTGAGTAATTCCGAAACAAGTGTGATTCAAAATGTGCTGAACTTACCCAACACCACCATTCACGACATCATGACCCCGCGCTCGGTATTGTATTCCGCCACAGAAGATGAAACAATTCAGGAATTAAGTGAAACAGAACGATTTCAGCAATTTTCAAGAATTCCCATTTTTGCTAAAAACAAAGAACAAGTCTTGGGCATGGTCTTAAAAAACGAACTGCTTTGGAAAATGGTTGAAGGAGAAGGGGATCTCAAAGTAAAGGAACTCATCCGTCCACTCAGCAGTGTAAATGAAGACATGCTCTTGGCCGATTTTTTTAAAAAGAATTATGGTAAAAAAGAGCACATGTTTATCGTTTCAGACAAGTATGGAAGCATCACAGGTGTCCTTTCCCTTGAAGATGTACTAGAAACCATTTTAGGTTACGAAATTGTGGATGAAACCGATAAAATTGCCGACATGCAAAGTCTGGTAGACAAGAATTTGACGGAAGCCGAGGATTGAGGGCGTATGCTTTGAATCCTGTCTCCTCGCGCTAAGCATGTTTAAAATATATTTTGTGCAAATCGCAAATTTAAAATTGCTTTGCAAAAAGCAATTAGGGAGGCGCAAACTTTAGACTTAATTTAGCATTAAATTTAAAACTTAGCACCATGAAAACTTTGATGATTGTTATATTTACTGCTACACTGACAGCTTTTCCTGCCAAGGCACAAGACATGAACCTTAAAAAGAATGCAATTTATGGGAATGTGGGGGTCGGTGGATTCTATTTTACTGCAACAGCATATTACGAGCGAATTATTCAACAAAACTTGTGGAATAAGAACATTGCCTATTTCATTAAGGGAGGTTATGGGGCTGAAGCACATTGGGGCGTAGGTGGCCCTTATGTTTTAGGACAATTCGGAATCATTACAGGTGCCAAAACAAATCATTTAGAAATAAGTGCAGGTCCATGTTTCATCCTTTCTGGAGACTTACAAGGCTACTATCCTCCGATTTCCGCAACATTAGGCTGGCGAGTTCAAAAACCAAATACAAATGCCATGTTTCGAATGGGTGCAGCATGGCCCGAAGCAGTGTATATTGGTTTTGGATTTTCTTTTTAAAAGAAACATGACAAAAATCAACTCAAATTCAACAAGAATAAATTAGGTATTCAATCTGTTTGGTCATAAATTAGTGCTTAGTCGCCTTATCATAACATAAAGTTTATGGAAGCATATAAAAAAATACAAATATGAAAACGAATTGGACCAAAAACGACCTGAAAACATACACTTTGATTTATTGCGCGAACGCTGACTTTTCGGAATCGAAAATTGAAATTGACTTTATAAAATCAAAAATAAAACATGCTAATTTTGATAAAATTCACAAAGAATTTGAACAAGACAATGACTTCCAAAGCATTCAAAAAATGCAAGCTGCCCTTAAGGAAAATAACTATACGAATGCCGAAAAAAATCAACTTATTGAAGACATTAAAACCTTGTTTTTAAGTGACAATAATTTTGATATTTTAGAACAAAATATGCTATTGGGCTTGAAGCGAATTTTTAAAGGGTAAAGGATAATTGGATTCCTAAAGCTAATCTGTTTATTAGGATTGGATTTACATATTGTATAGTAATATTTACACATCCCTAATCAAATCACTAACAATAAACTCGTTAAAATTTCGTTTATGCCTAAAACAATAATCATCTCAACACATCAATCATGAAAAAAGCAGTCCTCATCCTCACCCTGTTACTCTTCAATTTGACGGTATTTGCACAGTCAGACCAAAAAGCGGACAAAACACCTTTGCAAAGAATAATTTTAGATGTCGGTGCTACCCCTTTCCAATTGAACATCTCGAATGTTGGGACCTTAAAGTCATTAAATTTTGGGCTGGGATATGAAGTAGGCAAAAGACTTGATTTGCGCATTAATCTCGACTTAAACGCCTTTATCAACCAATATCAATACGGACCATACAGTCCTTATTACGAGAACGAATTTTCTTTAAAAAAAGGAATGTCTATAGGTTTTAATTACGCCATTTTGAATGATTTCAAATTTATTTATGATGATTGTTCCCTAGAAGTATTGGGCAAATTTGGGGTTGATATCAATTCAAAATCTGAGCAAGAATCTTTCTTATATGATGTTTCAGTAAGACTAAAAATGTTGGACCTACCCTATGTTGGAATCGGATACAACCATCACATCATGGATTTTCACGATATGAAAGGAGTGTATTGTACTTTTGGGCTGGAGTTTTAAGGGCATATATTCACATAGCAGAAGGTCACAGGGATTATGCTTTGCTATTCCGATTGTAATCTGAATACTGTTTTAAACATACTTCTTTATCACATAATTTACAACCAATTAAAGTAACAGCTATTTTATATGAAAAAATGTGATTAATCACTATATTTGAATCAGTTAAATATATAAAACTATGAAAACACCTGGTTTAATTGCCTTATTAATGTTAGTTTGTTCCTTTGGTTTTAGTCAAAATATTGATAGTTTGAATGCGGAGTTCATAAAATTAAAATCAGATTATGAAAATATTAAAATGAACTTAGACAAAAGTTCCGATTTATTATTAACATCAGAGAATTATTCAAATCTTTCGCTAGGAATAGGAATGTTTACCAGTGGAATGC
>CBDUKB010000035.1:0-19172 GCA_965367695.1 uncultured Putridiphycobacter sp.
TTAGCAGGAGTGAATACACCAACTCAAATTTTACCCAATGTAGGTGCTGGTATTTATTACAATACTGAAAAGTTTTACGCCGGCTTGTCAACTCCTAGGTTATTAGAAAATGATTTCAAAAATAGTGCGGTAACTCAAGCAAAAGAGTCAAGACATTATTACTTAATTGCTGGAACAGTTTTTCCAATTTCAAAAAAACAGAACATTAAATTAAGACCAACTGCCTTAGTTAAATTAACTCAAGCAGCTCCTATAGAACTCGATTTAACTGCTTTGGTTTATTTTAATGACGTTTTTTGGATTGGGCCTATGTTCAGAACTGGTGATGCTGCAGGTGTTTTAGCTGGAGTAAATATCACGGACCAATTCTCATTTGGTTATTCTTTTGATTGGTCATATACCAATAAAACAATTACCTATAAAAATTATGGTTCACATGAGCTCATGTTAAGATATGACCTCTTTTATAACAATGCCGAAAAAATTAGATCACCTAGATATTTTTAAAATATAGCACATGAAAAATTATATATTAATTTCACTTTTTATTTGTTTTGCCTTTAATAGTCGCGGGCAAGAGCAAAACGCTACCACATTAAAAAAAGCAGAAAGCTTATATGAAGACTATGCATATGATAAAGCCATTGCTAAATTTTCAGAAGCACAAGATGGAAGCCCTGAAGTGTTGAGAAAGTTAGCAGAAAGTTTTTACAAAATTGGAAACATTGAGAAAGCAGAAGTGCTTTATGGAAAATTAGTGAATAGTGAAGCATCTGAGCCAAAAGATGTCTACATGTATGCAGCATCTTTAATGCAGAATAAAAAATATGTGCAAGCTAAGGAAGCCATGGAAAAATATAAAGCATTGAATCCAGATGATTCAAGAGCTCAATCGTATTTAGCAAGCACCAATTTAATTGAACAATTACAAAAAGACAAAGGACAATTCAAAATAAAAAATCTAGCGATAAATTCAGTTCAAGAAGATTTTTCTCCTGTCTATTTTAAAAATAAATTAGCTTTTACAAGTAGTAGGGAAGGCGTTAAACCTATTAGAAGAAAATGGAATTGGAATAAACTCCCATTTTTAGATGTATACATTGCGGATATTTCAAGTGATGGCGAATTGTCAGGATTAAAAGAACTAAACAAAATGATGAACAAAAAATATCATGAAGGTCCTGTTTGTTATAACCACGAAGAAAACATGATGGCTTTTACCCGCAATAATTACAAAGGAAAAAGTAAAGAAGGGGTTATTAAATTGCACATTTATATTACTAGAAACATTAATGGAAGCTGGGAAAACCCATGGCCATTTGTGTTAAATTCTAATGAGTATTCAGTGGGTCATCCGGCTTTTTCAAAAGATGCTAAGTGGATGTATTTTGCATCTGACATGCCAGGAGGATTTGGTGGTGTTGATTTGTATAAAATTGAAATGAAAGATGACACAACTTTTGGTGAGGCAATTAATTTAGGTGCAGATATCAATACAGAAGGGGATGAAATGTTTCCTACTATACATCAAGATGGAATTTTATCTTTTGCTTCTAATGGGCAACCTGGTTTAGGAGGCTTGGATGTTTTTGTCGTTCAATTAAAAGAAGATGATGAATTGGGTGTAATGTACAACCTGGGTAGTCCAATCAATTCGAATAGAGATGACTTTTCTTTTATTATTAATAAAAATATGAAGTCTGGCTATTTTGCATCCAATAGAGCAGGAGGTAAAGGAGATGATGATATATATTATTTTGATTTGTTAAAACCAATCACATTCGGCAAAGAAATCAAAGGAACAGTAAAAGATAAAAAAGGAGAAATTTTGGCCAATACCACTGTTAAATTATGGGACGAGGATGGAAATATTATTGATTCTGTTATTACGTCAGAAAACGGAACTTATTCTTTTACTGTAGAAGGTGATAAATTATTTTCTTTAAATGGTAAAAAACCAAAGTATTTTGAAGGGAAAAATACTGCAGATACACATACGGATGAAACGGTAATTATTTCGGATTTAGAATTAGAAAAAGATCCTGGTTTGTCTTTATACGCTTTGATTACAGATAAAAAAGAAGGTACGCCTTTGGAAGCAGTGAAGATGAAGATAATAGATAACATTACAGGAGAAGAGGTGTTGTATGAAACAGATGTTAATGGAGATTATAAAAAGCCCTTATATGGTAAAAAATTACAAGAAAGAGGCAGTTATAATATCATACTTGAAAAGGCTGGTTATTTAAGTAAAACAGTTACTTATAATGTGTTGTTTGATAAGCCAGGGGTTTATAATGTACATGAAAGTTTAGATTTAACACTCGATAAATTAGAAGTAGGTGGAGACATTTCTAAATTAATTCAAATCAACCCTATATACTTTGATTTTAATAAATTTAATATTCGTCCAGACGCTGCACTTGAATTAGATAAAATAGTAAAAGTAATGAATGAATATCCAGGTTTGGAAATTGAGTTAGGTTCACACACCGATTCTAGAGGTTCTGCGGCCTACAATACTAAATTGTCTGATAAAAGAGCAAAAGCATCTGCCAAATACATTAAACAACACATTACCAATCCAGAAAGAATAACGGGGAAAGGTTATGGAGAGGCTAAACTAATTAATAAGTGTAGTGATGGTGTAAAATGTACTGATGAAGAACACCAAGAAAATAGAAGAACTGAGTTTATTATTATTAAACTTGATGAAGATGTTAAAGTGGATAACAGCAGTCCTAATTCTTTCTAGTTTTCAATAATATCGATATGAATAAAGGCTCTTATTTTTATAAGGGCCTTTATTATTAGTGACATACGTGGATAATTGGTGTTTGAACTTGATAAGTGGTTTTCAATAATAAAATATATATATAAAAATAAATTTTGGTAGATATGCAATTTATTCGTAAGTTCGCTACAACTATTTTATTAAAAAACTTAAAATTATGAAGAAAATTTACTTTATTTTAAGCATGCTTTTTTTAGGTGTGACAACAGCCGTTGCCCAAGGTGAGACTTGTGCAACTGCCGTTTCGGTCAATCCAGGAAGTTATGTTTCAAATGGTGCTGCCTCAGGAGGCGGTGCTTCAACAACCGGTAATAATGCCGATTGGTACTCTTTCACCCCAGTATGTGACGGTGTTATGACTGTTGGTTCATGTGGTGGTGGCGTTGATACCAGATTATATGTTCATTCAGGAGCTTGTGGTGCTTTAACTCAAGTAGGTTATGCTGATGATAACTGTACAATGGGACCAGGACAATCAAATTTTGCATCAGTAGTTACAAATTTAAATGTAACTGGTGGAACAACTTATTTTATTGAATGGGTTGATTATTGGTCTTCTGCACCAACACCTTGGTACCTTGATTTTACTGTAGGCGGTGGCGTTTCAAGTATCGCTGTGAGTCCTTCAATTAATACTTCAATTGTATCTTGGGGAGCTGCAGGTTCTGAAACTTCATGGGATATCCAATGGGGTCCTTCAGGATTTAGTTTAGGAGCAGGAAGTAACACTACTGTAACTGATCCAACACAAGCGAATACTTTTTATAATATTCCAAACTTATCACCGGAAACTACTTATGATGTATACATTGCAGTAGGCGGAACTGGTTGTTTTGTAGGTCCATTGACTTTTACAACTTTGCCTTTATGTCCAACGCCAATCAATTTGACGAATAGTCCATTGACGACAAGTGCAATTTTAGATTGGGACCCAGGAAATATTGAAACATCATGGGATTTACAATATGGTCCTTCAGGAACACCTATTGGTGATGCTGCAATGATTTTCAATAACTCGGTTACTTCATCTGCTTATAATGCACAAAATATTGCATCATGTAGCGATTATCACTGGTACATCAGAGCAATCTGTACAAACTATACACCAACGTTATATTCTGCTTGGGTAGGACCAGTATCATTTTCAACTGACTGTGTTTGTCCAGACCCTTCAAATTTAATGGCGACTGCTGACCCTAGTTCAGCTTTCAATTACATTTTAGAATGGACAGCAAATGGTTCAGGACCACAATGGAATGTTCAATATGGACCAACAGGTTTCTTATTTGGAACAGGAACAGTAGTAACTGCCAATTCAAATCCATTTTTATTAACTGGTTTGATGCCTGATGTAGAATATCAATATTATGTTCAAGGATTTTGTGGTTCAACTGCAGATTCAATGTCACAATGGATAGGTCCATTAACTTTTACGACACCAACATTTTGTGATCCTCCTGCAGCTTTAGGCGTTTCTAATATTACGACGACTTCTGCAGTAATAAACTGGAGTAACACTGGTGTAAACTCGTGGACTGTAGAGTGGGGACCAGCAGGTTTTACACAAGGTACAGGTACAACTTATAACTTAGGTTCTAATAATGCAACATTAACTGGTTTAACACCAGATACTGAATACTGTTATTATGTGGCTGCCAATTGTGGTAGTACGCCAGATTCAAGTAGTGTTTTTGCCGGACCTTATTGCTTCCAATCATTGGCAGCTTGTCCAACTCCTTCTAACTTAAGTGTGATGAATATTTCAAACACTTCTGCTACTTTAGCATGGCAAGTTGGTGGTTCTGAAACTGCTTGGGATGTAGAATGGGGGTTCCCAGGATTTATGCCAGATATGGGGCAAGAACAAGGTTCTGCAACTCCAACAGGTACACCTACACATTATGCAATCGGATTAAACGCTTCAGCTCCTTATGAATTTTATGTAAGAGCCGCTTGTGGTGGTGTCAATGGTAATTCAACTTGGACAGGTCCATTTGAATTCAACACTTTATTATCAAATAACTTGGCTTGTAATGCCATTGAGTTATTAGTTGACGGTAATGTAAATGTACACACAAATGTGGGTGCAACAATTAATGGTGAAAACGCGATTGAGCCTGCTTACCAATACATTTATACGTATACACAAACATTGTGGTTTGGTAGTCAAATTTACACGCCAATGCATGCACCAGTATGGTTCAAGTTTAAAGCACCAGCTTCAGGAAAAGTTGATGTATCAACTATGAATGATATTACGGCAAATGCACCTACACAAACGAAAATTGCAATTTATGAAGTTGGTTTATGTTCAAATTTTGGAACATACAACTTAAAGGCAGCTAATACGTTTGGTGGAGATGGTTACTACTATACATTAGAGTATGGTTCAGAGGCTTTATTATGTGATTTGAATCCAGGTCAATATTATTATGTATTGGTAGATAACTTCCAATATTATACTTTGAACACTACTTATAATGGAACACCTCCTGGAACTTTTGGAATTTCTATTACTGATGTTCCTGCTAGTTCAACTGGTAACGCAACACCACTTACAGTGTGTGGAGATGGTACAGCTATTGATTTATTCTCATCTATCGATAACTATTCTTCTACAACTGGTACTTGGTATAATCCAAGTGTTTCAAATCCAGGATTTACAACACCAGGATCAGCGAGTATGATTTCTTTACCTACAGGTGCAGGAACTTACACATTTGATTATGTGATTGCAAACGCTTGTGGAGCTGATACAGTATCAACAAGTATCTCTACTATCCAACCACCAAATGCTGGAATGGACGGTAGCTTTACTACTTGTAATACTGATGATGTAATCCTAATTAGTCACTTAAATGGATTTGTTGACTTTGGTGGACAATGGTCTGATGCTGATGGTGTATTTAATGTAAGCAACGGTGTATTCCATGGATATGGTGTACAATACGGTACTTATACATTTAATTACATAGTTGGTGGTGGTAACGGTTGTGATCCAGATACATCAGTTGTAAACATTACATTAACTGATAACTGTTTAGGTCTTGAAGATAATGCTTCAGTAAATAACTTGACAGTATATCCAAATCCAGTAATGGATGTGATGACAATTGCAAATTTAAATATTGAAGGTGCTGCATCTTTAAATGTTTATGATGCACAAGGAAAACTAGTATTACAAAATGATATCTCAAACTTCATTGGAAACTTAACAGTTGATATGACTGAATTGGAATCAGGAATGTATACTTTAGAAATTAATGCTGAAACTTCAATTGAAAAACAAAGAGTTGTAAAGCAATAATCTTTAAAATTTAATTTTTAATTAAAAGGCTACTCGGAAGAGTAGCCTTTTTTATTCCATATAATCAAAGGTTTTCACACTTTAAAATATTTTTGAGTTTGAAACTTAGCTATTTCATATTTTTAGGTAAAACCCGAGATATGGCAAACTCTTACTCTGATAATTTATTTGAACTTGTAAAAAGTCTTACCAAGTCTGAAAAAAGATGCTACAAACTATATGCTGCACGGCACACCATAGGTGAACAAAACAATGCTTTACTCATTTTTGATCACATGGTAAAAATGAAGACTTATGATGAAAAACAGTTGAAAAAAAGTTTAAAAGGAAATAGCTTTCTTAATCAGTTTTCAATTACTAAAAATCGTATTTATGAGCAAATTCTGGACAGTTTAAACGAGTACCATCAGAAAAATGCTATTGAATCTTCCCTTAACAATAGTTTGAATGGTGCTGTTATTTTATTTGAAAAAGGATTGTACCAGCAATTTAAAAAAAGGATTGAAGCTGTAAAAAGAAAAGCACTTAAACACAAATTAAATAAAATACTATTTCGCATTGTTCAACTTGAAAAGGCATTGTATGAAAAACAAGCCTATGCCACTATTGATAAAGAAAAAATTGGCAACTTTATTAATGATGAAATTGCATTATTAGAAACCTTAAAGATTCAAAGTAAACTGTGGCAAATTAAATCCCTGCTGTTTAATAAAATTAATGAACTAGGTACTGTTCGGTCAAAACAAGAAGTAGCTGCCTTAGAAGGCATCATAGACCCTTTAAAAGAAATCAATTACAAAGAGAATGATTGGGAAAGTATTTATTTATTTCACCATACCATAAGTGGATATTATTTTGCAGTTTACGATATTAAAAATTGTGTCAAACATCTGCGTATTTTAATTCAATTATATGAAGAAAATTCAGCCTTAATCAAACAAAATCCAAATCGGTATTTTTCAATAATCACCAATTATATTTATTGTGAAACTAAGTTAAGTAATTTTGAAGTTGCACAAAACTATTTGAACTTTTTAGACAAGTTTAAAAAAGATTATATCGTGAATAAGGACTTGGAAATAAAATTCTTTTCGAGTGTTGTTAGCTTAAAAATGTTTCTCTTCATAGAATCTGGCAACTATGTTCAAGCAAATATTTTAGTAGATGAAATTGACCAAGGAATTGAAAAATATGCGGGTAAAATTGGGTTGATGAGAAATGCTTATCTAAACTTTCAAATAGGAGTGGCCTTTCTTTCTCAAGGTGATTATAAAAAATCACTCACCTACATAAATAAAGTTTTAAATGAAAAAAGTTTATTGCAGCGACAAGACATCTACTCCTTTTCGCTCTTATTGCAATTGATCATTCATTTTGAGTTAAAGAATTATAGATTCATTCCCTATATTTTAAATACAACGAAACGATTTTTAAAAGAAAAGAACAGGCTTTATATGTTTGAATCAATATTTTTAAAAATTATTCAAAAGATTAAAGACGAAAATTTAAATAAAATTGATGTCGAAGAAGTGATCAGTTTCCTTGCACCCGAAATTGAAAAATTAAAAGAAGACAAATTTGAAAGGGCAGCTTTTGACTATTTTGATTTTGGTGCTTGGCTAAAAAGTAAAATTGAAAACAAAACTTATTTGGAAATAAAAAAAGCAGGCTAATGACCTGCTTTTTTTATGATATAATAATTAGTTAAACTTTATTTACAATCTTTTTTCAAAGTTGTTTCTACATTAATCTCAACTTCTGTCCACAGTTTACTGATACCATCTGCACCTTTGTGTAAATCGCTACAAACATTGTTCAAAGAATCAATCGCATATGATGCTTCAAAATCATTCATGTCAATTGTTGTGGCAAAAGCTATTGTTTGACCAGTGACAGTTACCGCTCCTTGATAATCTTTAGAAATTCCATTCATAGTAATTTCAACATTTGCAGTTGTTTCATTGATTGATTTTACAATTCCAGAAATGACATCAGTTGCTTCCATCACACCAAAAAAGCTTGATTTGATTTTTGGATCACGAATTTCATTATTAGAATTTACACTATTTGTAGGAATCGTAAAACTGGCACCGGTTAATGTTTTAAACATATCCTCAGATGCATTTGAAATTAATACGTTCACTTCATCAAAAGTACCTCCAACAGCGGTCTTTTCATTAAACTTAAAAGAAGTCCAATTTACTTTTGTACTTAACTCATCATAGTTATAGGTACAAATTTCTACTGTTTCTTCAACAGATTCTTCAGTGTTAGTTGTTTCATTACCACAGGATAAAAATAAGGCAGCAATAAAACTAAGGTATAAATATTTCATAATAGATAAGTTTTTTTCAAAGTTAGTGAATATTTTAAATCATAAAACATCTATCTATTGATAAGCTTCAGGAATACTTTCTTCAAGTTTACTAAAATCTTCTAACTTCTTTTTCATCATTGCACCATGAATACTTGCGTTTAACTCAAATCCAATTAATAAGGCATAGGCATTCAAATAAATCCATATCAAGATAATCATCACGGTTCCTACTGAACCATACAATTCATTGTAATTTGCAAAGCTTTGGATGTAGAGGGAATACATTAAAAAGATAATAATAATTAAAATGGTTGCCAAAGTGGCCCCTGCCGATAAAAATTTAAATGTCGACTGATCTGAAGGTCCTAAATAATACAATACTGCGATACTAAAATAAATAATTGCTCCTATGATAATAAACCCTAAGCTATAATTTATCCAACCATAATTATTGCTAATAAAATCGAAATTTTCAGCCCCAAGTTGGAGTAATTTTCTTTGCCAAACCATGAGTAAAAACATAAAAATAATGGAAATGATAAAACCAACTACCAAGGCAAATGAAATCATTCGAGTAGAAAACCAAGATCTTTTTTCAAATTTTATTTTGGAAGAATTGAAAGAGCGAATCATCACTGAAAATCCATTAGAAATAAAGTATAATGCCATGATAAATCCTATAGATAAGATGGAGTTTACAGTTGAATTTTCAAATTCACTGAGCCCATCAATAAACTTATCGACCAGCATTTCGGGAATAAACCCAGATAGTATTGGAATAATGTCTTTTTTTAAATCAAAAAAGGGGACATAAGCACATGAAACAACCAATACCAATGCCAAAGGAATAAGCGCCAAATAAAAATGAAAAGCCAAAGAAGAAGCTCTTGTGCCAATGAGTCCTTTTCTGATGGTCCAAACAAAGAAGAATATTATTTCCCATAAGGAAACTCCTTCAAATCCAGGGATAATTATTTTTCTAGAAATGTGGATGGTCTTACGCACAATTGTGACCCTCCCAATTCTAAACAACCGCAAAATATATTTAATGATGCTATTCATATACAAAAGAGTAAATATAATTGAATTTATATTAAAAATATATTTTGACCTCATTAGTAAAATATATCTTTGTCTTTTCAATTTAAAACTCTAAAAAATGATTAAATACAATCCTAAAACATGGTTCGTTCACATATTCAATTTTCGAAAGAGTGATACATTTATTATCTTGTGGAAGGAATTGGTTTTAATAGCTTTATTTACATTAGGCTTGACTTATGTAGAAATCCATTTCATGAAAAATCAAGAAATGTTAAAGGGGCTGATGAGTGTTTACTCACTAGTAGGTTTCGTCATTTCTTTGTTATTGGTTTTTAGAACCAATACTGCCTATGAACGTTGGTGGGAAGGCCGAAAGAAATGGGGTGAACTCGTTAATAATTCAAGAAATTTGGCCATCAAGTTAAGTACCATGGTGAATGATAAAGAAGACAAGCTGTTTTTTCAGAGAATGATTCCGAATTACGCTTTTGGTATGAAGGAGCATTTAAGAAATGGTGTAGAAATTGATGAACTTAATTTAAATGAAGAAGAGCAATTGGAAATTGTAAAGTACGAACATCAAACAAGCTACCTAGCAAAAAAAATGTATGCCAGGGTTCAAAAAATAAAGGATGCAGGCGAAATTACACAAATGGAATTTTTAGCCATAGATACCAATTTAAAAACTTTTAGTGACATTATTGGCGCTTGTGAACGAATAAAAAACACCCCAATTCCTTACTCTTATTCTTCTTTTTTAAAAAAGTTTATTTTTATTTACGTAGTTACATTGCCATTGGCTTTTGTAAGTAATTTTGGTTACTATTCTGCAATTATTGCAACCTTTGTTTTTTATGTGTTAGTGAGTATGGAAATATTGGCTGAAGAAATTGAAGATCCATTTGGCGTAGATGAAAATGATTTGCCAACTGATGAATTATGTGAAAAAATTAAGGCAAATGTAACTGAAATATTACTGAATTAATATTTTGAAACTTCAACATAACAACTCCTACACAAAGGGACATATTTATCTTTTTCACCCAAGACAACCGTTTCTATTTCTGTGGTAATTCTATAAGAAAAACGTGCATGCCCTGAACAAAAAGTGCAAACGGAATTTAATTTTATAATTTCATCTGCAATTGATAAAAGCTGTGGCATGGCGCCAAATGGTCTTGTTTTAAAATCTAAGTCAAGTCCAGAAATGATGACAATTTTCTCCTTAAGGGCCAAGTTTTGACAAACTTCTACAATTTCATCACTAAAAAATTGCGCTTCATCAATGGCAAAAACATCAATTTCATCCTGAAAGTCATACATTTCTGAAGGGTTTTTGATGGCGATTGCATTAATACTTTCTTTGTCGTGAGAAACTACTTGCTCCTCAGCATACCGATTGTCTAAACCAGGCTTGAAAACTTGAATGCGCCGATTTGCATCAGCATATTCTTTGATGACACGAATAAGTGTTTTGGTCTTTCCAGAAAACATAGGACCGCAGATAACCCGAAGCTTTGCGTTTTCAGCTACTGTAGTAAATTGACTTTTTAATGAGATTTTAACATCCCTTTTGTGAGAAATTTCCAAAATATATCCGTTTATTTCTCAAATATAAACTTAAATTTATACCATTATAAAAATTGTGCATAACTAACATAAAATGGGTATAACAAATTTCCACACCTTAGAAGAATTAGCCACTACTTTAAAAGAAAAAATCAAAAAATTGTCAGCTGGCAATTTACCAATTGGTGAAGTAGAAGCATTAACTGAATCAGCAAAAGAGATTTATGAAAGGCTAGTGATTATACGCTACAAGTCTTATGAAAACACAAATGAAAAAGTAGCAGATCCAGTGCAAAAACCCGTGGTTAAGAAACAAGAACAAAAAGAAGATTTAGTTGGGTCTGAAGAAGAATTAATGATGTTTGATTTTACGGATGCTATGCCAGAAGCAGTTTCAGAAACGCAGGAAATAACGGAAGAAAAAAAGCTAGATAAAACAAACACGCAACCAGAAAAAGAAAAGCAAGCAATTCCTGAAAAAAAAGAAAATTCACTGAACGATCACTTTAAAAAAGAAGATCAATCTGTCGGAAAAAAATTATCGAAATCTCCAATTGCCGATTTAAAAGCACACATTGGAATGAATCATAAGTTTACTTATATCAAAGAATTATTCAATGGAAAAAGTGATGATTATAACTTGGCCATTGAAAACTTGAATCAAAGTGGTTCAAAAGCAGCGGCTTTTTCACTTCTAGACAATATGAAAAAAGCGCATAAATGGGATGAAGAAAATCCAACTGTAATCAATTTCTCGGATTTAATTGAAAGGAGATTTACCAATTGAGATTTTTAATTAGCATATTTTTTATTTTTGGTCTGACTTATAGTTGGGGACAGAAAGCGTATGCAGAAAGTATTTTAAAAGACCTATGTAGCGATTATTTTGCTGGAAGGGGTTATGTGGATGATGGGGTTGATAAAGCAGCCAGTTATCTCATCAATGAGTTCAAGAAAATTGGTATTGCACCTTTTCCGGGTAAATCTTATGCACAAAACTATTCCTTTGATGTCAATACTTTCCCCAATCAATTAACTGTCCAACTCGACGGTGAAGATCTAAGGGCTGGTCTGGATTACTTAGTAAATGCTAATTCTGGTAAAACAATTGGAACTTTTCAACCGATTCATATTTCGATTGAAAATTTTTCAGAAGATATCAAGGACTTGAAAAAAAGTTTAAATTTTCAAACTATTTTGGTTTTTGATGCCAGGTCAATTAAAAGCAGGGATAGTATTCAAGCATATCATCAATTGGCAGTTCAATCAACTAATTTCTATCCTGTTATTTGGGTTTCGGATTCAAAATTGATGTACAGTGTTGGTCGTGAACAATATAAAAATGCCATGATTACTATTCATGGTAATAAGTATAAAAAGGCCAAAAATATAGGCATTCAAATTGAACCAGTATTTATAAAAGGTTTCGAAAATAAAAATGTTATTGGATACATAAAAGGTAAAAAAGAAAAAAAATATATAGTATTAACTGGTCATTATGACCATTTGGGTAAAATGGGTCAGGCCATGTTTCCGGGGGCAAACGACAATGCAAGTGGTATTGCTATGCTCCTTTCACTTGCAAAATTTTATACCTTAAATCAACCAAAATATAGCATTGTCATCATTTTATTTAGTGGTGAAGAAGCTGGTTTGGAAGGATCAAAGTATTTTGTTAATCATCCATTTTTTCAGTTAGATAAAATTAAATTTCTACTGAACGTTGATATTATGGGAAGTGCAAATGATGGTATTACAGCAGTGAATGGCACTGAATATCCAAAGTATTTTAAAAAGTTAAGCAAACTGAATAAAAAAGGTGCCTACTTACCCTTGGTTAAAAAACGAGGCCCTACACAAAATTCAGATCATTATTATTTTAGCCAAACTGGTGTGCCTTCCTTTTTCGTCTACTCAATGGGTGATTGCAAAAATTACCATGATGTAAATGACAAAGCAGCTGAAACGAGTTTAAATAATTTTGATAAAGTACTGGCTTTATTCGTTGATTTTATCAATAAAATATAAACTACATTTCATCTTTTAAATAGACTTGTATGTTTATGAATAATTAATAAAATTATGACTCTGTATTCTAAAAATAAACCCTTATTTTTGGACTTAAATATTTTTTATGATCAGGATTACATTGATTTTATTATTTGCTGTGCTTGTGGGTTGTCAACCCAAAGAAACTAATTCAGATGAAATAATTAAAACAGAGACTAAGGTTGATAGTTTCAAATTGTTGACAGCTGCTATTTCAAGTCAATCTAAAAATGCTCAAAATTGGGTAAATCGCGCTGACTATTTTATTAAAATAGGGAATATAAAAGACGCTAAAATAGATTTGGAAGAAGCCATCATGTTGGATTCTACCAATGCGAAGTATCGTTATAAATATGGGAATGTATTAATAGGTGTACTTGATTTAGCTGGAGCGAAATATAATTTTGAATATGCAATTAAACGCGATTCCATGCTTGCTGAAGCATATGTTGGATTGGGTAGGGTTTATGCTTTGATAGACAATCCTGGTATGGCAACCGCATATTTAAATAAAGCCTATAAAATCAATAAAAATTTACCAGAGGCTTATTTTTTAGAAGGGTTAATTTACCGTTCAGATTATCAACAAACTGAAAGACAAGAAAGCTGGGCACGTGCAAAGTCTTCTTTTCAAACCGCAGTGGAACAAAATCCCAGGTTTTATGACGCATACATTATGTTAGGTGTGATGAATGCGGCAGAAGATAATGTATTAGCTTTAGATTACTTTAATTCAGCCCTTGAAATAGCACCAGAAAGTACAGAGGCATGGTATAACAAAGGGATTTATTATCAAGAACATAAAAAATATGAACAAGCGAAATATTGTTACAGAAAAATAATTGCTATCGATACCATGCATTATGAAGCATATTACAATCAAGGCTATATTCAGAATGGGTTGGATAAAAACTATGACAGCGCCATATACTTTTTTGAAAAGGCCACTTTAATTGATACACTTTCAGCCAATGCTTTTAATAATTTAGGTTTGGCTCATGAATATAAAGGGAACAAAGAAATTGCTATTCAAAACTATAAAAAAGCCATTTTATTGCAACCTGACTTTGAATTGGCTAAAAAGAATTTGGAGATTGTATTGGCGAAATAATGAAAATCATCAATCGGCTTAAAAATCAAAATGTGCAGCAAAATGCACTTGAATTATTATTTCCAATTGTTGGTTTTGTTTTTTTCGATTGGTCTTTTTTAATCATTATTCTATTTTATTTGACCGATCAAATTGGAGCAGAAATTGCGTTTTTGATGCGTTTAAAATTTGTTCAGAAGCTTTTTTTACCGATAAAAGTGTGGCTTTTTCCGACAGCAATTGCACTCAGTCTTACTTTTTTTATCTTGGAATTTTATTGGATACAGGCCGTTTTTATCAGTGAAAAATTTGATTGCGTTGAACCCTATTTTTGGTTAGAATTAAAACAGTTCTTAAAACAAGAATTTTTGTTTTTTCTTCCAATTTTAGTCTTTATGAATTACTATAAGGATAAAATGACTTTTTATAAATCTAAATTGCCTTACGAAAATTCCCCGGAAAGAATGTTTGCTTTTCAAGTCCTGACATTTATAGCACGTTTCATTTGCATTGCATTAGTGATAGCATTGTGGCATATATTCAAATGGAGTGACTTGCTGTTTGTGTTGTTCATTCCAATCATTAAACTATCATATGATGCATGGATACTGCCTTGGAGTAAAATTAACTTATTCAAAGGCATTTAATTGTTTTTACCGATTCAAACGCTTATTTTAGTTGAAAATTAACGGCCCTTTTGCAATGAACGAATTTGTAATATTAGTGAATGAATTAGACCAAGAAATAGGACTAATGGAAAAAATGGAGGCGCATAAAAAAAGGTTATTGCACCGTGCATTTAGTGTTTTTATTTTTAATACTGAAGGGAAAATGCTGCTACAACAAAGGGCAGACTCAAAGTATCATTCTCCTAATTTGTGGACCAACACTTGTTGCAGTCATCCACGCAAGGGTGAAAGTACAATGGAAGCGGCAAACCGAAGACTGAAAGAAGAGATGGGGCTGCAATGCAAAGTATCTCATGAGTTTCAGTTTATTTATAAAGTTGATTTAGACCAAAACATGATTGAGCATGAATTAGATCATGTTTTTATGGGCGTTACTGACGATTTACCCGTCTTAAATTCAGCAGAAGTAAAGGCCTATCGATATGAATTTCCAGCAGCAGTAGCAAAGGAAATGGAAGATCAGCCAGACAGGTTTACATCTTGGTTTAAAATATGTTTTAAAGAAGTTTTAACCCATTTGCCTTCATGAATGTTTTAATTGCTGGTGGAACCGGGTTAGTAGGGACCAGATTGACTGAGTTATTAGTTGCAAGAGGTTATGGTGTGCACATACTTTCTCGTAGAAAGATTGAAGATAAGGCAAAAATAAAATATTTTCAATGGGAAATAGGAAAGCATATTGAAGAGGGTGCTTTTGAAAACCTTGCAGGAATTATAAATCTAACAGGAGAGGGAATAGCAGATGGCCGCTGGACAGCTGAACAAAAAAAGCGTATCATGAATAGTAGAACCCAATCAGCTGAATTTATTCGGTACTGCTTAAGGGAAAAAGGAATTCAAATCCCGGTTTATTTATCAGCTTCTGGGATTAATTATTATTCAAATTCGAGATCAAAAAAATATGTGGAATCTGACCATGTTGGAGGTGGATTTGTACAAGACGTTTGTCTGCAATGGGAAAAACATGCATTTGATTTAAAACCCTTGTCAAAAAGAGTAGTTGTCTTGAGAACTGCTTTGGTGTTGGCAAGACAAAAAAGCTTCTTGCAAAAGTTTACTTTTTCTACCAAATTTTTGGTTGGAGCAGTTTTTGGTGATGGGAAGCAGTTTGTTTCATGGATTCACATAGATGACCTCTGTAATTTTTATATACATGCTTTGGAAGACAGCGAAATTGCTGGAGTTTATAATGCAGGTATTTGTGATAATGAAAATCAATCAAGCTTTTTAAAAACGTTTCAAAACGTTTATAATCGTAAATTTGTTACTTTTAAAATTCCAAAATTTGTTAGTAAATTAATTTTTGGGGAGATGGCAATCTTGTTAAATGGAGGCGTAGCAGTTTCGCATCAAAAAATGTTGGGGGCTGGTTATGAAATGGAGTATCCAACTTTGAAAAGTGCTTTAGCGGACTTGAAAAACAAAGCTTAAATCCAAATTTTTGAACCTTCCGAACAATTTTGACAGATGTCGATTTCAGATCGGTTCTTCAATATTTTTTCTCTGAAATCTGTATACAAACCATTCTTCCATATCGATTGAAATTCCGCTTTAGAAATTTCTCCCATTTTGTATTTGGCATCCTTGTCAAAACAACAAGGTACAATGGTTCCGTCCCAGGTAAACACACAAGTGCTCCACATGCGCCAGCAATAATTACTCATTTTGTTTTTTAAAGCATAGGTACCGTCAGCCTTCTTCTTGTAACGGGCATATTTTTCATTTTTAGGAATCAAGCGATTGCCATTTTCGTAATTGTAAACTTGAATCGTTTTTAAATTCAAATTATTGGCACCATATTTTTCAACCCAAGATTTTACTTCAGGAATTTGATGTTCGTTTTGAGCGGTCACTAAAAACTGAATACTGACGATTGGATGCTTTGCATTGGCAGCCTTTTTCGCCGATTGAATGTTTTCTAGACCTTGTAATACGGTGTCCAATTTTCCTTCAATTCTATAGTTTTCATAAGTTTCTTGGGTTGTTCCGTCAAGAGAAACTATCATTTCACTCAACCCAGATGCAACAACTTCTTTGGCTATTTTGGGTGAAATAAAATGAGCGTTTGTAGAAGTCAACACATAGATGTTTTTATTTCTAGCTGCCTTGACAAAATCTAAAAAATTCGGATTGATAAATGGTTCTCCTTGAAAATAATAATTGATGTATTGTAGGTCTTTGCCTAGGCTATCTAAAATGGCTTCGTTAATTTTCGGCTTTAAATTACCAGTGGCTCGGGTAAATTGTCTGAGTCCACTCGGACATTCTGGACATTTTAAATTACAAGCAGTGGTGGGCTCAATAGAAATCGCTATGGGGTTTCCCCAATGTATTGGCTTTTTCGTCCATACCGAAAATGCGTACGACATTTTTAACAAGGCATAGTTCCAGACTCGTTGGGGGGTAAAAGTTTTAAGAATTTGTAATTTTTTACGAACCAAAATCTAATTTTGGACTAAATTACTGCTTTTACTTAGAATATTGGTCGATTAGTTTTATCAATTCTCCTTCAGGAACAACCCCAGATTGTCGCCAAACTTGTTTACCTGCTTTATATAATATTAATGTTGGAACACCTCTAACCATTAACTTGCTGGCAATACCTTGGTTTTTATCAACATCAATTTTAATAATCTTTGCTTTATCTCCCCTTTGCTTTGAAACATTTTCAAGAATTGGTGCCAATGCCTTACAGGGCCCACACCATGTGGCAAAAAAATCGACTAAAACAATGTCTGTTTGACTAATTATATCTCCAAATTTACTCATTTCTTATGTGTTAAAAATTTTTCTTTTACCATAGCTAGAAAACAAATTCATCCAAATTATTCTACTCATTCTGAATGCAACCGGGGTAAATAATACAATACCTATTATAATGATAAAAATATAAGTGTAATATGGTGTCTCAGGGAAAAGAACATAAGTTGCCATAAATAATGATACAGCAACTGCAATTGAAATCCCATAACTGACATACATGGCACCATAAAAGAAACCGTTTTCAATTTCAAATTTATGATTGCAGTAACTACAATTCGTGTGAGACTTATCGAATGTTTTTAAATTATAAGCCTGTTTATTAATATAATAGTCTCCCTCCTGACACACCGGACATTTTTGATTGAGAATACTATATAATTTTGAGCCTTTTGTGGATTCAAGCATAATTCATTATTATTTCTGCAAAAATACGATTTTTATGAATTAGTTATTGTGTGGAAAGTTACATTGGGGTGGAATTAAGAAAAATTCATTTTTTATCAAAATATATTGGTTACATTAATGACTAATATAGCGCGTATATTACTTATTTACAATTATTTGCCTTGCTAAGCTTATCGTTATGACTCCATAGCCCGGGCAAACTTGAAATCACAACATTTGACACGGCAAAGAAAGAAATATTAGGCACGTTCAACATGACCTTAATTAACAGAAATTGTACTGATAGTTTAATGTATATTACTGACGGCAGATTTGCTTTTAAGTACTAAGATAAAGGAGAAAGTAGTTGCCCTATTTTTGTAGAAATATTGAAATTTCAAATTACATTCTACAGATATAGCAGATATTTTTGAAAGATTAGGCATTCTTTGGTCACAAATGAGCGAAAATATTAAATATGATAAAAGTCATTTTGTGTATTTCAAAATTATTTTGTAAATTGCTCATAATGAATATTTAAACTTCCAACAATGAAAGCATTAAAAATTCTAATTCTTGCTTCAATGGCACTTTTCTTTTTAAGTGTTTCTTGTGAAAAATGCCAGAAACCTGACCCTGAACCCGAATTTACGGAGTATTTTACTTGTAAAATAAATGGGGAGGAATGGGTGGCGAAAACTCCTGCAAGTATTAGTGGACCAGTGGCAATTTTTGTTGATTACTTAGAGGATTCAAAGGAATTAAATATAACCGGAACAAATAAAAACAAAGATTTAAATATATATGAGGATATATATATATATGTCCGAGATATTGAAAATACGGGTGTTTACAACATTGAAAGTATAGGTGGCTTAGGAAATCCTATCCTATGTTTCACTGATGTTGAAAACACCGGCCTTTGTAGTGGTTTTTACTATGACTCTTTGAAGCCAGGAATTGTTGACATAGATAAAATCGACAAAGAAAGAAGAGAAATTACAGGGTCGTTTTATATGAATGTTATTGATTTTGACTGTAATGATAGCATAGTCAAAATTACAGATGGTAAGTTTGCTATTCGCTATTAATCTTAATACCCTAGTACTATGAAAAATCTATTTCTGCTCTTTAGTGTAATATTTTTGAGCTACCAGTCTATTCAT
>CBDUKB010000036.1:0-19064 GCA_965367695.1 uncultured Putridiphycobacter sp.
TGCTTCTAAAAACACCCCTGAATCTAAAATATTATCGGATGCATCACCTATTGCCAATTTGATATGATAGGTTTGTCCACATTGAATGGAAGCTGCAGCAGTTAAAACCACAGTATGCCCATCATATTGCACATCTAATCCCCCTGTATTATCAACCAAATATTGACAATTTACGCAAGGCCCTGTATTGGTGGTTCCATTATTTACGTTAAACATGGTAACAGGTGTAGTAGTACCTGGTAACAAGGCAATGTTTTCCGCACCATTAGAATATGGACCTGCAATACCGGGTCCACTTAAAAAAAAGGCAAAACCATCATTAATTCCCAATGAATATTCATGCCACTCTTCTGAAGCAAAAATAAACTTAAATTCTAAAGAATCACCAATGGGTACAAAATCAAATTCTAATATCGCCTCATCATTGTATGTGCTATTACTAATCGCATCTAAGTCTACATCATTTGGATCGAGCGCTACACCAGAATTATCTGTTGCACCTCCTGAATTATTCGGTCCAACTGCCAATGCGGAATTTCCCGTTGCTAATATCAACCCGCTAGAAATAGGAAATGTAGTACCTGTTGCTGAGAAAAATCCAACTTGATTCTGCGCAGTTTGCGCCAATGCAGTACTTGCATTAAACTGTACATTCGAAACGCTTATACCTGTTCCTGCCAAAACATTTGTTACTAATTGTTCTGGAGTTTGTGTTGTCGACACACTAATTTGTCCAATTCCAGAAAAGGCATAACAAATTAACAATATTAAGGTTAGAAAAATATTCCTCATAATTCTTAGATTCAGTACTTAAAAGACTCCTAAATTAAATTGAAAGTTGCATCAATTTATATTATTTTAATTCCATAAAAAATATTACAATTCGAAACATTTAGTATTTTTGAAATTCAAGCGAAAAATTATGGAATCAACTTTAGCATATATCAAAAATAATCAATCAAAATTTATTAAACAATTGATTGAGCTTTTAAAAATACCTTCAGTAAGTGCTGACCCAGCCTATTCGAAAGACGTAAGAAAAACAGCCGAACTATTGGCTAAGGAATTCAAGGAATTGGGATTAAATGAAGTAGCGGTAATCAACACAGCAGGGCACCCTATTGTATATGCTGAAAAAATTGTGGACACTAAATTGCCAACCGTTTTGGTATATGGACATTATGATGTACAACCAGCTGACCCAATTGAATTATGGACTTCAGGGCCTTTTGAGCCAGTAGTTAAAAAAACTGACATTCACCCAGAAGGCGCAATATTTGCAAGAGGTGCATGCGACGATAAAGGCCAAATGTACATGCATGTAAAAGCTGTTGAAGCTATGATTGCCACTGGCACATTAGCCTGTAATGTTAAATTAATGATTGAAGGAGAAGAAGAAGTAGGTTCTGCTAATTTAGAAACATTTATTCGCGGTCATAAAGAAAAATTAGCAGCTGATGTAATCCTAGTTTCAGATACTGGTATGATTTCTTTAGACACACCATCCATCACAACAGGATTAAGAGGATTAAGTTATGTAGAAGTCGAAGTTACTGGTCCAAATCGAGATTTACATTCTGGTTTATATGGAGGAGCAGTTGCGAATCCGATCAATATTTTGTGTAAAATGATCAGTAGTTTACACGACGAAAACAACCACATCACCATTCCAGCATTCTATGACAAAGTAGTTGATTTATCGGACGAGGAGCGTGCTGAAATGGCTAAGGCGCCTTATTCTGAAGAGGCATATAAAAAAGCCCTTGACATTAAAGCTACACATGGTGAAGCTGGCTATTCAACCAATGAAAGAGGTTCAATAAGACCAACCTTAGATGTGAATGGAATTTGGGGAGGATATACAGGAGAAGGAGCTAAAACAGTGATTGCTTCTAAAGCATATGCAAAAATATCCATGCGTTTGGTACCGCATCAAAGTCCTGAAGAAATAACAGCCATTTTTCAAAAACATTTTGAATCCATTGCCCCAGAAAGTGTTACAGTAAAGGTAACACCACACCATGGTGGCCAACCTTCTGTAACTGAAATCGATTCAATTGAATACGAAGCAGCTAGCAAAGCATTAGAAGAAAGTTTTGGTAAAAAACCAATCCCTGTGCGCAGTGGTGGATCTATTCCAATAGTTGCAATGTTTGAACAAGTACTGGGTTTAAAAACTATTTTGTTAGGTTTTGGTTTAGATTCAGATGCTATTCATTCACCAAATGAGCATTATGGCGTTAAAAACTTCAACAAAGGCATTGAGACCATTCCATTATTTTACAAGCATTACGCTGCCTTAAAAAACAATTAATGAAATGGTTATTTAGTTTGTGTTTTAGTTTTTTAATTACTTTTAATTCCCATAGTTCTTTCTGGTATAAAGATTTGGAATTTATTGCCATTGAAAACTTTTCAGTAGCAAAAGGAGAAGACAAAATTGCCATTTCATTTGATTATATTATCAATAATTTAAATTGGTATAATATAACTATTAAACCATCTGTGTTAAACTTAAATATAGCTGACACAGACTGTGGTGAAGTATTAGTTTTAGACAAAATAAATATAAAAAGGAAAACAAAAGGCGCATATAAATTTACATTAATCGGTCAAACCAGTAATTTTTTAAGAAGTGGATTTTCTTCTATTTGGACCATGATTTCAAAAGGAGAAATTGATTTTATTTTAAAAGGTGATTTGAAGGCAGGGGTGTTTGGAATGACAAAAAAATGGAAAATGGATTATACATATAAGATGACGTGGAATGAATTCATGTCGTTTTTTTAAAGTAAATAAAAATGAAAAAGCGAATAGCCGTTATTTTTGGTGGTTACAGCAGTGAAGCCATCATTGCAAAGAAAAGTGCAAAAACTATCTACGACCATATAGATACTGAATTATTTGAGCCTTATTTGGTAGAAATCACCAGAGATCATTGGCAAGTTCATATTCGTGGCGGTGTGGTAAAACTCAACAGGAGCAATTTTACTTACCATCTAGAAAATAAAGAACAAGGTTTTGACTTAGCTTTTATTACCATTCATGGCACTCCTGGTGAAGATGGCAAATTACAAGCTTATTTTGATATGATTGGATTGTCATATGTAAATTCCGGATGCTTCGCTTCGGCGCTCACCTTTAACAAATGGGCTTGTAATGCTTTTTTAAGAGATTTTGGAATACACACGGCGAAAGCCATCCTATTGAGAAACCCAAACGAAGTGCATCCAATTCAAATCGCAGACGAATTAGGTTTTCCATGTTTTGTGAAACCAAATGATGGTGGATCTAGTTTTGGTATTTCTAAGGTTAAAACGTTGATGGAAATGCCAGCCGCAATTGCCAATGCCTTTAAGGAAGGTAAGGAAGTGGTGATTGAATCATTCATTCAAGGAAGAGAACTAACTTGTGGTGTCTACTTCAATGGAAAAGAAGTAATTGCACTTCCAATTACTGAAATCATTTCCGAAAATGAATTTTTCGATTTTGAAGCAAAATACAATGGTAAGTCCCAAGAAATAACACCGGCAGACCTTAAATATGAAATGGCTGACTTGATTAAAACTAAATCAAAAGATATTTATAAAAGAATTGGATTGAGCGGTTTGGCAAGAATTGATTATATTGTAACTGAAGAAAATGAAATATATTTAATTGAAGTGAATACAACCCCCGGTATGTCGAATGAAAGTTTAATCCCACAGCAGGTTGCCTGTGCAGGTTTAAAGTTACAAAATGTATTGACTGAAATTATTATACAAAACTAAAGCACCTTGTTTGATCAATTAAAAAAAAATATGAAAGATTTGGTTGACATCTCTGATGACGATTTCAATCAATTTACTCAATATGTGAAACCAATAAGGGTGAATAAAAAGACCAAATTATTGACACAAGGTGAAAAACCTTTGTACATGTATTTTGTAAACAAAGGACTCCTTTACAACTACCACATTACTCAAAACGGAGAGCAAAATGTGGTTCAAATAGCTAAAGAAAATTATTGGTCAGGAGATGTATCTGGGCACAATAACAACCTGGTTTCAAATTTCAATATAGAAGCTCTCGAAGACACAGACCTTTTGGTAATTACTTTTGAGCATGTGAAAACAGCTTGTGAAAACATTCCAATACTTGAAAGATACTTTAGACTGTTAATTCAAAATGCTTATTATCACTTGCTGAATAGAATCGCATTAACG
Organism: uncultured Putridiphycobacter sp.; assembly: GCA_965367695.1. GTDB lineage: Bacteria > Bacteroidota > Bacteroidia > Flavobacteriales_D > Crocinitomicaceae > Putridiphycobacter. Next base: position 4,206 of record CBDUKB010000036.1, read on the forward strand.
GATACGCAATCTGCAGAAAAACAGTACTTTAAAATTATGGAAAATAATCCTGACCTAATTTTACGCACCCCGCAGAAAATTATTGCTTCTTATATTGGTATCAAACCTCAATCTTTAAGTAGAATAAAGAAAAAAGCTTTTTCTTAACATATGTGCATTTTTATTTTTTATTAAATGGCTAGGTTTGGACATAGGTTTTATTTAACAAATGAAATTAAATTGTGCCAAAGACTTGTCATCATACTCACAATTTTATTTCAACTTAATAAAAAGTTTAAACTTATAAAAAACCACTTGCACTTGCGGGTGGTTTTTTTTATCGACAAGCTATCAGTACCTTTCAATTCCCATCCCATATTTTTTGTGTAATTTTGGACTTTATAAAAAAATATACATGAAATTAATATTTACAATTTTTTTTAGTTTAATCACTTTGATTACTCAAGCTAAAAACATTGAAGCATTCAAAATTTACAATAAATCAGGAAAAGAAATAAGTTTTGACAAGGCTTTGAAAACGATTAAAACTAAATCCTTCATTTTTTTTGGAGAATACCATAACAATGCCGTTTCTCATTGGTTACAATTAGAATTGACCCAGCAATTGTTTATCCTCCATCAAAAAAAATTAGTGTTGGGTGCCGAAATGTTTGAGGCTGACAACCAGTATATTTTAGACGAATATTTAAGTGGTTACATTTCACCTAGGAATTTTCAAAGTGAAATGCGTTTATGGGAAAATTACAATACAGATTATAAACCTCTCGTTGAATTTGCGAAGACAGAAGAATTAAAATTTATTGCGACCAACATTCCACGTCGATATGCAAATATGGTGTATAAAAAAGGACTAGCTTCACTTAATCAACTTTCTGATTTAGCAAAGTCAACCATGGTTCCTTTGAGCGAATTCAAATTCGATTCAACAGTAACTTGCTACAAAGAAATGGTGGAAATGGATCATGGTGGAATTGATATGGCAAAAGCACAAGCAATGAAAGATGCTACCATGGCATACTTTATTTTGAAGAATTCTAATCCTCAAACGGTATTTTTACATTTTAATGGTTCCTACCATTCAAACAATTACGAAGGAATCATTCATTATTTAAAACAAAGGGTTGAAATTGAAAAAATTGCTAACATTACCACTGTTACTCAAGATAACATTGATAGCTTGGAAAGTGATAATATTGGTTTAGCAGACTTTATCATTTGTGTAAAATCAAATTTTACCAATACACATTAAATGAATATTACCCCCTATAACGAAGCCCTTGAAATCCCATTAATGGAATCTTTTTATTCAGTTCAAGGAGAAGGATTTCATACTGGTAGACCTGCTTTTTTTATTCGATTTGCTGGCTGTGATGTCGGCTGCTCATGGTGTGATGTGAAAGAAAGTTGGGACGCAGCTATTCATCCATTAATTCAAATAAATAAAATTGTTGATGAAGTCCTTAAAAGTGGGACTAATTTTGTTGTTATAACTGGAGGCGAACCAGCCATGTATAATTTAATCCCCCTCACTGAAGCTTTGAAAAAAAACAACATTGAAATTGCAATCGAGACTTCTGGTGCTTACCCAATCACCGGTCAAATTGATTGGATATGTTTGTCCCCAAAAAAGTTTAAAATGCCTTTGGAAGAAAACTACGCAAAAGCTAATGAATTAAAGATGATTGCTGTAAACAATCACGATTTTAAATGGTCATTGGAATTGGGTCAAAAAGTGAATGCCGACTGTAAGCGATTTATTCAACCAGAGTGGGATAAACAAGACGGTATACTTCCAAAAGTTATTGATTTTGTAAAAGAAAATATTACTTGGAAAATATCGCTCCAAACACATAAAATACTAAATGTGCGCTAATTAATCATGCAAATCCAACTTAAAACATATATCAATGTATTAGGGATTGCATTACTCATTCTATTTTTATTTATTCGTCAACCCAATAGTAAATGGGACAAAATTATAAGTGGTGATGGGAAAAGTTATTATGCTTATTTACCAGCCGCATTCATTTATCATGATTTAAATTATGGGTTTGTTGAGGAATATGAAGCTAAATATTATCCTCCAGACAAATCGCTTTTTAAAGAGTTTAGGATTGAATTTGAAGGCGCGATTGTCAATAAAACTTTCCCTGGTGTTAGTTTATTGTGGTTGCCATTTTTTTTAATTGCACATTGGCTATCAAGTATTTTTGGATTTGAAGTAGATGGCTATTCAATTCTCTATCAATATGCCATTGGCATGGCTGCAATTTTTTATTGTTGGTTGGGATTAAAATGGTTGAGTAATTTTCTAATGCGTTTTAAAATTAAACCAATTATCATTGGACTGGTGGCTACCGCTATATTATTTGGCACCAATCTTTTTTATTATACTATTCACGACCCTTCGTTGACACATGTATACAATTTTGCGCTTATTGCTGGTTTTCTAAACTTTTTTCGCCTTTCTGTATTAGAGCGTAAATTAAGCCATTATATATGGATGCTAATTTTATTAGGACTAATCATTATTACCCGTCCCATCAACTTATTAATTTTATTAGCGATTCCATTTACGGTAAATTCTTGGGAGCAACTGGGCAACTATTTGAAATCCATTCTTTCAAGCCCGAAAATGTGGTTGATTGCATTCATAATCATGATACTATTTGCGGCATATCCCATTGGATGGTGGCTGGCACAATCGGGTCATATGATTGTTTATTCATATGGTGAGGAAGGCTTTGACTTTAGTCAACCACATATTTTGAAAATTTTATTTTCTTATGAAAAAGGCTGGTTAGTATACACCCCACTGGCAATGCTCAGTTTACTTGGGATTTTCCACTATTTGAAAACAAAGAGAACTTTGGGAATTTACATGGTTTTATTTTTCTTATTACTTGCTTATATTTTCTCTTCTTGGTGGATTTGGACATATGGGGGCTCATTCGGACAAAGGGTATTTATCGATTATTATGCATTAATCGGTTTACTTATTGCAATAGGAATCCAACAAATTCACAAAAGAACTGTAATCCTGCTCTTGACAATTGTGGTAGGATTGGGTATTGGATTGAACCAAGTCCAAACCTATCAGCACCGGTATGGCATTGTACCTACTTATGGAATGACCCAATCAATCTATTGGTCAAATTTTTTAAAAATAAGTAAAACTAGTAAATCAAATCAGGACTTGAAACCACATAAAATACTCAAGGAATTTTACACAGGTTTCGAAGACAATGCAGCTTGGCTTACTTTAAGTAGAAAAGACAATTCACCAACTTATAAGGGTGCTTTTTCACAAAAAATAAATGCAACTGTTTCTTTTAGTGATGGTTATTTTGGACCAACTATTAAAGAAAGTGATTTTGTGAATGTGGAAGCCAAATTATTCTCCAAAAACCATAATCCTGGAACAAAACTAGTTTTGGATCTTTCGCAAAATGGCAATTCAATAATTTATGAAGCAATTTTACTTGATGATTTTATCCATAAAAATCATTGGGTTGATGTTGCACATACCTTTAACCTTCCTAATGGAATTATTGGTGATTTGAAAATTTATTTTTGGCAGCCTAAAGAGGGGGAAGCTTGTATTGATGAATTAAAAATAAAATTTGGAATTTATCAATAGGTATTATTTAGCAAACCAGCCGTATTTTAAAATACAATACATGGCCCTTACTCCATCTGTCCATCCAATTTTTTTTCCTTCAGAAGCCATTCTGGCATTATATTGAATGGGCACTTCTTGGAATCTCACCCCTTTAATTTTTGCCAATTTTGCTGTAATTTCAGGTTCAAACCCGAAGCGTTGTTCTTTTAATTTTAAACCTTTAAATAAATCCCCTCTTACCATTTTATAACAGGTTTCCATGTCGGTAATTTTAATACCAAATACAACATTTGAAAGCCAAGTCAAAAATAAATTCGCTTGTCTAGCCATAAAGCTATCTCCTGGTTTATTTGATTTATCTAAGAAACGAGACCCGTACACTACTTCAATACCTGAATCGATAATTGGCATTAATAATTTATTTAAATCATTTGGATCTAACTCCAAATCTGCATCCTGAATCACAATCCAATCACCTGTGGCAATTTTTAAACCAGAATGTATTCCCGCACCTTTACCCTGATTAATTTTATGTGTAATTGATTTAATATTATTGTTTTTAAAGCTTTTTAGAAAAGTATTTATTTCTTCAAAACTATTATCGCTTGAAGCGTCATTAACTATAATCATTTCTTTTTCAATGCCATTGATCAGCTCAATTTCATTTACTTTTTTCAGTAATTGAAAAATAGTTTTCTCCTCGTTAAAAACTGGGATGATAATAGATAGTTTTTTAATTTCCTGCATGCCATACAAATATAATCAGATCCTCATTTTAGTATGTAATTATACAGCTAAAATTTAAAAATTAAGGAAGTTTAATTATTAGCCTTCCACTCATCACAATATCAAAAAATTAATTTCTTATCTTGTGCTAGAATTATTAATAGGCTTGTAACAATAAGATTATTGGCAAGGTATTCGTATTAAAAGCCCTAAATACACTTATGAAATTACTATTCTTTTTTACGTTGTTTTTTTTATTTACAACCAATGCCATTGCACAACCGCGTGGACAATGGTCGACTAAAAGTAAAAAAGCAATCAAATATGTTGAAAGTTCTAGGATGGCGCTTTCACAAGTTGATATGTTAACGGGGCTGCCCAATTATAAAAATGCCATGGCTTATTGTGACAAAGCCATTGATAAGGACCCTAATTTTATTGAGGCTTACCTAATGAAAGCTGATTACGCTACTTCTGCAGGTATGAAAGAAGAAGCGATTCAAGCATATAGAAAAAGTATTGAAATTAACCCAAATTTTGCCAAAACTGGATATGTATATTTAGAATTAGCAAATTTAGAATGGGAATCGGCTGAATATGCAGCCGCAATTGTTAACGCAAAAAAATACAAGGAAATTCCAGGCGCAAATAAAGAATATTTTAGGGACATGGATTGGCTGGTTGCGAATTGTGAATTTGCCATTCACGCCATAAAAAACCCTGTTCCTTTTAACCCAATAAATTTAGGTGAAGGAGTAAACACTTCTAACCCAGAATATTTCCCAACCCTAACAGTTGATCAAAAAGAATTACTTTTCACAAGACATGTAAGAGACGAAACTGGTAGAGGCCAAGAAGACTTTTTTGTCTCTAAAAACGAAAATAATCAATGGTCATTAGGAGAACCCATGCCAGGAAATATTAACACCCCTTATAATGAGGGTGCGCCTACTTTTGCTCCAGATGGAAGGACACTTATTTTTGTTGGTTGCGTAAATGAAAGCGGGCAATATGGCAATGGTAGAAGAGGATACGGAAGTTGCGATTTATTTGTAACTGTAAAAAATGGTAATACTTGGCTAGACCCAATCAACTTACCAGGTGCTGTAAATACAAGGAATTGGGAAACCCAACCTTCCTTATCTTCTGATGGAAAAACACTTTATTTTATTCGAGGGACAGTTAGATCGGCGGGTGGTAAAAACAAAAGGAACGGAGACATTTACATGTCCAAACTTCAAGAAGACGGATCTTGGGGTGTGGCTGAAAAATTACCGGATTACATCAATACCCCTGTGTCAGAATCTTCTGTTTTAATTCACCCTGATGGCCGGACCTTGTACTTTGGATCGAATGGACATATAGGAATGGGTGGATATGATTTATATATGACACAAATTCAACCAGACGGTACTTGGAGTAGACCGAAGAATTTAGGATACCCTATTAATACAGAAAATGATGAGTCCTCATTATTGGTTTTTGCCAATGGTGAGTTAGCTATTTTTGCTTCCGACCGACCAGGAGGAAAAGGGAGTTTAGATTTATATGGGTTTGAAATGCCTGAAAATATTCGACCAACAAAAACCATATACATGACAGGTTTAGTTTATGATAAAACCGATCAAAAAAAATTGCAGGCTAATTTTAGCTTGGTAGATTTAGCAACTGGTAAAGAAGTTGTATTTTCTCAATCTGATTATAAGACCGGTGAGTTTTTAGTGACTTTACCAATCAATAAAGAATACGCCTTACTGGTGGACAAAGATGGTTACCAGCCATACTCAATTAATTTTGATTTGAATGTGAAGGACAATTTTGACAAACCTTTTCATCAAGATGTGCCTTTAATTCCGTTAAATGATATGGAGGAGGAAATTGTTTTAAAAAATGTATTTTTTGATTTAGATTCATACAGCATTCGTGAAAAATCCTTTGTTGAGTTAGATAAATTAGTAAATCACTTAAAGAAAAACAACACCATGAGGATTGAATTACAAGGGCATACCGACGCACAGGGAGATGCAGAGAGAAACATGACACTTTCTACCAATCGGGCGAAGGCGGTAATGGAATATTTGGTGAATCATGGTATAGAAAGTTTTAGACTCTCGTATAAAGGCTTTGGAGAATCAAAACCAGCTGTGGTTATTAAAGATGGAAAAGAGATTACTTTAACGGAAGCTTATATTAATACCTTGCCACTTGAAGCGCAAAAGCTAGCCAACCAAGAAAATAGAAGAACAGTATATATTGTAAAATCATTGTGATGTTCCAAAAACTCTATCATTTTTTAAGGCTAATACGGCTGATGAATCTTTTAGTCATTGCCTTGACTATGGTTGTTATTCAATTTTTTTTAACCAAATATTTATTGATTGACAGTAATATTGTATTATCTGGAGACCATGAAATTATCCAACATAAACCTTTATCAATATTAGCCAATGTTTTTGATTTTAGGTTTCTATTATTGTTGACCTCTACTTTATTAATTGCGGGAGCCGGTAATATAATCAACGACTATTTTGATGTAAGAGCAGATAGAATTAATAAACCGGAAAGGCTAATTATTGGACTTCATATTAAAAGAAGGTGGGCCATGCTTTTTCACTGGAGTTTTAATGTGATTGGATTATTATTAGCACTTTATCTTGGGTATTTAATCCAAAATATATGGATTCCAATTGTTGCTTTTATGAGTATTAACCTATTATGGTTTTACTCCACTTATTATAAAAGACAGCCTTTCATTGGCAATATTATAGTAGCTGCTTTATTAGGCTTTATTCCCATTTATATATTGATTTATAATATTAGTTTAAGTTCAGTCTTTAGTAGTGCCACTAAATTCATGGTGTTGGCGGAAAATTATTATTTTTTTAAAGTCGTTTTATTTACTGGATTACTTGCATTTTTGCTAAACATTGTCCGCGAATTACTCAAAGACATTATTGATGTAAGAGGAGATTTAAAATTGGGTGCCAAAACATTTCCAATTAAATATGGAATTAAAAAAACAAAACAACTCATTGGTTTATTCTATTTTCTAATTTTTGTAATTGGAGGCTTATTTTTTTATTTCATTGTTCAAACTACTTTCGACTTAATATTTGATAGCCTAGGTGAAAACGGTGCTTATTTATTCAATTACATCAATCTCAACGCGTTTTTTGTTTTACTAGCAGCTACATTTTTAATCTTGGTCATTACCTTATTTTTTGTCTACCGAGAGAACAAAAAAGCCTATAAAACCGCATCAACTTTATTAAAAATCGCCATGTTATTTGGTCTTATAATTCCACTTTTTTTATAAAATGACACCTCAAAACATTGCAAATAAAAAGGTGATTTTAGCTTCCAAATCACCACGTAGACAGGAACTTTTGAAAGGTTTAAACATTCCTTTTGAAGTGCTGACAAGAGAAGTAAACGAAGACTATCCAGCACATATCGCCACTGCGGAAATTGCGGAATTTCTTGCAAAAAAAAAGGCCAATGCTTTTGTAGACATATTAAATGATGAAAATATTATCATCTGTGCTGACACCATTGTTGTATTAGGCAATAAAGTGTTGGGCAAACCTAAATCCCACGCGGAAGCATTTGAAATGCTGGAAGCACTTTCAGGTAGACAACACAAAGTAATTTCTGGTGTATGTGTAAAAACAAATACCAAAACAATTTCATTTTCGAGTACCACCATTGTCGATTTTAAAACATTGAGTGATGCTGAAATCAATTTTTACATAAAGACATATAAACCTTTTGACAAGGCTGGGTCATACGGCATTCAAGAATGGATTGGTTATATAGGAATTTCCAATATTAATGGCTCTTATTTTAATGTAATGGGCTTACCAGTATATGAATTAAATGAAGTATTGAGTAATATTTAAATTACTTTATTCTTTTCCTCAATATCTAATATAAAAGCATATTCCATTGCTACTTCTTTCAAAGCTTCAAATCTTCCGGATACGCCTCCATGACCTGCTTCCATATTTGTGTGTAATAACAAAGGATTTGAATCTACTTTTAAATCCCTAAGTTTTGCCACATATTTTGTCGGCTCCCAATATTGCACTTGGGAATCGTGTAAGCCACTAGTGATGAGCATAGGAGGATAAACTTGTTGGGTAATATTATCATAAGGAGAATAGGAAAGCATATAATAAAAATAATCTGCTTCTTTTGGATTCCCCCACTCTTCAAATTCACCTGTTGTCAAAGGAATTGTTTCATCCATCATAGTGGTCACTACATCAACAAATGGAACATTTGAAATAATTCCAGCCCATAAATTAGGTTTTAAATTAGCAACAACCCCCATCAATAGTCCTCCTGCAGAGCCACCCATGGCGTATACTTTATCTTTATGAGCATAATTCCGATAAATTAAGGCTTCAGCAGCCGCAATAAAATCGGTAAATGTATTTTTCTTTTTTAAAAATTTTCCGGCTTCATACCAATCAGTTCCCAAGTATTCACTTCCTCTAATATGTGCGATCGCATAAACAAATCCCCTATCTAACAAACTCAAACGAACTGTACTAAAATAAGGGTCAATGGTTGCTCCATAGGATCCATAACCATATAAAAGCACTGGATTGGTGCCATCTTTTGAAAACTTATCCTTCTTATAAACCAAAGAAATTGGTACTTTGGTTCCATCATCTCCAATTGCCCAAATTCTTTCCGATTTATAATCATCCTTTTCATAACCACCGATTACTTCTTGAGTTTTCAAAATCGTTTCTGAAAAATCATTCATATCGACTTCAATCACTGAGTTGGGAACTGTTAATGAATTGTATTTAATCCTCACTTTGTCTGTGTCTAACAATGGATTCTCATCAATATACATAGTGAAAGTTTCTTCCTTTGGAGGAATAATCTTCGCAGATTTATTACTCAAATTGTAAACTTTTAATTGATTTAAACCGTTGGTCTTTTCTTGTACAACCAAGTGATTTTTGAAAACTTCAAAATCCTCTAATAATACAGTTGGATCGTGTGCTTGAATACTCACCCAGTTTTCAATACTGACCTTTTCAAATGGACAATAACTTAAGGTGAAGTTTTTAGCTTCAAAATTATGTTTGATATAAAACCCATCTTTAGTGGGCTCAGGATAATATTCTAACTTGAGTGTTCTTGGGTGAAACAACTGAAAACCTTCAGCTTCACTTTCAAAATCTAAAAATTGATACTCTGTAGTGAGTGTACTCCAAGAACCTATAAAAATAAAACGATCATTTTTTTCTTTTGACACACCCGTGGTATAAGCATCATCTTTTTCGGTATAAATTATTTCATCATTTGAGACAGGGGTATTAATATGATGACATTTAACTTGAAAGGCTCTCAATGTTTTCTTGTCATTTGCCGTATAAAAAAACTGTTTGTTATTTTTATGCCATGCAATATCACTTGCAGCATTTTTAATTAAGTCAGGTAAATTTTTTCCAGTCTCCAAATCTTTAATTTTAATTTGGTACTGTCTTCTCCCACTAATATCTTCACTGTAAGCTAATAATTTATTGTCTGGACTAATTGCAAAGGAGACGATTTCATAATAGTCCTGATTGGCAGCTAATTCATTTTCATTCAATAAAATTTCTTCTTTAGCTGATAAGACTTTGTACTTTCTTGCATAAATTGCATATTCACTGCCTTCGGTATAACGTGTATAATACCAATAATCATTTTTGAAATAAGGAACAGAAGCGTCATCTTCTTTAATCCTTCCTTTCATTTCATTAAATAATTCCGCTTGAAATGTTGCAGTGTGTGCTAAGGCCTTTTTGGTATAAGTATTTTCTTGATTCAAATAAGCTATTACTGCTTTGTTTTTTTTGTCTCTTAACCAATAATAAGGGTCGTTTCTTTGAAATCCATGCTCAATAAATTCATGGTTAATTTTTTTTGCCTTTGGCTCTTGCATGTTTTACTTAGAATTTTGCTTAAAGATAGTAATGAATTTTTCATCTCTTCCGTATATATCTGGATAAAAAGTGATGTTCCCCAAGCTATCGCCTTCTGCTGTAAAATACTCCATGTACACATCAATAGGGGTTTTTAATTCAATGACCCTTTTCACCCCTCTATTGATCATACTTTCTATTGAATCTCCCTTCACATTACTTTTATCCATGTCTAGTATTTTTGCCGCCAATTCATAAGGTTGATGCAATCGGACACAACCGTGAGAATAAGCCCTTAAATCATTCCAAAATAATGATTTGGAAGGTGTATCATGAATATAAACGGCGTGTTCATTCGGGAATAAAAATTTGATTTTTCCAAGGCTGTTGCTACTTCCACCTTCTTGACGAACATGGTATCTAAAATTGGTATTATTTACTACTGACCAATCGACGGTTTTGGCATTTACTTGAGCGCCTTCTCTAAACAATTTATACCCTCTTCTTTCTAAATAAGAAGTATCTTTTTTAATCCCGGCTAAAATTTCAGTTGATGCGATTGAATATGGCACATACCAAAAAGGATTGGTCACCATGCGCTTCAATTTAGCATGAAATTCTGGTGTTTGCGTTCCATACGCACCTATCACAACTCTATGCTTACTAACTATTTTACGGTTTTCAATCATCTTTAAAGTATAAGAAGGCAAATTCACCCAAATATAATTTTCGGGGATGGTGTCAGTGTTTTTCCAACGCCATTTTTCCAAACTCAACATGCCTTGAAAAAAACGATCTAAATTGGTTTTCTCGAGCATTTTTCCTGTCCATCTTCCCACAATGCCATCTGGTTTTAATCCATTCAACAATTGAAAATCTTTAATTTTACTTATAAAAACTGAGTCTATTGCCCCTTCGGCTTCGGTCATGAAGTGATATTGAATCAAAGCTTTTTTGGTTGCTTCATAACACAATGAAGAGTCGGTTTTAAAGGCAGGTATCTCTACATTTTTCACGCTGTCTAAGGGTGCATTTTTCAAGTATTTCTCCAATCCTTTTTGCAATTGTACATATTCCCATTCCTGGGGTTGAATTTTTTCAATTAGGCTCGACAAGGCTTCGCCATTCTTCATATCATTAATTAAGTCTACTGCCTTAAAATTATGGTTCTTTTTATAATTATTAAATAGGACTGTATCTTTCGTTTTTTCGAGTACCCCAGTTTGCAAATGAACTGTAAATAAGAAAAATGAATTTGTTAAAAGCAATTCTAAATCTAATAAGGAATCAACATGTGCGGATTTAATTTCTCGAATGGGGTAAAAATTCGGTAATAAACCAAAATTATGCGCTGATTCTAAATAAGCAATCAGAGAAGCTCCATTGGTATTTACTGTTGAATCATTAATCCAAATAGGTTCAAAACTATTAGATTGATAATATGAAATCACTTCAGGCTGACTAGGATAGTTTTGAAGGGTTGATAAAAAATTATTTTTCGAAATTTTAGATTCAAGAATTTTAGACAACTTTATTTTTTGTTCTGCTGATAACTCTTCTGCTGAATTGCACCCATTTAATGTAACAAAAATGGCTGTTAACAGTATAAACAATAAATATTTCAATCCTTTATTAATCATTGTACATCAAATAACTTTGGCAATATTAGTCTGAAAATTTGGTTTAAACAACTATAATTTATTAAATGTATATCACCTACTTCATCATTGCCATCACCGTTATCGTTTCATTTTTAGCATTTGAACGACCTGAATTAAAAGGCAAATTATTATTTAATGCATACGATATTGTACAACATAAAAGGTGGTACCGATTGTTCTCGCATGGCTTTATTCATGCTGATTTTATGCATTTGTTTTTCAATATGTATGTCTTATATATGTTTGGCGTTCAAGGTGCCGGTGAAACAAATAACTATGGGTTTTCAAGTGTTGAGCCAACACTTATTTTAGACTTTGGAATAAAGGGCTATTTTTATTATCTTTTATTATTCGTTGGCGGACTGGCATTTTCGAGTCTTTATGCATTATTTAAACACCAAAACAATCCAAATTATAATGCATTGGGTGCATCTGGAGCAGTTTCGGCGATCGTTTTTGCCTTTATCATTATGAATCCAAGTGCACAATTAGGTATTATTTTTATTCCAGGAATTTATTTACCTGCCTATATTTTTGGTCCCTTATTACTACTCGCTGAATATTATCTTGGAAAAAGAGGGAAATCACATATTGCGCATGACGCACATATTTCTGGTGCAATATTTGGTCTAATTTTCATAGCTTTGGTAGACTATCAATATTATGTCGAATTTTTTAAACACATATTCTAATGGTTGAATTGTATGTAAATAACAATGGCGTCTTAATCCCATCTCAATCCTATTCATTAAAAGCTGGAAACCGTGGACATTTATATGGTGATGGTTGTTTTGAAAGCATTAGAGTCATCAATGGCAGACCCATTAATTTACCCAACCATTATAAAAGACTTAGGGCTACATTGAATGTGCTACATATGAATATTCCAGCAACTTTCACTATTGATTTTTTTGAAAAGGAAATCCAATTACTTATCAATCAAAACAAAATTGATCAAGGTGGAAAAATTAGGTTTTCAATCGATAGAAAACCAGGGGGTACTTATTTACCAAGAACAAACGAGATAGATTATTTTATTGAAGCTTACCCATTGCCTTTAAACTCATTTGAATTGAATGAGAACGGCTTAAGACTTGATTTATACAACGAAATAAAAAAACCGATTAATATATTATCAAATTTTAAAACAAAAAATAGTTTAATATACATCATGGCGAAATTATACGCTAAAGCACATCAATTGGATGATATATTACTCCAAAACGACCAACTTGGCATCATTGAATCATCTTCTGCAAATCTTTTTTTGGTCAGTAATGGTGTTTTGTACACACCCGCATTGGATGCTGGTTGTTTAGGAGGAACCATGCGGATGCAAATAATAAATTTAGCCATTGCTAAAAATATAAAAGTTTATGAATGTGTCATTACTCCTCAAAACCTTTTGGCGGCAGATGAACTATTTTTAACCAATGCCATTGAAGGCGTGAAATGGGTAAACAATTACAGAACGAAAACATATCACAATGATACAGTGATTAAAATACATGAATACTTAAAAGAACTATGGGCATGAAACCAATAAATTACATCTTCACATTTTGCTTGGTATTAACAACTTCAATCAGCTTTACACAAAGTCAAAAACAATTGAATAAAGCCATTAAAACTTATGAAAAAAACATGACTAAAGGCATTGAAAAACTAGAGAAATATCTTGATAAGTCAGTGAGTTATGGCAATGATGATGGTTGGAATACATTGATTAACATGAAATACTATCAGTATTCTCAATTAAACGAAATGTATGAAGGCATTCAAATTAAAGTTGAAGGAGAAGATGACTCCTTAAATATTATTACTGCAAATAATATTAAATCGAGTATGTTAGCAGGAAATAATCGAACTTTTATTGATGCTTGTCGAGAAGCGACTATCAAATCCACATCAAATAAAGCCGATTTTCATTTAAGAAAATTATTAATAGATTATGACCCCGATAGTTTAATTGGTGATAAAGCCCTTGCTTATTTTAATGAAGCTGAAAGAACCTTTATCATTGGAGATCATAAACTGGCCATTTTAAATTACAAAAAAGCAGTGGCTACTGAACCCAACTTTTACAAAGCACATTTATATTTAGGTGACGTATTTTGGCTTGAAAAAGAATATGACTCGGCTATTTATTATTTAAATATTGCTAAAAACTTACAACCTAATTTAATTGAACCTAGGAAATATTTAATTGATGTATTAACTGACAAACAATTATGGTTTCGGGCGAAAAATGAATGCATTGAAGCACTTTGTGTCTACCCAAGTAATGATATCAAGTATAAATTACAAGCCATTTTAAGACACGAAAACAAATGGATGAATGAGCATAAAATAAAAAAAGATTTTTATGCCAATAACATGCTTTTTGAAACACAACCTACTTTGATTTCACCTTATCAATCCTATCGTGCAGCTAAAAATAAAATTAGTCCTTATACATCAGCCGAAGGCTTGATTCAGGCTAATGAAATCACCAATGAAAGTTATTTAGAAGTATACTCTTGGAAAGAATTTCTCAAAGAAAATGAAGACAATTTACCGGTGTTATTTCGTTTTGCAAAAAAAATGGAAAAAGAAAACTACTTAGATTGTTATATCCTTTTTAGTTTTTTCCATGTCGATATTTATCCTCAATTTAAAAACTTTATGGCCGTTGAAGGCAATCAAGAAAAAATGCTGCGGTTTATTAATGAACACCTTATTGAGACTTATAAATAAGCTTAATTCAATTTATGATTTGTTGGAAACTGAGCAAAAGCCTTGTATTTACCACCTTGATAATTCATGTACTCTTCCCATAATTTGTCATTATTTGAATTCATCAAATTAGGTATATCTTTAATCTTTGATACCAACCAAGCATTTTCTTTCAATTCATTTTCTAATTGACCTTTGGTCCAACCTG